>NZ_JAPVYS010000011.1:0-74030 GCF_041431945.1 Streptococcus sp. 27098_8_66 | reverse complement strand
AATTTTTGGGCAGAAAAAACCAAGAGATAAATCATGACTAGAAAAGTAAGTAAAGTTACTATCAAATTCGCTAAATTTAAGGTGGTAAAATATGGGACAAAGACACCAATATTGTCAGCGCCACAACTTGCAAAAGTAATCATAGCGACTAGAAAAATCAAGTTTTTATTGTCTTTTCGCAAACCATCTTTTGCAATAGCTTCTCCATCAGAATCTCCTAAAAGCAAAACTTTGAGGCCTAGGAAAATTGGAATCAAACCGAGTAAACCTAAAATCTCTTTACTAGGAATATAATTTAAGACAAATGCAAAAAGCAAACTTAGGAATATTAGACTAACAGAGCCTAGAAATTGTCCTAAATAGATGTTAATAATGTCCTTTCTGCTTTTTCTTTTGGCAAAAAATAACATTAGGATAATAAGTAAGTCTACGGCTGTCCCAGAATACAGGATTATTGAAGTAACAATATTTTGAATCATAAAACACCTCATTCAAATATATTTTTGAATGTATTCTAACATTAAACTTTGTAGATGTCAACTTCAGCTCCATCAAAATATAGATAAGAAGGTAGTGTCCCAAACATTAAAAAGCCCTGCCATCGAAATGATAGCAGGGCTTAACTTCAATATCCAGATGATATATTTATCTAAAAAAGGTAGAGTAAGAGGTAGAGTTTTTATTGATTTGTAGTGCGATATAATGAGTTTCCAAAAATCAAAAATCGCTTAAAATCAATATTTTGACATCTATTGACGTGTACTGAAACCCTTACTTAACCTCTGTAAGGATATAATTACGGTACCAGTATATCATAAATAATAACAAAATCTTGACTTTCCGAAAAATAAATATTTTCCTGAAAGTTTTAAATTTGAAACGATGAATAAGCAAAAACAACCGGAAAAGAAAACAGCTCCCGACTGGCTTCTTCTCTGGTTGTCTTTTCATACTAACGATTTTTCCGACTTAATTGATAAGAGTACATCACAGGGATTAACACAATGGCGAGGATGACCAGCACCAGTACATAAGAAAGCGCGAATTGAAGGCCTGCTTCCAGTAGGAGGATTAAGCCTCCGAGAACCCACAACTTCCCTGCCAAGCGATGGGTTTTGTGCCAGTTATCCTCACTCTGTAAGGTCCAAGGCAGACGGATTCCTACCGTGTGATTCACTTTTAGCTTAGGCATGTAATTGCCCATGATTACAAAGATGAGACCCAGCAGAACCGAAACAAAAACTGATGGATTGGTAGTAGATCCTAGCGCCTTGCTATAGATGAGATAGGAGGTACTTAAGGAAACGATTGGGGTCAACCAGTAAATCGCTCTGATCATTTTTTCATTCATAGCGCTATTCTTAGAATCGCGACCGATCATAAAGATCATAAACAGATGCACCATGAGATCGAAAATAGGAAGACCAAACACAACCAGGGGTTTCGATTGGAAGTTATTGGCCTGGCCAGCAAAATTGAAGTGAATCGGGATTTGGTTAGGCAATTGCGACCAAATCATCAGCCCCCAAAGTATGGGGAAAAGGATCACCATAGAGGTTAATATCAATAGTTTTTTATTCGTTTTCATCAGTAGAGTCTCCTTTCAAATCAACGAGCCAGACCATTAAATCCTCCAAGACAGAAGTATTGAGTTCATAGTAGATAAAATTCTTCTCTTTTTCCTCTCGAATTAAATCTGCCTGCTTGAGGAGGCTTAAATGATGGGAAATGGTCGCTCCTGCTACATCAAAGTGGCCAGCGATATCACCAGCAGATAATTTCCCCGCCTTTAGCAGTTCTAAGATACTTCTTCTTATCGGATTCGATAAAGCTTTAAATGTTTGCGCAAAATTCATTCTCTATCTCCTCTAATCTATTTAGAAATCTTTCTAAATAGATTCTAGTACTTTCGGATGGGTTTGTCAACTCTATTTAGAAAAAAATCTAAATAGTTTCTGTTGTAAAAAAATATCAGACCTAAGACCGATTCTTATAAACAGCGTCTTTTCTTAAGTTTTCTTTAAGAAATCAGCCTTATAATAAAACCATCAAATGAAGACCTCCTAACTTTGTTTGATAGAAAATCCTAAACTTTTTCATAATAATCTCCCTATAAGAGCCACCAAAACCGGTGGCTTTTCTATATCTCTTAATGAGGTGAACTCAGAGAGTTCAACCGAATTTAGAGATATTGATGCAGTTTGAGCGAAGCGAAAACTACGGTCCTTATTCCCTTAGCAAACGTTAGTGAGCTTAGGTACGTTGATGCAGTTTAAGCAGAGCGGAAACTACATCCTTTAAAAAGAAAAAGTTATTATAAATAAAAACACAGCTTATTTGTGATGCTAGCTAATACATTTTATCAGCCTTAAGACCGATTCTCATACACAGCGCCTTTTCTTAAGTTTTCTTTAAGCAAACCGCCTTATAATAAAACCATCAAATAAAGACCTCCTAACTTTGTTTGATAGAAAATCCTAAACTTTTTCATAATAATCTCCCTATAAGAGCCACCAAAACCGGTGGCTTTTTCCATGGGAGTGAGAACTACGATTCTTCTCTTTCATTTGTAGAAATACTCCAATTTAGCCTCAATCTATGTTATAATGAATAGAATTTTTGTCAGAGGAGGATTTATGAAAAAAACACATTCTATATTATTCGTCCCGGGCATCATTATGCTTGGGATTGTTTTACGAACACCATTTACTACGCTTCCGACGGTCTTGTCTGACATCGCTGCTGGTTTGGGGGTAGATGTGAACTCTCTGGGACTATTGACTAGCTTGCCACTGCTCACCTTTGCCATTTTCTCACCTTTTGCGATTCAATTTGCTAAAAGGTTGGGGATTGAGCGCCTCTTTCTCCTAGTTTTGATCGCGATTACGATCGGATCTGCCATTCGGATTATCAACCTCCCCTTCCTCTATCTGGGAACCATCTTGATTGGAGCTGGCATCGCCTTTCTCAATGTGCTGCTTCCAAGCCTGATTCAAGCGAACAGACCCCGTCAACTAGGCATTCTGACCACTTTGTACATCACTTCTATGGGGATGTCCACAGCGATCGCCTCTTCTGTCGCTGTTCCGATCACCAAAGCCACTTCTTGGCAAGGTTTGGTCAACATCTTGACAGCCTTGTGTGCTCTTGCTTTGGTCATCTGGATTCCTAACATTCGCTACAACCACCATCTAAAAAAGACGACCACTACGGAATCTAGTAGCAAGTGGTATACCAATAAATATGTCTGGGCTATCATGATTTTTGGAGGCTTGCAGTCACTGCTTTTCTACACAAGTATGACCTGGCTTCCGACCATGGCTGTTCAAGCTGGCCTTTCAAAGGTTGAATCTGGACTACTGGCCTCCGTGTTCACCCTGATCAGTCTCCCATTCTCCTTGACGATCCCAAGTTTAACCACACGGTTATCCGATCGCAATCGACACTTGATGCTTGCGATTGTTGTCGGAGCAGGGATTCTGGGGGTAGCCATGCTCTTAATCCCGACCAGCAACTTCTTCTATTGGTTGGTATTAAATGCCCTGATTGGAAGTTCCGTTAGTTCGCTCTTCCCTTACCTCATGGTCGCTTTCTCCATGAAATCCAGTACACCTGAAAAAACAGCTCAACTTTCTGGTCTTGCCCAAACAGGAGGCTACGTCTTTGCAGCCTTTGGGCCCATCCTCTTTGGATATAGCAAATCTCTCTTCCACTCTTGGACACCTGCCATTCTTATGTTACTGGTCTTAACCATTATCATGGCGATTGCCCTTTATCAGGTGGAAAAAGTTGATCATATTTTATAACCATCGTCTGGCTGGAAGATTCGTCTTCCGGCCTTTTTTGTGCATACAAAAAAAGAACTAGGCACTTGTCCTAGTTCGAAATTTTATTATCCGTTAAATGAGATATGTACGTGATCGTAGTGGTTTGCTGTATCTCCACCACGGTCTGGCATTTGGTTCCATGTGTTAGCAGGTCCGTAAATGTTGTCGACTGGCATGTAGAATTGTTGTTTCCAGATGATGTATGAGATACCTGCACGGTCCATGTTGTCAATTGCATATTGGGCAACTTGATCTCCAAATTCAGAACTTGTCGGAACCATTACGTCTACTGCAAGCCCTTTACCGTGGTCTTCTGGATCCCCTTCACGGTAACCACCGATATTTGTGATACCGAATTTCGCAGCGATTTCTTGACGGAAAGCTTCCGCTTGCGGTTGAAGGTGTGGATCAGTTGGAATGGCATTTGCAGCTGTTGGAGTTGATGCTAGTGGTTGCACTTCAGGTGTAGCAGCCGTTTCTGCTACTGGTTGTGCTGGAGCTTCCTCTGCTGGAGCTTCAGGAGCAGAAGCTGGTGTTTCAGCAGGTGTTTCCGCTACTGGAGCAGATTGAGGAGCAGCTGGCGCTACTTCTTGATTTTGAACTTCAACATTGACAGCTGGAGCACCGTAGTTTGGTGTTTCTGGAACAGCTGGTTGTGCTGGTGTTTCTGCTGCTGGTACTTCAACTACTGGAGCTTCCGCTGGGGCTTCTTGAGTTTCCGCTGCTGGAGCAACTGGAACAGCTTTGTTGTCTTCGTTAACTGGTTTTGACAAATCGTTGACAGCAACTGTTTGGTCATCAACTGTCACTTGGTTTGTTGTCAAGTCAGCACTTGCAACGGTTGCATCTGTCGCACCTGCTTGAGGAGTTTGGATTTCAACTGAAGTTACTTCTTTTTGATCATTCACTGTTGTTTTCAAAACAGTACCTGGGTAGATCAAATCCATGTTGCTGATGTTGTTCAAGTTTGCCAACACATGAACATCGATTCCAAGCGCTTCTGCGATCGAACTCAATGTATCACCATATTTGATGGTATAAGTTTGTTGGTTTTCACCGCTTTGTTGGATATCATGTTTGATTTCATCTACTGAGCGAGCTACCCAATCTTCAAGTGTTTCTGCAGTGGCTTTTGTAAATGGAATCACTGCAAGAGCTACTGTTGAAGCGATCAAGGCTTTCGTATTAACTTTTAATTTCATCTTTTATCCTCTTTTTTCTTTGTTTTTTGCTCAAGATTTTCTTGAACAAATGAACTACTATTCTATCTTATCACAATTAAATAATAATAAAAGGCCTTTTTGGCTATTTAACAAAACTGTATTTTTCTTGTAACATTTCGTCTTTCTTGTCACATTGTTACAAACTAGTAACATAAAAAGATGGTGCAAAAGAACCTCATCTAGGAACGTTTCCTTGATGAGGTTCTTGTCTTTTTTAAGTAATTGAACACGCCCTAAATGCTGGGTGAAAAACGCAAACTGTAATAGTACTAACTTCAAAGGCACAGTAGCTGATTGGATTTTTCTCTCGCTTTAAGAGCTCGGAAAAATCCTAATCAGCCTTGTGGGGGCAGGACAACGAAGCATTCTATACAACAGTGCTTCTGTCCTGCTCCCTATTTTCCTTTGAGTTGCTTAACGGCTTTGTATCTTATTTTACCTTCATGATTCTGACGAGGTTGGCGCGTTCGGCTTCTTCGAGTTTCATTTCGATATAGTAGATAGTCTCTTTGAGATCTGGGATGGTCGCATACTCGAGTCCGTTCACTCGACGGCGGGTTTTCTCGATTTCATCTGCCATGAGTTGGCAGCTTTTTTCGATTTCCGCTAACTTGAGCAAATCTGGGAGTAGATCCCCCATTTCTTGAATAGTGCTGTCCATTTGACTATTGGAGGCAAGGTAGCTATAAACCACGTCCCCTTCATCATCTCCGTATGGATTATCGATACGGGCATGGAGCTTGGGCACGCGCACACTCATGACATTTTCTTCCTCGATATGGAGCATCACTTCTCGAGTGGGTACAGCAAAGATTTCTTCTACCATGAGGTCACTCTCTAGGGACTTGGCCATCACGAAATCTTGCATATTGCCCACCAGTGCTGCCTCCACCTTTTGGCGCAGACGATTATTCTCACGCACAGCTTCAATAAAACGGCGCATGAGTTCATCCCGCTTATCCTTGAGCAACTTATGCCCCCGGGTTGCTGTCTTGAGGCGCTCTTTGAGAATATTGAGCTCCATCCGAGTTGGTTTTACATTTAATCGTGCCATAGGCTAATCCTCTTTGTTTGGCAGATACTTGTCAATCATCTCATCCTTGATCCGTTTAAGCTCTGTTCGTGGAAGGATGGATAAGAGTTCCCAACCGAGATCCAAACTTTCCTCAATCGTACGATTAGTGGTGAAACCTTGATTGATGTATTCCTGCTCAAAGCGATCGGTAAATTTGACATAGAGCTTGTCCGTATCTGACAAGGCAGACTCCCCAAGTACTACAGCCAGTTCTTTGGCTTGTTTCCCTTGGGCGTAGGCCGCAAAGAGCTGGTTCATGGTCGCCGCATGGTCTTCCCGAGTCTTGCCTTCACCAGAACCCTTGTCCTTCAAACGAGAAAGGGATGGAAGAACATTGATCGGTGGGCGGTAACCACTATTGTAGAGATCGCGGGACAGAATAATCTGACCTTCGGTGATGTAGCCTGTCAAGTCAGGGATGGGGTGGGTGATGTCATCTTCTGGCATGGAGAGGATTGGAATCTGAGTCACAGATCCTTTCTTTCCAACCAAGCGTCCTGCACGTTCGTAGAGGGTTGAGAGGTTAGTATAGAGGTAACCTGGATAGCCCCGACGTCCTGGAACCTCCCGGCGGGCAGCGGATACTTCCCGAAGGGCTTCACAGTAGTTGGTCATATCCGTCATGATAACCAAGACGTGCATATCTTTTTCATAGGCCAAATATTCGGCGGCTGTCAAGGCGATCCGAGGAGTGGCAATCCGTTCGATAGCTGGGTCATTGGCTAGGTTGATGAAGAGGACAGAGCGGTCAATTGCACCTGTCTCCCGAAGGTCGTTCATAAAGAACTCGGCTTCTTCAAAGGTAATTCCCATAGCCGCAAAGACCACGGCGAAGTTTTCTTCAGAATTAAGGACCGTCGCTTGACGAGCAATCTGAGCCGCCAACTCCTTGTGAGGAAGACCAGAACCTGAGAATACTGGGAGTTTTTGGCCCCGAACCAAGGTATTCAAATGGTCAATGGCTGAGATCCCTGTCTGGATAAATTCATCCGGATAGTCCCGCGAAACAGGGTTAATAGCTTGTCCATCAATGTCCAAGTACTTCTCTGGGATAATCTCTGGACCGCCATCGATTGGCTTGCCCATCCCATTAAAGATGCGTCCGACCATGTCTTCAGACACAGGAAGTTCTAGGGGACGTCCGGTAAAGCGGACTTTGGCTTTTTCCAAGTTGATCCCGCTAGATCCTTCAAAGAGCTGGACCATAGCCTTGTCTTCTTGGACTTCGAGGACTTGTCCCTGACGGGTCGTTCCGTCATGAAGCTTGATTTCTACTAGTTCATTGTAGTGAACCCCTTCGACCTGATCGACAATCATCAAGGGACCAACAACTTCGCTGACAGTACGGTATTCTTTAATCACGCTCATTGTCTACTCCTCCTTTTGCGACGATTTGGTGTAGGGTTTCTACGATTTCTTCTTTCAGGGCTTGAATGGTTGCCAACTGATCCTCATGGATGAACTTGCTACGGGCAATGCGGTCTCGAAGAGCCACGGTCCCTTCCATGATTTCTGTGAAGTAAGCCCCTAATTCTAGTGCTTTTTGACTTTCTTGGTCAAAGGTCAAAATGTTGGTCAACAAGGCCACCTGCTTGCTGAAAGAGGTATAGGTATCGACCTCATCAAAGGCATTTTGTTGCAGGTAGTCTTCGCGGATCATCTTGGCCGCATTCATGGTCAAGCGGTCTTTTTCAGACAAGGAATCTAGACCAACCAAGCGGACGATTTCTTGCAATTCACTTTCCTTTTGAAGCAAGTTCATAGCGCGGGTCACTTTTTCAGACCAGCTGATTTGTTCATGTAGATCGATATAGCGACCGACTTCATCTTGGTAAAGCGAATAAGAACTCAACCAGTTGATGGCTGGGAAGTGACGACGTTGGGCCAATTGAGCATCTAGTCCCCAGAAGACCTTGACAATCCGCAAGGTATTTTGCGTTACCGGCTCTGAAATATCTCCACCCGGAGGAGAGACGGCACCGATGGCAGTAATCGAACCTTCACGCGCAGTGGTCCCGAGTGTCTTGACCCGACCTGCACGCTCGTAGTATTCGGCGATCCGGCTACCAAGATAGGCTGGGTAGCCTTCATCCCCTGGCATTTCTTCTAGACGACCAGACATTTCACGAAGAGCTTCTGCCCAACGAGAAGTAGAGTCCGCCATGATGGCAACGGAGTAGCCCATATCGCGGAAGTATTCGGCAATGGTAATCCCTGTGTAGATGGAAGCTTCCCGCGCCGCTACTGGCATGTTCGAAGTGTTGGCAATCAGAACGGTCCGTTGCATGATGGATTGACCGGTCGTTGGATCGATCAATTCTGGAAATTCATTCAGAACGTCCGTCATTTCATTTCCACGTTCCCCACAACCCACGTAAATTACGATGTCTACATTGGCAAACTTGGCCACCTGGTGTTGCACGACTGTTTTTCCAGCTCCGAAAGGACCCGGAACAGCTGCAGCTCCACCTTTAGTCACAGGGAAGAAGGTATCGATGACCCGTTGACCGGTGACCAAAGGCTCTACTGGAATCAGTTTTTGTGCAAAGGGACGGCCTCGACGAACTGGCCATTTTTGCATCAAAGTACCAGTAAAGAGACTGCCATCTGCCTGCTCGATCTCATAGACCGGCTCTTCCACCGTGTAAGAACCTGCTGCGATCTTAGTCACACGTCCACTCACACCAAAGGGTACCATGATGCGGTGTTCCACCATATTGGTCTCTTGAACAGTACCGACGATGTCTCCTGCAACCACCTCTGTCCCTTCAGTCACACTTGGTTCGAAGGCCCATTTGGTGTCCCGATCTAGATTCGGAACTTGCACCCCACGAACCAAAAAGTCACTGGCAGTAACTTCTTGGAAGCGTTCCAAGGGGCGTTGGATCCCGTCAAACATCTGAGAGATCAAACCTGGTCCCAATTCAACAGAAAGGGGAGCTCCGGTTGTGACCACTGGTTCTCCTGGACCGACTCCAGACGTTTCTTCATATACTTGGATAGAGGCTTCGTCCCGCCGCATCTCAATAATTTCGCCAATCAAACCAAGATCGCCGACCCGGCAAATGTCTTGAATATTGGCCTCCTGCATCCCTGATGCAACCACCAAGGGACCGGAAACTTTGATAATTTTTCCTTGAGTCATGTATTCCTCCTGGGAATCCTTTGTTTCTTTGTTTTACTTTTGTACTATCTCTCTTAGAGCTTGCTTTTGTTGGCCATTGGCATCGAAATTGCTTGGATCCAACCAGGCTTCGAAGCGCTGTTTGATTTCTGGCCACTCTTGGCCAATGATGGACAACCAGTCTGTATCACGGGTACGACCTTTATAAACAACAGCCTGACGGAAACAGCCTTCATAGGTGAACCCTAAGCGCTCAGCTGCTTTGCGAGATGCTTGGTTTAAGGCATCGCATTTCCACTCATAGCGGCGGTAGCCTAAATCTTCAAACACGTAACGCGCTAACAGATACTGGGCTTCCGTAGCCATGCGTGTTTTTTGGAGCGCTGGTGAGTAGGTCACTGCTCCAACTTCGATCACCCGGTTGGCTTGATCGATCCGCATGAGAGAGAAAGTCCCCAAAGCCTTGCCTGAATCTTTGTCTACAATCGCATAGTAAAAGCGACCTTGGGCTGTCATGAGATCATCTAATAAGTGGTCCCACTCCTCCTCATTACGGGCAGGGCCTTTGAACAGAAAGGTCCACATCGCTGCTGGGGAGTCCGGCCCGTAGACCTGATAAAGATCTGCTCCATGTTTTTCTTTTGAGAGGCGCTCGATCACGGTATAGCGACCTTCGATCCGCTCAATAGCTGGCAGACGCCCCGGTGTAAAATCCGGCAGTGCATCGCCAATCGCTTGGCCAAATTCATTTGTTCTCATAAAATATCCTGTCCCACTGCTTTTTCGACATTATCACGAATCCGCTGTTGGCCGAGTCCCGTAGTCCCTCTATGGGTCGGGATAAGAATCAGAGCCGGTGTCAGCTGCTGGTCGTAAAAAGCCACTGTATCTGGAATGGCCTGAGCAATATCCTCTGTCAGGTAGATAATCCCGAAGTTTTCCCGACTGAGTTTTCGCAAGGTATTGATCGCTTCTTGCGGCTCTGTGACCGGATAGGTTTGAAAGCCAATCAGGCGAAAAGGAAGGATGGCGTCCCGATTGCCCACAACGGCGATCTTATAGGTCTGTTTGTCCATAAATCGGTCTCATCCTTTCTTTGATGTCTGCTAGCGGAAAACCATTGTCCAAACCTGAGAGGACCAAACGAAGGTTGGTCACCTCTAACTCTTTTCCGTAAAGATAACGAACAAGAGGGAGTGGTCCATCGACTTCAAAACGGCCAGCATCTAGAAGACTGAATTTCACCAAACTCTCTAAATACTCCAACTCTACGGTCTTTAGTTGACCAGTGCGCATCTTTTCTTCATAAGTCTCTAAGGCGAGATCGTACTCCAGCGGATTGACTTGATAAAACCAGGTCAACCACTGACCGGATTCTAGCAGGTCGATCACCTGATGGGCACTGAGACTACCTTCATCTGAGAGTAATTGGTGCATAAAGCTATGCGGTTTTTGCTGATCCAAGGCCCGCTTAACTGTAATCGCATTGTAAAAGTCAATGGTCACGTCTACCAACTGCTTCAGAGTCGGATGATCTAGACTGTCGCCTAAGTATCTCAGGTGTTTAAAATAAGCTAAGTCCATCCCAATTTCGAGAACCCGCAAGTCCTGATAGTCTTGGAATTCTTGCCAGGTTGCAGCCACTTCTTCCGCCATAAAGGCTGGGCAATGCTCCGCAGAAAAGGTCGCCACCAAATGCTCGAGCACATCAAGAGAATAAGGACCGATAGGGATCAATAAGTGCCCCAACTTGCGCTCTGTCGCCTTGTGTTTTAGATAGACCTTGAGATTATGATAGGTGTATTTCAAGGTAAAAAGGCTAACCAAGTCTGACTGAGGGCTTACCTCAAAAGCCCATTGGTATTCTGCCAACAAGGCTGCCATCAGACGGGCTTCAAGGGCTGATAAATCCTTGATCTCGTGGCTGTCTAAAGCATAAGACGTCCCCTGCAACAAGCCTTCTCGACTCTCGCTGGAGGGACTTGCAAGCAACTGCTCGAACTGACTGGGACTGACAAAACTAGCCTCACGTACGCTGATTCCTGTATTGACTTGAGAATAGGTCCGTTCGCTCATTGCAACCTCCTAGTTCTCTTCATCTGTGAAAATGCTGGCTGCCATCTGGTAGCTTTCTTGCTCCCAAATGGAATCCACCAAATCACGGTAGAGATAGTTGTCATCAATCTTCCCAACCGACAGGATAAAGCCTGCTTGAGCTGGGATTGTTGCATCTGCAACCGTCACATTCTGATGCGTCTGCTTCAATCTCTCGAGAGCTGCTGAATCAAATTTAGCAGCGCTCACCGCCCCGAAGGTCAGGGTCACAACTTGTCCCTGATAGCGATCTAAGACCGCATCTACAAACTGCATTTCCCTTTCAAGGGGCCAAGCCACCATCGCTTCATAAGCATCTGCAAAGAGATCCTTTAAGACTCGTTGCTTGGTGACAAGGGTTGATTGGCGTTTTTTATTTTCGATTTGTTGGGTTTCACGTTGCAATTGACGTTGAATCCGCTTGAGCTGCTCGGAGCGTTGATTGAGTTTATCTTGGATCAAACGCTCTTCTTGCGCAGTCTCTTCTTTTAGGATGGTTTCCTTGGCCTCTTCTAAGAGTTTACGGCCTTTTTCGTGGGCTTGGGCCAAGATCGAATCCTTTAATTGGGTTTGTTCATCCATATCGTTTTTTCTCCTATTGCATGCGTCTTGTGTTTTTCGCCTCGCAAGGCGAATCCATCAAAGCTAGCTCTTAGCCGACGCGTAGGGTCAATAGGAAGGACACAACGAAGGCCAAGATGGCGTAGGTTTCAACCATGGCCGCAAGGATAACCCCTTTCATCATGTCTTCAGGGCGTTTGGCCAAGATTTGCATCCCTGCTGTCGCAACATTTCCTTGGTGTTTGGCTGAGAAATAACCAACGATCGCAACTGGAAGAGCTGTAAAGAAGTAAGCAACCCCTGTTTCAAGTGGCATATCTGGCTTAATTTGCAACCAGATCAAGATCCCGATAACGAAACCGTACAAACCTTGTGTACCTGGCAACAATTGCAAAATCAAGGCTTGGGCAAATTTTTCAGGTTGTTCTTTCAAGAGCGCTGCTGCTGCTTGACCCGTTTTACCAACCCCAAGGGCAGATCCCATTCCACTAAGTGCAACGGCAATCGCCACACCAAATGCTGCAAAGAAGGCGCCCCCATGGGCTGAAAAATATGATGCTAAAGATTCCATGAATTTACTCCTATTTATTAAAGATAATACTTATTTTTTTGTTTTAATATAGCGTTCAGAAGGTTTGAGAGGACGAAATGGCTTGCCTCCTCCTTCGTAGAACTTACCGAAGAACTCCACAAAGATCAAACGGGCTCCATGCACATATCCTGACAAGAAGGACAGGAACATATTAATGGCATGTAGGACGATAAAGAGCAGAAGCCCTACCGTAAACCGTCCAAGCGGTGGGAAGAGATTGACAATGAGGTTGAAGGCCGAACCGATACTGGCTCCAGACAAGCCCAAGGCCATCAAACGGGTGAAGCTGACCAAGTCTCCGACATAGCCACTGACATTGTAGAGGTTAAAGAGACCAGAGGCTAGACCGGATAGCTTCTTGGCACTGACAATGGAAACAATCAAGATCCCAATGGCATTCAAAATAGCCAGCCACTTGCCAATCGGAACTAGAAGGCTCATCCCTGGCAAGATATTGCCTACTGCTAGAAGCATTAAACCAAGTAAGATCAGGACCCAAGCAAAGCCCGCATTATAGGCTTCCGTGTAGTCTTTGAGGCGAACATTTTTCATTCCCCCTAGGAAGAGGCCCACTAAGACAGTGACAAAACCAAAGACTACTGACAGGATCAGGATGGTCATAGCGTTACTAGTCGTACTGATCAAGGCAAAAGGCATCTCAAATCCAAAGAAAGAGCCATAGACCACACCCCAAAGGGCAACTGAAATCCCGAGGAGACTGAAGAAACGAAGGTTCTTGGCTGTACCAGACTTGAGCTTAAAGGCTTTAAGGGCAAAGCCTGTCGCCACCGTTAGCAACAGTCCATAACCGATATCTGCGACCATCATGCCAAAGAAAACAAAGTAGAAGAGAGAAACGATCGGTGTCGGATCTTTCTCGTAATATTTAGGCAGGGCGTACATCTCTGTGACTAATTCAAAGGGCTCTACCAAGGCATTATTTCGCAACTGGATCGGAACGTCATCCCAATCTTTTTCCGTCACATCGCGTGTCTCTAGTAAGACCCGAGAACCAAAACCTTCTTGCAAGAAGTCTCGCAATGAGGCCACTTGGGAGGTTTCAATCCAACCCTCTAGAGCTACCAAGCTTTGCGTGCTGGCAAGAAACGACTTGGCTTCCTCACGAGCTCCCAAACTCAGCAAGTAATCCATCTGGTACTTGAGCTGGTCCAGCTCCTTCTGGGAGTTTTGCAACTCTGCTAGGGTTGCTGCAACTACAGCTTCTTGCTCTTTGATTTCCCCTTCTAGGCGATCCAAGTAGGCGGCCGGGACCTGCTCTTCTTCATAGTCCAATTCTTTGAACCCATGGTCTTCTAGAAGCTCCTGAACAGCTACACGATCTCCCGAGCGATACAAGATGACATAGCCGTGTTCGGTTTCAGACGTAAAGACTTCTTCTAGCTCCAGCTCAGGATGAGCTTTTAAGGAAGAACGAACAGCGTCTGTATCGCTATTTGGGATGGTCCCAATCAAGCCATGCACATAGTGAAAATTAGCGAGGGCAGCTGGCGTCACCTCTAACGGTCGCCATTTTTCTAAGCGCTCTATCTCTGCCTTTGCATCCGCAATCTTCTGACGAGCCTTGTCTAACACGCGCAATTGGCGTTTCAACTTGGTCAATAGAAGATCCTCATCTCGAATCATCCCGTGGGCCTGCAAGTCATCAAAAGACAAGCTTAAGGGTTCTTCCTTTAGAGCTTGCAGGGCCTTCTTCTCAGGCATGTAAGGCTCCAGAGTCTGAATCATTTTTTCAACTTGTTCTTGACGTTTTTGCAGCTCTACCAGGGCTTGACGATTGTCCTCTGTCAAGGGTTGAGACAAGGTATTTGCCTCAAAGGCAGCCTGCCACTCTTCCTGTTCACTTAGGTCATAAATCTGGATTTTTGCCTCAGACTGTAGCGCTAGTAGGAGACTGTCCAAGTCATCTTTGGGCAAGATGAGGGACAGTTTTTGCATCTGACTAACGGCCATAGCTTGCTACCACCTTTTCTACAATGGCTTCAACTAACCCAGTTCGCTTATCGGTCATCGCCTCTTGTACCCTGGCATCATTGCGCGCAACCGTTTCTTCCAGATCTTTCGTTAAACGGACGAGTCTTTCTTGGGCGTTTTTTTCTGCCTCTGTGACCAATTGCTTGGTTTCCTCATCGTAATGCTGTGCCACTGTTGCAAGGCGATCGCGCGAATCCGTTCGGATTTGTTCGACTTGAGCTTCATAGCCTACGACCACGCCCTGAGCAGCTTGCTCGATCTCTTGCATCATCTCGAGTGTTGCATTCGACATCGTCACACCTCCTTATTCAACTATTGTTCTTCCAACAACAGTACAATTATCTTAAATTATACCACAATTCATAGCGTTTGTTCAGGCCCAACCGGGAATTTTCAGAAAATTGTGGACAACCAACAAGCCCCTACTGTCAAGATTGGTAGCGTTCTCTTCTTTTCTTATATCCTGTTCCTAGTTTCAGTATTTCTTACTTGCTTTTACTTGAATAAAGCGGGTCCCCATGTTATAATGTGTAATATATTATAGGAGCATCCTGTTATTTCATCCTGTGAGAAAGGAGGATTGCTGTGAAACAAGATCAAGATTTACGCACCATTATCGCCAGCCATGAAGCTGAGTTAACGGATATGGAACGCGACATTGCCCAATATTTTTTATCATCCGAAGCACGACAGCACTCCCTGTCCTCTTCTCGTGTAACTGAGCTACTCCATGTCTCAAAGGCAGCTTTAACGCGTTTCTCTCAAAAATGTGGCTTCACTGGCTATCGGGAATTTGTCTATCACTTTAACGAAGAAACCAAAAATCAAAAACAGGTGCAAGAGCATGACGAACTCACTCTCAGTGTCTTGCAACGCTACCACCATGTCAGTAACGTCACTGAAAGCCTGGTAAAAGATTCCCAATTAGATCGGGTAGCTGAACTAATCGATCATGTAGACCGAGTCTATTTCTTCGGGATTGGTAGTTCCGGTTTAGTCGCCCGAGAAATGAAATTGCGCTTTATGCGACTGGGTGTCGTTTGTGAAGCCCTGACTGATCAAGATGGCTTTGCTTGGACGACCAGTATTCTCGATTCCTCTTGTTTAGTCATCGGTTTCTCATTGTCAGGAGGCACCAACTCCATTACAGACAGTCTCCTGGACGCCAAAGAAAAAGGGGCTAAAACGGTTCTTGTGACCGCTAACCCGGCTGCCATCCACCAAGGATTCACAGAAGTGTTACCGGCCGCACCTCTTCCTAGTAATACCTATATCGATCGAATCTCCGCTATTTTACCACTCCTCATTGTGGTCGATTTGATCTATGCTCATTTCCTTAATAAAAGCCGAGAACAAAAGGAAATTGTCTTTAATAGCTACTGGGAAAACAAAAAGCTTTCTGCTCAACGTTCTCGAAAATCTTAATATGGTCTCCCTATTTAAAAAGCATAAAAGATCAAGTTTTCTTCATCTTTCATGCTTTTTTTGATGAATCAAAAACAAGTCGCCAGCGCGACTTGTTTTATGTTCCATGTTTTTGTCTAAAGTGGTAGTAGGCCCCCAACATACCCGCAGCGTTTTGGTGGTGGGCAAATTCCAAACGGATCTTATCTGCTAGGCTAGGAACCAGTTCGGCACACAGCGTTTGATAGATTTTAGGTTTCAGGATCGCTTCCTGGGCCATAATCCCCCCTCCAAGAACGATGACCTCTGGATTGACCACATAGGCGATATTGGCCAGTCCTTTTCCAAGGTAGGTCACCATCCGATCAATTCCAGCCATACAAATTTTATCTCCTTCAGTTGCCTGCTTGAAGATACGGCGACCATTCCACTGTTCCACAGGATCACCATGATGTTCTGCCACATACTCGACTAAAGCCGTCGTTGAAGCTAGATCCTGAAAGGCACCGTCTGGCAAATGAAGATAGCCAACCTCACAGGCTGAATTGCTAAAGCCATGAAAGACCTGACCATCGAGCAAGAGGCAACCGCCGATCCCTGTCCCAATTGTCAAGCAAACAGCATTGTTCGATCCTTTTGCATGGCCTGTAGTGACTTCTGCGAGACCGGCACAGTTGACATCATTTTCAATCTCGCAAGGGATCTGAAAGGTCTCTTCGATTTCCTTTTTGAATTGGGTGCCTGCATAGTTGGGAATTTGTGGGCCAGCATAAAAGATTTCTCCCTTATCAGGATCTACCATTCCAGCCGAAGAAATCGCAACCCCTGCCAAAGGATGCTTCTTCAAATAACGGGCTACGATTTCCTTTGTTGTGCTAAGAATGTGAGGTCCTCCTTTTTGGGCCTCCGTTGGCATTTCATGGGTCTCCAGGAGTTGCCCTTTTGCATCGGCTAGACCATACTTGATACTGGTCCCTCCGATATCAATTACAACATATGGATTCATCTAGACCTCCTTTGATCAAAGGAATCTGGCTTTTGTGTCCTGAATGAGTTGAGCAGCACATTGAATCACTTCTTGATCCGCTTCTACTACTGGCGTCAAAGGGGAGCGAACAGATCCCAAGTCCAAACCTTCATTGATGCGCAAAACCGCTTTGATGACCGCATACATATTGCCATGAGCAGACGTCAAGACTCCGATAATGTCATTGATAGCAAACTGCAAGGCACGCGCAGTCTCCAAGTCTTTCTCAGCAATCAGCTGATTGAGCTTCAAGAAGAGTTCTGGCATCGCACCATAGGTACCACCGATCCCTGCATGCGCTCCCATGAGACGGCCACCTAAGAATTGTTCATCTGGGCCATTAAAGACAATGTGCCCGTCGCCTCCTAAAGAAGCAAAGGTTTGAATGTCCTGAACAGGCATCGAAGAATTCTTGACCCCAATCACCCGTGGGTTTTTCAACATTTCCTTGTAAAGGCTCGGTGTCAAAGCAACCCCTGCCAATTGCGGGATATTATAGATGACAAAGTCTGTATTGGGTGCGGCTGCACTGATTTCATTCCAGTAGTGGGCCACACTGTATTCTGGCAAGCGGAAATAGATCGGCGGAATGGCCGCAATGGCATCCACTCCTAGTTCTTCTGCATGTCGTGCCAATTCCACGCTATCCTTGGTGTTGTTGCAGGCTACGTGAGCAATGATGGTCAATTTCCCTTTAGCTACTGCCATCACTTCTTCTAGAATCAGCTTGCGATCGGCCACGCTCTGGTAAATACATTCGCCAGAGGATCCGTTGACATACAAGCCCTGCACACCTTTCGCGATAAAATATTCTACCAGCGCACGTACCCGCTCCGGGCTAATTTCTCCTTGGTCATCATAGCAGGCGTAAAAAGCGGGAATGACTCCTTCATATTTCTTTAAATCTGACATTTTTTCTCCTTTTGTCACTAATAAATTCAATTCATTCTCGGTACTGGGCGAAAATCTTTTCCATTAATCCAACTTGTGCAAAAGCCAAGCTTGAAAAGCCGAACAAGAAAAAGATCATGAGCCCCAATAGGAAAGCTAAAACTGAGCTTGCAAGAGCCATACATAGAAGCAAGAGAGCACTTCCCATGACAAAGAACCAAGGAAAATGTAAGCCTGTCACAATCATGGCTTTTTGCAAACACTCTTTCCAATCCAATTGGTAGCGGGCCGCAATCGGATAAGCAGCCAATAAGATCAACACAAGAAATAGAAAGAGGCCTAAACAAATGGTTTTCAAAGCTTGGAAAGCTAGGGAAGTTTGCCCCCAAAATAAGAATAAATCAAAGAGACAAATACCTGCAACAATCAGTTCTAAACTTCCTAGTTGCAAGCCTATTTTCCAATTGTCCCGAAAAGCCTTCGCATAACTACGAATCACCGGAACTCGACGCTGGTGCTTAATGGCAAATAAGGTCTGATACAAACTAATTTTCGCAATTCCAATCGTGAGAACTGGTAAACAACTTAGCACAAATAAAAGATTAACGGTTACCAAGTCGAGAACCTTCTCACTGATACGCATCACTACATTGTCCGTGTTAAAAACGGTTTTGATCAATCCTGCCCCCTTAGATGACATAGGCACTCCTTTCTAACGTGATTAATCGATCGCAATTTTAAATAGATATTTTTTCACGATATCTTCTTGCCCTGCATAGCCATTGGGTTGGTGAGGCTCCCCTGGAAAGAAAATCGCAAAATTATGATAGCCTAGATGAAGCGGATAAGACTCCTGGCAATGGACAAAACCGATGTCCGATGCTTCGTCAAATGCGAGCGCCTCACCTGTCACACGAGATCCATAACTCGAAAACTCATGCCCTTCTATCAATAAATGCAAATCGGCATATCTTTTGTGGTGTTCAAAGCGATCATTTTTTGCTTTGTTGAGGGTATTTTCTTGAACGACGAGGAAGACCTTATCCCCATCAATATCGTATCTCCCCAATTCAAAAGAATCCTTCCGATGCTCATAGAGAAAGTCAATGGCCTGATCCAGATTGGGGTGGATTCCTTTGTAAAAGGTGATGTTTTTTAAATCATCAAATATCATATTCTCATCCTTTCGATACGTCTCAGCCTAGCAAACCGATCTGTACACAACTATCGTTTGTCCAAGCAGACGGCTTATCCTTTGACCGCTCCCATGGTAATCCCTTGTGTGAAGGATTTTTGGAAGACCAGGAAGACCGTAACGATTGGCACTGCAGCTAGGGCTGCCCCAGCCATGATCAAGCCATAGTTGGTGGCCATTTCGGCCTGCATGGTCGCAACCCCTAGTGAAATGGTCAGATTTTGACGAGAAGTCAGCATTACCAATTGCATAAAGTAGTCGTTCCAGGTGTTGATAAAGGTAAAGATGGCAAGGGCTGCAAATCCCGGCTTGACAATTGGGAAGGCAACGCTCCAGAAAGTCCGCAACTCTCCACAACCATCGATCTTAGCAGACTCTAAGAGTTCTGTTGGGATGTTTTCACTAAATTGCTTCATCAAGAAGACCCCGAATGGCCATCCAACCAATGGTAGAATAACCGCTGCAAGGGTATCATGGATTCCCATAAAGTTAATAATCCGTACCAATGGAACTAAGACAACTTGTTTCGGAAGGGCCATAGCTGCAATGAAGATGGCAAAGAGAATTCGTTGCCCATAGAAGCGTTTCTTAGCCAAGACATAACCTGCCAAGGAAGAGGTCATACACACCAAAAGCATGGTTGCAAGGGAGATGAAGACACTATTCCACAACCATTGTAGGGCTGGGTTTTGTACCATCAACTGCTGGAAGTTTTCCATGGTTGGTGTCTTTGGCCACCATTGAGGTGGGATCATAATGGTGTCTGGCTGAGATTTAAAGGCCCCTGTCAAAATCCAATAAAATGGGAAAATGAACAAGACTGTTAAAAGGAGCAAAATGATCGTTGAAATCACTGTAAAGGCAGTGATGGGTTTCTTTTGTGTTGGTTTCATCTGAGGCTCCTTTCTTTAGTATTCTACGTCGTTTCCAAGGATCTTGAATTGCGCAAAACTGATAATGGCAATCATCACCGCAAGGAAGACACCCATGGTGTTGGCATAACCGTATTCAGAGAGTTTAAAGGCTTTTTCATAGAGGTAGTACATGAGGGTACTCGTTGAGTAGTTAGGACCTCCTGATGTCAACAATTGGATCAAGGCGAAACATTGGAAAGAGTTAATGGTCGTAATGATCGCAATGTACAAGGTTGTTGGCAATAGGCTTGGCCATTTGATTTTCCAGAAAACTTGCAGTTCTGTTGCACCATCCACACGCGCGGCTTCTACAAGTGAATTATCAATATTTCCCATAGCAGCGATGTAGAGGATGATCGGTTGACCAACTGAAGTGGTCAACAAAATAATGATGATGGCCATCAAAGCCCAGTGTTTGTCCCCCAACCAAGAAATGTTTTGGTTGATGACATGTCCAGATTTCAATACAAAGTTCAAAATCCCTGATAGTGGATCATAGATCCATTTCCACACAACCGTTACCGCTACACTCCCTGTAACAACTGGAAGGAAGAAAACGAAACGGTAGAAGGAACGCGCAATCGCATTTTGATGATAGGTCTGAGAAGCTACAAATAAGGAGAACAATACGACGATTGGAACGGATCCAATAACGATGATGACGGTATTGATCAAGGACTTCACAAAGACCTTATCCGCAAACATGCGGGAATAATTTTCTAAACCGACAAACTTAAAGGATGTCATAGAATAGTTGAAGAAACTTGTCACAAAGCCCATAATCATGGGTGCTAGGACAAAGACCGTAAAGAAGATTAAAATGGGTGCTAGGAATGCGTAGGAAACGAGTGTCTCCCTCATTCGGATTTTGTTTACCTTCACAGCAAGGCACCTCCTAGTGTTCTTTTTCTATTTTTTCCTTGATTCCTATGTGGAACGGATGGCACTGCCCCTTCCTACATATGATAATTAGGAGAGCGAAAACACGAAGGCCCCCTCTTTCAATCTACACATGGAGATAAGAAATCGAGGGGGCCTATGCTTTCTTATTTCTATGAAAGGATCATTTGAGTTTCATAGATGATCTATTTTTTCTTGATCGTTTCGTTTGCTTTTTCAGTAAAGGTCTTCAAAGCTGGTTCTGCTTTTTCATCCCCGTTTGAAACAGATTGCAACATTGGGAACCATAGGGTCCGCATTTCTGCAAAACCGTCGATCGTGTTGTAGTATGGTGAGTAGTATTTTGTCCATGTGCTGATGGTTTCCATCCGTTTGTCATCGTACAACTTACCAAATGAACTACGAACTGGGAAGGCACCTGTACGCACAACATCTTTTGGACCCCATTCTTTGTCGTCTGCGATGAACTGTACAAATTTCTTAGCAGCAGCAATTTTCTTTTCATCTTTATTATTGAAGACTGCAAATCCATTGACAAGGTATTCCAATTTTGGCTTACCTGAGTCAGATGGGAATGGCACTTCTACTACTTCGACCTTACTTGCATCCAACAATTTAGCTTGGATACCGTTTTGTGAAGGCGCCCACAAGATAGTGTAAGAAGTTTGACCATTCGCAAAGTTTTGGATGTCTGCTCCACCGTCGAATTGAGATCCGTTCATCATCAAACCGTCTTTAATCCATTTAGACGCCTTGTCCAAACCTTTGACGAATTTAGGATCATCTGTTGTATATTTAGTTACTTTTTCATCTGTAACAGAACCACCGTAAAGGTTGGCAATGAAGGCACGAGTTCCTTGGTCTCCACCTTGACCATTACTGAAGAGGGATCCTGGTGTGTAACCTTTATCTTTTAAGGCTTTCAAGACTTTTTCAAAATCATCAGTTGTCCAGCCTTCTTTGACAAGGTCTAGAACTCCTGCATCTTCCAACATCTTCTTGTTCATCGCCATGTAGAATGGTGCTGAACTGATTGGGTACATGTAGGCAGTGTCGCCAGCTTTACTAGCTTGGATGATATTGTCGTTGTTGACATCTTTTACAAAATCTTCTGTAAAGAGGTCGTTCAAGTCAGCCAATTTACCATTTTTACCGTATTGAATAATCCGGCCTGGAGCGTCAAAGAGCACATCTGGAGCAGTTCCTGCTTCAATAGCCGTTGTGATCTTTTCAGGGCCAGACTTGAAGTCGATGGTTTCTAGTTTAACTTTGATATCTGGATTGGCTTTTTCGAAGGCTTCGATAATAGTTTTTTCATAGGTTCCTACGCCATCATCAGCTTTCTCTTGAGTAAAGACTGGGAAGGCCCACCAAGTGATTTCTGTTTTACCTGAATTTCCACTAGAAGATTCTGTTTTTGAACCTCCGCCAGATCCACAAGCTGCGAGTGCTAGAAGAGCTGCACCAGCTACCAACGAGCACAATACTTTTTTCATTTTCATGTGATTTCTCCTCACAATTTACGGTAAGATTACTCTTACAGGGGGTTATCCTCAATGAGGACGCCTATTCTTGTTCATGTTTCAGATTCGACTACTCTCTATTCGGTCTCCTCCTCCTTCAATCTACTGTTTTGTTTACTCATTTTAAGGCTGCGACGAAGCGCTCTGTAATCTCTTTTGGTCGAGTAATGGCACCACCTACAACGATGCCGCGAACCCCGAGATCATGGATTTTCTTGGCTTGATCCGGATAGTGGATCTTGCCTTCTGCGATGACATCTACTCCTGCTTGGCAGAGACGATGAATCAGTTCAAAATCTGGACCATCAACCTTTGGACTGTAGTCCGTATAGCCCGAAAGGGTCGTTCCGACAAAGTCCACTCCCGCTTCGACAGCTGTCAATCCTTCTTCCAGAGTAGAGATATCAGCCATCAAGAGTTGGTCAGGATATTTCTCTTTGACTTGATGGATAAAGTCACTAATCGAAAGGCCATCATGACGCAGCCGTTTGGTACAATCAAGCGCAATGACTGCGATATCCAAAGCTGCCAGCTCATCGACTTCTTTCATAGTCGCCGTGATAAAGGGTTCTTCAGGTGGGTAATCACGTTTGATAATCCCAATGATCGGTAACTTGGTCACTTCCTTGATTTCCTTGATATCCCGGACACTATTGGCTCGGATTCCGACAGCTCCACCCTGCTCAGCCGCTTTTACTAAGAGAGGAATGACTCCTCCTGCTTCTGTATAGAGCGGTTCATGAGGGAGAGCTTGACAAGAAACAATGATGCCGTCTTTGATTTGTTCAATCAGTTCATCTTTTGTAATCTTTGACATAACTCCTACTCCTTTGATAATAAGGCAACTCGAGTACTTGTAAATTGATTATAATCTATTTTTAAAGCGCTTACAATATTAATCGTGCAATTGGATTATAGTTTCACATTTAGGGGAAAATAAAAAGATCTCTGAAACTAGTTTCAGAGATCTAGGACATGGTGATTCCCTAGGTCATCTTTTGAGTCGCTTTTTCCTTTACGACAAATACAAAGCCGATAGAGCCGACGACGGCTCCAAGCAAGATCCAATAGACCATATCCGATGAAGCCATTGGGCCTGCCAAGAGACCTGCTAGTAAAGAGAGATCGATATACAGTCGGGTATCGCGATAGAAGGTCCAATTGAAATGGTAGCTACCTTCTGGATACTGACGTGTCGATACAGCCGGTTGAAAGACCTGAAGAAGGATCAAAATCCCAACAAAAGCAAGATAAGCCAGGCTAACTACCGAAAGCGGAGCCCGCATCGTCAACGCCACAGCCGCTAAAAGCAAGACCAAGATCCAGAAATGGAAGTCCATCCAGAATTCACGATGATAACAAAACCGTTTCATAAGATCACACCTTTCTCTTTATGTAATCGTTTTCTGTACTTCTATTATAAGACAACAAATTTATTTTGCAAGGAATCATTGGCTTTTGGGGGTTGAAAATAGGACCAGAATATCTCTGGTCCGTCTAAAAAAACTATGAACAAATATTAGTTGCCACTTCATTCACTGATATCATTTTCGATAATCACCTTGAGAGCATGGTTTTCACCCGCATGTTTAAAGACATCATAGGCTTTTTCAACTTCTGAGAGTTTGAAGTGGTGGGTGATGAGCTTAGTCGCATCGATCTTGCCTGATTTCAAGACATTGAGTAACATTTCAGTAGTATTGGCATTGACAAGACCGGTGTTGAGGGTAATGTTCTTGATCCACAAATCATCCAAATTGAAGCTAACCGGTTTTCCGTGGACACCGACATTAGCGATGTGTCCACCGACAGAGATGACGTTTTGGCAGACATCAAAGGTAGCAGGATAGCCCACACATTCCATGGAGATATCGACACCACGACCTTCGGTCACTTCATTGATAAAGGCCTTGATTTCAGCGATATCGCTGGAGCAGATGGTGTGAGTTGCTCCAAATTTCTTAGCCGCTTCAAGACGAGATTCAGACAAGTCCACCATGATAATCGTAGCTGGTGAGAAGAACTGCACAGTCAAGAGAGCTGCAAGACCGATCGGACCAGCTCCAACGATACAGACATTGTCCCCAGGTTTTACATGAGATGGGAGGACCCCGATTTCATAAGAGGTTGGGAGAATATCTGAGAGCATGACCAAGGCTTCGTCATCCACAGTTTCAGGCGCATGATAAAGACTACCATCCGCATGTGGAATGTGGACATACTCTGCTTGGGTTCCGTTGATCAAGTGACCCAAAATCCAACCACCATCTTCACAGTGAGAAGGCAAACTACGTTTACAGTAGTAGCAGGTATTACAAGCTGTGACACAAGAGATGATGACCTTGTCGCCTACCTTGAAGTTATTCACTGCATCGCCGACTTCTTCGACGATCCCGATTCCTTCGTGGCCTAAAATCGTGCCTTCTTTACAAGCTGGCACATCTCCTCCTAGGATGTGAAGGTCTGTCCCACAGATGGTTGTCTTCAAGACACGCACAATGGCATCCGTTGGATTTTTGATCACTGGTTTTGGTTGATCCAGCAGTTGCAGATTGCCTGCAGATACATAAGTTGCAGCTTTCATAAGCGACTCCTTTTTTGTTGGTTTGATAAAACCATTTTATTTTCGTTTCTTTGTGAATATTATAACATACTAAGTAAGCGCTTGCAAGAATTTATGAGCACATTTTTAAAAGTTTTTGAGCAAACAAAAACATTCCTCTTATCTCTACCAGAGGAATGTTTCAATCACCTTGTTCTAATTGTTGGCGCTGCTTGTAGTACTCTTGCTGCTCGCGCTCACGCTCTTCTTCTAAACGCTCTTCATAGCGCTTGAGTTCTGCCTCAAACTCTTCTTGCAAGGCAAATAAACGCTCCAAGCCACTTTGGGCCTCCGCACTTGGCGCTTGAAAATGAAGGGCACTTAGCCAGTCCACTAAATTTTCTGTATGTTGGCGGACATCCATACGCATATCCGCATAATCCCACTCCAACTCGCTAAGTTTCTGGTTGAAGCGGTAATGTCGATCTTCTAGTTGTTCTAATTCACTATTTCCTGAATGGTACATCACATACCTCCTTTAATCGGACTCAATAAAATCGGCTTCTTCACTGATTTCAGTGCTGTTTCTACCGCGTCCGCTGCTCCTCCTGTAAATCCATCTTTCAAATCACTAACGAGGGTCGTTGTAGCAAAAGAGCGCATCTTTTCGGATTGACCGCCCAAGGTTACCTGCAAACTCATCCCTTCCAACATCATCAAGGCTTTTTGCGTTGCAATCAAACTTCTGATCGCAATCCGCTCTTGCTCCTTTTTAATCTCTCGATGGAGCTCCTCAATTCGTTCTCTGTCCTCTCCCAGGATCTCTAACATCTTTTTCTCCTACTTATGAAAAATCAAAGGCCGTCGCTTGTCCCTTGTCCAAGTCCACCAATTGAGCTGAAGCAGCCTCCAGCTGACCTGCCAAATCTGACAAGCGAGTAGAGTAGGCCTTTGCTTGGGCGAGGTTCTCCGCCTCTACCGCTTGGTCCCAACAAGTATCCATGGAGAACTCTCCTAATAGTTGCTCCACTTCTGCATCTGTTAAAAATTGGGCCATGCTGTGGGCCATTTGTGACACCTCAGCGACCTTATGAGAAACCGTCTCCTTGGCCTCTTCCAGCTTATCCTTGACCTCTGCCTCAAAGGCAGTTGCTTGCGCTGAAGCATTCTGCGCTACCGCCAGCACCAATTCCTCGCGCAATTGAATGGTCTGGGTCCCAGACGTGCTCGCTAGTTGCTGATGGAGGCTAGAAATGCTTGGCTTTTCCTGCCCATACATGGAGACCACTGAAGCAGATGATGGCTGATTTTCTGAAGTGGAAGTTTCCCGATCTCGTTGGGGCATTTCAATAATTTTCTGTGCCTGATCTTGTCTTCCTTGCACGTCACCTTCTAACTCCATTTGAGATGGCCTCCTTTCTTGGATTTATTTTTTCGTTTCCTATAACTGAAAAAGGATCATAACCCTTCAGCTACAGGCAGATTCACACACTATAGGGTAACATAAAATAGCTCGGAATGCTATAAAAATAACACAATTTCTGAAAAAAAGTCTAATTTTTTATGAAAAAACGAGTTTTGGACCAAAATAGCAAAAATCCCCCGCTCTTTCGAGTGGGGGTAGCTGATAAACATCAGTTGTTCCTTGGCGTCTTATTTACGACGTCCTGGACGTTCCTTGTAACCATAGTAAGCATCTTCGATGATTTCTTGCATATGGTCTACCATTGGAAGACGTGGGTTAGCTGGTGAACATTGATCTTCATAAGCAAGGAAGGCCAATTCACGAGAATGTTTCTTCCATTCTTTTTCATCGATGCCTTGTGCTTTGAAGTTCATTTCGATACCACAGCGTTCACCGAGTTCGTATACAGCTTTTGCGTAAGCTTCAACGGCTTCTTCTGGAGTAGAGCATGGAAGTCCTAGCATACGAGCGATATCTTGGTATTTTTCATCTGCACGGTAGTAGTTGTACTTAGGCCATGTAGCTGTCTTGGCTGGGCGTGTACCGTTGTAGCGGATAACGTATGGAAGCAAGATGGCATTGGTCCGTCCGTGGATGGTGTGGAATTGCGCACCGATCTTGTGGGCCATTGAGTGAGAAATACCGAGGAAGGCATTGGCGAAGGCCATACCTGCGATGGTTGACGCATTGTGCATCTTTTCGCGTGAATGGAAGTCCGCATTCTTGACTGAGCTTTCCAAGTTTTCAAAGACAAGTTTAATAGCTTGAAGAGCAAGACCATCTGTGAAATCGCTAGCCATTTGTGATACGTAAGCTTCTGTCGCGTGCGTCAAGACGTCCATACCAGTGTCTGCTGCAACAGATCCTGGAACTGTCAATACCAAGGCAGGGTCTACGATGGCAACTGTTGGAGTCAATGAGTAGTCTGCGATTGGGTATTTACGATTGTTGGCTTTATCAGAGATAACGGCAAATGGAGTTACTTCAGATCCTGTACCAGATGTTGTTGGGATCGCAATAAATTTAGTCTTCTTACCAAGCAATGGGAACTTGAAGGCACGTTTACGGATATCCATGAATTTTTGTACCAAGTCACGGAAGTCCACTTCTGGTTGTTCGTAGAAGAGCCACATTACTTTGGCCGCATCCATTGGTGATCCACCACCGAGAGCAATGATCGTATCTGGTTTGAAGGCACGCATGATCTCTGTACCACGTTCAACAGTTGTGATATCTGGATCTGGTTCTACGTCTGCAAAGATTTGGTAAACCACCTTGTTGCGACGAAGGTCAAGCTGTTCGATGATACGATCAAGGAAACCAAGCTCTACCATAGCGTGGTCTGTAACGATCATGACACGTTCAACGTCACGACATTTTTGTAGGTATTCAATTGAATCACGTTCAAAGTATGTTTTTGAAGGAAGTTTCATCCATTGCATGTTATTTCTCCGGCGTCCGACTTTTTTGATATTCAAGAGGTTGATGGCACTAACGTTGTCCCCAACAGAGTTGCGTCCGTAAGAACCACATCCAAGTGTCAATGATGGCAAGAAGGCATTGTAAACATCCCCGATACCACCGAAAGTCGAAGGAGAGTTGCAGATCACACGAATAGCTTTGACCGCTTTACCAAATTCTTTGGTCAATTCTTCATCAGCAGTATGGATGGCTGCTGAGTGACCAAGACCGTTGAATTCAACCATTTGGCGAGCTTTGTTAATTCCGTCTTCACGGCTTTCAGATTTCAAAACAGCGATGACTGGTGACAATTTTTCACGAGTCAACGGTTCTTTTTCACCAACTTCTTTACATTCTGCCGCAAGGATATTGGTTCCTTCTGGTACAGTGAAGCCAGCTTGTTCAGCGATCCATGCTGCTGGTTTCCCAACGATGTCCGCATTCAATTTCGCACCCGCGCAGTTCTTGCTGTTGGCTTTTACGCCGAAGCAGAACTCTTCAAGAAGGGCTTTTTCTTTTTTGTTAACAAAGTAAGTGTGGTAAGATTTGAATTCTTCAACAAACTCATCGTAGATTTCTTTATCGATGATGACCGCTTGTTCAGACGCACAGACCATACCGTTGTCAAATGATTTAGACATGACGATATCGTGTGCTGCTTGGCGGATGTTGGCTGATTTTTCAACGTAAGCAGGCACGTTTCCGGCACCAACCCCAAGAGCTGGTTTTCCACAAGAATAAGCAGCTTTCACCATGGCGTTACCACCGGTCGCAAGGATCGTAGCAACTCCTTCATGGTTCATAAGGGCACTGGTTGCTTCCATAGAAGGTTGCGTGATCCATTGCACACAGTTTTCAGGAGCTCCTGCTTTAATCGCTGCATCGCGGACGATTTGTGCCGCATGAGCAGATGATTCTTGAGCGGATGGGTGGAAGGCAAAGACGATAGGGTTCCGTGTCTTCAAGGAAATCAATGCTTTAAAGATTGCTGTTGAAGTTGGGTTGGTTGTAGGAGTGATCCCGCAGACAACTCCGACAGGCTCAGCAATAAGGGTCAAACCAGTGACGTCATCTTCTGAAATGACACCAACTGTCTTGGTGTGACGCATGTTGTTCACAACGTGTTCACAAGCGAATAAGTTCTTCGTCGCCTTGTCTTCAAAGACCCCACGACCAGTTTCTTCATATGCATGAAGAGCGAGCTCACCGTGTGCGTCAAGAGCAGCTACAGATGCTTTCGCTACAATGTAGTCGACTTGCTCCTGGTTCAATTTGCGCATTTCTTCAAGCGCCACTAGCGCTTTTTGCACCAACTCGTCTACGTGTTTTTCAGCAGCGAGTTTCTTTTCTTCAGGTGAGAGAGTTTTTTTATCAGCCATTTGATGCTTTCCTCCAATGTTTGAAACCCTTATCCTTTTCTAGAACTTTTTCATGCTTTCGGAAATTTTCAAGAATAGTGTAAGAAATTTCGATTTGTTAATTATTTCACAATATAATTGTACTCTATTTTGAGATTTTTGTAAACACTTCCAAGCAACTTTCACAAAGAATTTTTTGAAGTTTGTGAAAGTTTTATCAATTCTATTGCTGCGAAAGCAATTATCTAGCAAAATTGTGAAAAAATAATTAAAAAAATTTTTTCTTCACAAAGAGATGTTTTCAATCGATTTTTGTAAGCGTTTTCTTAATCTTACTAAAAAAAGCAGCTTTTTACAAGTAAAAAGTTGCTTTTTGTTTTATTTTGTTAGAATTTGTTTTGTTTCAGTTTCAGAGAAGCGTTTTTACTTCTTGACTGGACCTTTTTCGGCCTTGTCAAGAGCTTCTTTGACGGTTTGAGCATAGAGTTCTCCACCATTGGTTTCCATATTGAAGTGAACAGAGTCTGTTCCCACCCAAATATTTGGATTTTCAATTGCTACTTGGTACCAGTCCGCAATGGTGATAAAGTCGTATTTCTTGGCTAGTTCCAACTCATAAAGACGCGTTTGAACCGATTCACTGGACTGATCGTTGGCATATCGACCATCATATGGAGTCACAAGGATCAAGCGGCGGCCTTTTGGAAGTTTTTCAACATACTGATCCAGCAACTCTTTGTAGTTGCTCACGGTATTGGTTCCTAGGGCAATGACCACATTTTTTAGGAGAACTTTATTGGAGATATCGGTCTCGAAGACCTTCATTCCATTTTCCAACTGACGGCTCACCACCGCATCGATCTGGATACCAGGGATCGCTTTAGTCAAGTAGTCCTGCGCTCGCAAGTTAACGGAATCACCGATCATGGTCACACCATTTGAGACATTATAGTCTGTTGCAGTAGCATTTTCCACCTGCGTCCGTGTGACTTGCATTTTGCTATCTGCTTGATTGAGGCCACTCACTACCAAACTCTCATCAAAAGCTCCGACGGTTGGTGCAAAGGCAGAGATCCCGATCATCAAGAGAGCCAGAGGAATCATGAGGTAAAAGATTGGCTTGGTCAAAAAGCTGAGATCCATCTTCATGCCAAAGACACGAGGCTCCTTGCCTGCAATGGTTGGCTCCAAAATATAGAAGGAGAGAGCCGTTAAAATCAAGGAAACAATCGTCGTCACAAATGCTGCCATCACATTTCCCAAATGTTGAGAGAAGATGATAAAGAAAGGCCAGTGGAAAAGGTAAACGCCATAACTGGTATCCGCAAGAAAATTGAGGATGACCGGCTCTTTTTTATTCGGAGTCTTCTCATGGAGAATGCGGGCCGAAAGTATCATGGCACCAGCTGCGATTGTCGCCGCTAGAAAGCCGAATAGATAGGTCCACAAGCTATCAAATGGTAAGAAAAGGCTGAGTACAAACAAGAAGGCAAAGCTTCCCCCCAAGACCGATAATGTCTTTTTCATGCTCCACGACTGCACCAGCTTTGTAAAGTTCGGGCTGACATCAGCAATCCCTGTCACCGTTGCTAGACACGATCCCGCAAAGAAGGGGAAGATGTGAGTGAAACTAGAGAAATAGATGGTAGAGAAATTAGCTGTCAGAAAGGCGCGGATGAACATAGACAAGAAGGTAAAGAGAAAGAGCCCGCTGGATGCGAAAAAGAGCATACCTCGGTATTGTCCAACCGTCTTAGCCCACTTAGCTAAGAACCACGCCAAAAGTGCCCAGAGCACATAATAATGCACTTCTAGGGCCAAGCTCCACGTATGAAGGAAGAGATGCGGAATGAAGTTACTTTCGTAACTACCACCCGTTGCCATCTCAAAGAAATTAGTCACAAAACCAAAGACCGCCGCAATCTGAGTCCCAATACCAGCCATATAGTCACGTTGGACCATAAAGGTAAAGGGCATCACGATCAAAACCATAAAGACAAGTGGCGGTACAATCCTATAAAAACGTCGCTTTAAGAAAGCCAGGTAGTCGATTCCTTGCTTACGCGCAAATTCATCAATCAAGAGCGCTGTAATCAAGAATCCTGAGAAGGTGAAGAAAATATCTACTCCAATGAAGCCTCCAGGAAAGGACTTCTGGAAGAAATGGTAGAGCAATACCAATAAAAGTCCTGTGACGCGGACGAGTGAAAACCATTTAATGCGCATTTTGATAAATCCCCTGCTTGAATGTTCCTTTGTATATGACGTTAGCTTCTGTCGTTAAGGTTCCTTTGCCCTCCGGCTGACCATTGACAAACTGTCCTTCATAGGTCCAACCAGCCTTGGACTTAAACTTACCATAACCACTAAAGGAGCCATTGACGAGGTTGCCTGTATAGGTGTCGCCGTTTTTAAAGGTGACGGTTCCCTTGCCATTCATCTTGCCACGGACTAAACTTCCGTCGTAACGGATCGCCCCCTTGTCCAAGGTCAAGACACCCTGGCCTGGAATGGCCGAAAAGAAAACCATCAAAGCAGATAAGACAATCACTACCAAAGCTACTATTTCTAAATTTTTTCGTGTCAGATAGACCTTATAGGTCTCATAAAATTCTTTCATATTCTGTATTCTCTCACATCTCAAACTCTTAGGAGGTGGCTAGCTGGTCTAACCAAATCTTACAGCCAGTCAGGACCCTGCGATAGGTCTCCTCAAAATCACCAGTATACCATGGATCTGGCACACTTTCAGCAGCAAAGAGCTGGATCTTGTGCTCTGTCCCTGCAGGAGCCATTTGCTTCAAATCTGCCACATTGTTTTCGTCCATCCCTAGGATCAAATCAAAGTTGTAAAAATCTTCTTCTTTGATCTGTATGGAAGTCTTAGCTGGGTCATATGGGACCTGGTGTTGTTGAAAGATTTTCTGGGTTCCCCGATGGATGGGATTGCCATGTTCCCAGCTAGAAGTGGCCCGACTTTCAACCTCATACTGATCGGTCAAGTCCTTCATGACGAACTCCGCCATGGGGCTCCGACAAATATTTCCTAAGCAGACAAAGACGATTTTTTTCATGACACCACCTAACTCCTTGTTCGGACTACCCAATCTCCATGAGCCCTTCGCTTTCCACTATGGAAAACCAGCATACTATTACTATTATAACAAAAATGTGACAGAAAAATGACAAAGGGGCTCTATCATTTTAATGAAAAATCAGATTCCTTTTCAAATCTGATCTTTTTCTCTATTTTGGCAAACGAACCTCTAATTGAGGCCATTTGGTCTGCCAATTCTTCTTTTTCATCCGCTCTATATAAACCGCCAAACGCTCTGGGCTGGCTAAAAAATATGGAGTCGGCTCAACGATGAAGTCTTCGATATCCCTTGTCCCATAAGGGAGAAAGAGCTCCAACCGACCATCTTTCCTTAAGCGAACTGCAAGTGCCGTACACTGCTCGGGGTATTTGGAAACCGCATCACAAGCACTGCGATAAGGAGCCGTCCCCGGACTATGCTGGTGCATATAGACTTGATTTTTCACTTCCCAAGCGTACTGGGGATAGGTCTTCTTTAATTCCTGCTCGATCTGCAGAGTATCCTCATAGCTGATCTCAGGGTCATAAAAGACCAGATCCATATCGGTCGTCGCATCAAACCCTGGTTTTCCAGAGAGCCGGTTCCAGATGAAATTTCGCACCGCGCCCGCTGCTAACCAGGCATCTGCTAAGTTGAGATCTCGAATAATGTCCAAGACTTTCATCATCTCCTGATCCGCTTGGATTTGTTCTACTATTGCTTTTCCCGTCAGCATCTTTTTCTAGTCTCCATTGTAGGGATAACCCAGGTGTTCATAGGCCTTGCGGGTCGCCACGCGCCCTGTCCGGGTCCGCATGATAAAGCCTTTTTGAATCAAGTAAGGCTCATACATGTCCTCAACGGTCTCTCGCTCTTCAGCAATATTGACCGATAGAGTCCCAAGCCCGACCGGGCCACCGCCGTACATTTCAATCATGGTACGCAGGATCTTTTGATCGACATAGTCCAATCCTTCATGGTCCACATCCAGCATGGAGAGAGCCTTGTCGGTAATGGTATCGTCAATCAAGCCGTCACCCATAATTTGGGCAAAATCGCGCACCCGTTTCAGCAAGCGGTTGGCAATCCGAGGGGTCCCACGACTACGAAGAGAAAGCTCTTCGGCAGCTTCGTGGGTAATTTCCATCTCAAAGATCTCGGCGGTCCGCTCGACAATCTCTGTCAAATCATCCTGCTCATAGTATTCCATGTGCCCCGTAATCCCAAAGCGAGCGCGCAAGGGATTGGACAGCATACCAGCTCGAGTTGTCGCCCCAATCAAAGTGAAGGGAGGAAGGTCCAGATGGACACTCCGGCTGGTCTCACCAGCACCAATCATGATATCGATGTAAAAATCTTCCATGGCGCTATAGAGCACTTCTTCAACCGACATAGGCAGACGGTGGATCTCATCGATAAAGAGGACATCGCCCGGCTCTAGATCATTAAGAATCGCTACCAAATCACCGGCCTTTTCAATGACAGGACCGGAAGTCTGCTTGAGATTGACGCCCAGTTCATTGGCAATGACAAAAGCCATGGTGGTTTTCCCCAGTCCTGGAGGGCCAAAAAGAAGGACATGATCCAGCGCTTCATCCCGAAGCTTAGCCGCCTCAATAAAGATTTTTAGCTGGTCCTTGACCTTATCTTGACCGATATATTCATGTAAATATTGCGGGCGCAGCGTCCGTTCAACAGCCTCTTCATCACCCATGATTTCATTGTCTAAAATTCTACTCATACAGTCTATTATAGCAAAAAATGCTAATAGAGCCGAGGATAAGCTGACAAATATTTCAAATAAAAACAGAAATAATTTTCCAATAGAAAACGTGCTATTTTGTAGACCGTAGTTTTCACTGCCGTTCGTTAGAAAAAGTTGAACGGTTGCACTCATTGCCAACCTTTCTTTTTATTATACTTCCTTTCTTCTTCCTAATCTCTCCCTCTAAATTTCACTTTATGTTTATTCCATTTAATGATAAAATAAAAGCAACAACTATTTCGGAGGTAAATTTATGTTTACTAAAACAAAGAAGATTCTTTTCGGATTCTTGGCATTCTTTGCAGTGCTCGTTATTGCGGGATGTCAGTCTTCTCCATCGCAGTCTTCTCAAACAAATAAGCCTACTCAAACAAAAGCACCACAAGATCTTACAAAGGATCAACAAGGAACTTGGAAATGGACTGACCAACAAATGACCATTCAAAAAGTATTCCTAGCTTCTAATATCAAAAAGCTTGCCGCTGGACTGATGCTTGATGACTTCGATAAGGTTAAGATGACGATGACCATTAAAGGAAAAACCGTTGAATTGAAGTACCATTTTGATTACAGAGAACTGTATGAGGATCAAGCATTTGCAACAGGAGAGAACAAAACAAATTATGAATCGTATTTAAAAAATAAAACTGCTGAATTTAAGAACTATATTCCAAATTTGAAACATACAAAGATTACTCTTGACGAACCTAATTATGCCTATGATTACTCTCTGACTGGCGAAATCGATACACAGAAACATACTATTACGTTCCCTGAAACACCTGCATTTTTAAGTAGAATTGTAATGGGAACCACGTATAATTCACTTGTCCCCATTACTTATACTTACACCATTGAAGGTAAGCAAATAACACTTTATGCTGAAGGTAAAGACGAACAAAGTCATTTTAGAGTAATGCGTCTTCGTTTCAACTACGCAGGAGACAATCATTAGAAGGAGTGATCAATCATGAACAATATGAAAAAAAGTTCCCTATGGATGTTTTCCCTTCTTGCTCTTCTATTGGTATCAGGATGTGGGCAAAAACAACAGAAACAACAGCAACAACAAACAACCGCTGAGACTACAACAGTTGCAGAAACTACCACAGTAGCACCCACCCCAGTCTCACTCGAAGGAGACTGGAAAGCTGTAGATTTTAGAGATACCGTGGAACGTACTTTCTTATTTTATTATAATGATGCTAATAGTCGATTAAAGGTTACTGAAGCCTTCCAAGATATCGTTCCGACTCTAAAAATTACAGGAACAGATGTAACTTATTCTTATAGTGCTGATATGAATAAGTATATTGATTTTTATGCTGAACAGAATAAAGATAAATATCCTACAAAAGAAGAAGCTACTGCCATCCTTCTAGGCGTAAGAGAAAAGAGATTTGGAAGTTTTAAACATCAAACTGGAACGTTTGATAACGATACAAAAGTGTTAACTGCAACGTTAAATGATGGGGTTTTAAACGAGAAAGCAAAAACGATCGTATTCCCTGAAGTTCCAAACATCTTTGGAGTTCTACCTCTTTATATTAATTCTACAGACGTACCAATTACTTATCACTACGAATTGAATGGTGACATCCTTACAATTTATGCTGAAAAAACATTCGAAGAAACAGGAGCACATCTCGTTTATCCGATGAAATTCAAGAAAATTCAAAACTAATCTACTGCCCCTTTGAGATTTTCTCAAGGGGCTTTTGTGTGCAAAAAAATAAAGAGCTTACACTCTATTAAAATACTTCAGATATCGAAGCATTTAAATAGACTTAAGGAATTTTATCTCACACAATTCTTCTTGAGAATCTCAAATATTGCTCCATATGAACTGAAGATTTTTGCTCATCTCATTTTGAATAATCAGTGAAATTACAGAGCAAAATTGCGATTCACTTGGAAGCCCTTGCAAAACAATAATATTACACGTATAATATAATCGTAAGGTAACAATCTATTTTAAGGAGGTCTAGCGATGATTAGACATTATAAAAAATTATTTTTAGCATTAGTTGCTCTATTCTCAGTCGTCGCACTGGCTTCTTGTTCTCAAAAACAAAGCAAGTCTCAACGTGCCACTCAAACAGAAACACCAAAAGTAGAAACCATTGATGGTGAATGGGAATTAGTCGATACAATCGATGCGTTATCTCAATCTATCGGTGCCTATACCCTCCATGGAATCCACTTTGGACACTTGCTTGAATCTGTTAAAGACTTCAAAATGGACATGAAGATTGAAAACAATACGGCAACTCTCAAATACGACTTTAACATTGACAACTTTATTAAAGCTTTCTACACTGTCACAACAGACGCTAGAGGCAAGACTGAAGAAGAATTCAAAAAAATCGTATATGACGATCATGAAAAGTATGCAAAAAGCTTTGAGAAATACAAAGTCAGCATGAATAAAGATACAGGTGTATTTAGTTACGAAGCAACGGGTTCTATTGATCAAGATGCCAAAACAATGACCTTTGATGAAGGACTTTCAGTAGCAAACTCACTCTTCTTCTCATTTGGTGAAAACCGCGCTTCGCAAAACACATATCACTACGAACTAAAAGATGACATGCTTTACGTAACGATTGACGGAAAAGCGAAAAAGAAGGATCTTCCAGTTCACTATGAACTACACTTCAAACGTAAAGGAAGCACTACTCAAAAAGACCCCGTTCCAATTGAAGGGAAATGGCAAGCCATCGACTTCAGACCAGCTCTTGAACGTAGCTTAGCTTATAAGGACTTTGAAAATGATGATTCGGCTATCAAGCTGATTTATCCTGAAGCATGGAAAAGTTTAAAACCAACGTTGAACATTACAGGTACATCTGTTGAATTCGACTATACTGTATCTCTAGCAGATGGTTTTGGAATGTTCTACGATTACTTAAAACAAAAAGATGCATCTAAAGTGACTCAAACGAAAGACGAATATATAAAAAATCAATTTGCAGGATTATCGACAACTTTAAAAGGAGCTGCTAAAGACTTCCCAAATACAACTTATGAATTTGATAGTGATAATGCTACGATTCATTCTGTATTGAAAAATGGTAAATTAGATACAGCAAACCAAACGATTGTCTTCCCAGAAGCTCCAAATATTCTTCATCTTGCGATTATGTCCATTGGACCTGTCGCTAAAGAAACTACATATAAATACTCTATTGATGGAGATATTTTAACGTTGACGATTGAACAACGGGATGGACAGAATAATCTAAATACGATTATTTCAGCAAAATTCAAAAAAGTGTCTGATACAACGAGCAAGTAGTCATTCCACTGCTCCTTGAGAATTTCTCAAGGAGCTTTTTTTGTGTGCAAAAAAATTAATTTAGGATCTTACGCTCTGTTAAAATACTTCGTTACCTTTGGTTCGGTCAGGAAGGAACGTAGTTCCCCATCTTAATCTTTATTATGGAACGCAGTTTTCGCTCCGCTCAAACTGCATCAATATCTCTAAATTTGGTTGAACTCTCTGAGTTCACCTCATTCAATTTTTTAAAGATCCTAGTTCTCACTAGCGTTCGAACTGCGTCAACGTACCTAAGCTCACTAACGTTTGCTAAGGTACGTAGAAAAAGCCACCGGTTTTGGTGGCTCTTATAGGGAGATTATTATGAAAAAGTTTTAGGAGTTTTATCATTCAAAGTTAGGAGGTCTTTGATGATGGTATTAGTATACGATAGGAAGCTTAAACTTTCCTTATAGTTTTTCTAAAAATTTTTTCGAGAAAAAGAGGAGGTCTCAGGCAAGGATTTCACATCCTTGTTTGGCCACTCCCCTTTCCTCCTTATTTCTTAGCGATAGCATGGTAGCTAGTCTTACTGGTAAAGACTTGACCTGCTTTCAGGACGACTTTCTCAGCTTGGTTACTGTGAATGGCATCTGGCACTGTTTGGAATTCTAGAGCCAATCCATTGTGCTGAACCATTGGTTGTCCTTGCAGACGAACGGTTTCATCTACGAAATTGGCTGAATAAACCACCAAGGCTGGAGCTTCTGACTTGAAGGTCAAGAAACGTCCAGATGGCTGGTGGTAAAGAAAGCCTGCATTTTCATGTCCATCTGGTAGAGCGAAAGGATGGTCTAATCCTTCTACCAGGTGGATTTGCGGATCCGAATCTTTAAAGAGATCCTCCAAGAGCATAGCTTGGTAAAGATGCTGAACAATTGGACTTTCTCTATCCACGGTCTGAAGAGGAACGCCATCTGGATGGATGGGGTAAAGCCCCTGATGATTGATCTGAAAAACATGGTCATTTATCGGCTGAGTGAAGTTGCCTGATAGGTTGAAATAGCTGTGGTTGGTCGGGTTGACCAAGGTGTCTTGATCCGTTTCTACCCGATAGGCAATCTCAAGTTCACCATCTTCCGTTAAACCATAGGTCACCCAGATCTTGAGATTCCCAGGGAAACCGCCGGTCCCATCCGCCCGTTCTGTATAGAGAGTTATTCCTTGATCCGTTACCGACTCCACGCTAAACAAGGCGCTGTCCCAACCAGTCGATCCACTGTGGTTGCAGTTGGCACCGTTATTTGCTTCCAAGTGGTAGGTCTCGCCATTGAGTTCAAAACTGGCCCCCGCAATCCGGCCCGCTACTGGACCAATACTAGCTCCATATTTAGGGCTGTTGCCTACATAGTCCTCAAAGCGATAAAAGCCTAGGATAATATTAGAAAACCGGTCTTCTTTATCAGGTGTCACATATTCTAAAATCGTCGCACCATAGGTCATGACAGACAATTGGTAGCCCTTGTCATTTTCGAGGCGATAAGCACGAACCTCTTGATTCTGCCATTCCCCAAACACGCTTTCTTGATACTGTTTCACAAATCTTCTCCTCTCACTGTTTTTCTCCATTGTATCAGTTTCACAAGAAGAAACACTCCACTTTTTATAGAAAATTAGTGGCTATTCTTTATGAAAAGGATGAATGATCACCCCTTGAACAACCCGATTGACGGTACCAGTCGGTGAAGGTGTGTCTGGGCGATTTTGCACCTTGAGCGAAGTCAAGAGAGAAATCAATTGACCGTAGATAATGTATGGGAAGGCACGGTAGATATCTAGGGAGTCTGCTGATGCTTCCACCAACACTTCCCGTACATGCTCAATCCCTGCAGCTTGATCGGTCAAGAGGACAACTTGACGGGCAATTTGATCTCCGGCTACTTCTCGAACCAAGTCCAGATCATACTGACGGGTGTATGGATCAAGGGATCCAAAGACCAAGACGAGGGTCTGGTCATTGATGAGGGATTTCGGTCCATGACGGAAGCCGACAGGACTCTCATACATGGTTGCGATTTTACCTGCTGTTAATTCCAAAATCTTGAGTTGGGCTTCATGAGCTAGACCAAAGAAAGGTCCTGCCCCCAGATAGATCACGCGCTCGAAGTCTAGATCGACCACTTCCTTGACCTCATGATCTTTCTCCAAGATCTGCTCTGACAGATGAATCAATTCTTCTACCCGTTTTTCTTTGGTTTTTTCCTCACTTGGATCAAAGACCAAGAGAGCTGTCAGGAGCATCGAGGTAAAGCTCGAAGTCATGGCAAAGCCAGCATCATTGGTTTCTTTAGGTTGGAGAAGCAAAAGGTTGCGCTCATCTCCGTGGGCCTGCTGGGCCAGTTTTCCTTCTTCCGCACAAGTAATGGTGATCTGATAGAGTTCATCGACCAAGTCTTGAGCTAACTCAACTGTCGCAACACTTTCAGGCGAGTTGCCGCTTCGTGCAAAGGAAACTAAGACCGTCGGCACTTCTTTTTGGAGATAGGTTTGTGGATGCGCCACGATATCGGTCGTCGCAATGGATTGGAAATTCCAATGCCGTTCATCGTGCACTTCCTGCAAGTAAGGAACCAAAGTATCCCCCACATAGGCTGAGGTCCCAGCCCCTGTCAGGATGACCTTGATATAGGCATGCTCTTGGCCAATCTTATCTAAGAAAGCTTGGATTTCTGCTTTTCTTTCTTGGTACAAGCAAGCCGTTTCTTTCCAAACACTTGGTTGTTGGTAGATCTCACGTGTTGTGATCTCTGCTCCTATCTCCTGCAAGTCTTCTTTTGTATAGTCTAACATAGAACCTGTTGTTCCTTTCTACAATCTAACGTTGATAAATGGGAAAGGAGCCTGAGATGATACTCCCAGACTCCCCTACCAACCTACTCATCTTCATCATCATCAAGGTTTGACAAGAGGTCATTGACCTTGACAATACTTTCTTTTGCACGTTCAGGGTAGTCCCCTTCATTGCCAGTCAGACTGCTATTGATGAATTCGATAACCATCGGAAGATTCATCCCTGCGTATAAGTCAATCGCACGTCCTTCAAGGATCAAGCGGCTCACAGTGTTGCAAGGAGTCCCTCCTAAAAGATCGGCAAATACAATATAGTCTTCTAGACCTTGGACTGTTGCTTCTAATTTAGCAGTAAAGTCTTCTGGTCCTTCTTCTGGTAAGAGTGCAACCGTATGGATGGATTCTTGTGGTCCCATAATCATCTCTGTGCTCGCTTTGAGCTCTTCACAAAAGCGACCATGGCTGACCAATACTAACTCTTTTGCCATACCTTACTCCATTATGCCATTCCAAAGAAGAAGTGGCCAAATGCTGAGAATGCGATTGCTGCAAGGATGATGAGCAAGATAGCTTTTGTAGAGTTCATACCCTTACGTCCAAGCAACCAGTAGATTACACCTGTGATGATAGCTGGTACCAAACGTGGGAAGATAAGGTTGAGCATATCTTGAATTTCAATCGCTTTGTCCCCAATGTGTGGAGTCCAAGAAACTTCAACACCAATCATGCTGGCAATCAAGGCACCAACCATGAAGATACCCAGAACGGCAGCTGCGTCGATCAAAGCTGTCAAGGTACTTTGCATATTGTTGATGAGGTTAACCCCTTCTTTATAGGCAAATTCCAACTGTTTCCAACGGAAAATGTCATAAGCAACTGCCACAGCGATCCACAAGAAGATACCGGCTGGGTTTCCTGCAATAGCCAAAGTTGCTGCGATTGAACCCATAATAGCTGGTACCAATGATCCAAAGATTGAGTCCCCAAGAGGAGCGAATGGTCCCATGAGACCTGTCTTGATCCCGTTCACCGCATCTTTTGATTTGACACCATCTTTTTCTTCCAGAGCAAGGTCAAAACCAGTGATAATGGTGTGGAAGAATGGTGAAGTATTGAAGAATTGCGTATGCAATTTCATCATTTCTTTCAATTCTGGAGTGCCATCACCATACATTTTACGCAACTGAGGTAAAAGCATATAAAGGTAACCAGAAGCCTGCATCCGTTCGTAGTTCCAACCCAATTGGAAGGTGAAGAGGCTACGTTTGTTGATTTGTTTAAAATCTTCTTTTGTTAGTTTGTAATTAGAATTCGTCATCTTCAATTTCCCCGCTTTCTACATTGCTTGCTGGAGCAGCTACGACTGTACGTTGACTGTTTTTGAAGTGTTGTACTGCAAGGAAGATACCGATAATGGCAATACCAATCATAGATACACTCTTGAAGTTGTTAACAAAAGTAATAGCTTGTTCTTTTGGAAGTTTAGCGAACACATCAGAACCAACAATGCTAGACACTGCAGCACCAAGGCTTTGAACATTGCTATAAAGCACTGTCAACATTGCTGTTAAGCCAAAGCCAAGTGCTAAGTAGTGAAGGTTACGACGAACAGGAAGGTAACGAAGCAAGATCGCAAATCCAAGACCTGGAAGCATTTGACCTGCAAGTTTCAGACCGTTTGCCAACCATTGTACATTAGCAAGACCTGTAACAACAGTTTCTACGAAAGAACCACCAAAGGCAAGCGCGAAGAAGACTGGAAGGGCACGAGAAAGAGCCCAAGGAACAGCACCAAGAAGGTAGTTGCGTTCAATTCCTTTATAGTCGTAACGTTCGATCGCAGCATCTACACGGTGAGCGAAGTAAGTTGTAGTCATACGACCAAGAATATCAAAGTAGGTCAACAAAGTTGCTACCGGCACAGCGATTGTAGCAATAGCAATCTCTGGATCAATCCCTTTTGCTACTGAGAAGGCAGTCGCAAGAACGGCACCAGATGTTGCGTCAATACGAGAAGCTCCACCGAAAGTACCTACACCGAGCACTGTCAATTGAAGAGAAGCTCCGATAAATAGACCTGTCTTTAAATCCCCCATGACAAGTCCTGTAATGAAACCAGCAAAGACTGGTGATCCTGCTGATGAAACAATCGTCAACTCATCACAGATTTGATAAGCTGAGTACAAAGTAAGTAGTAAAATTTGCCACCATTGTATCATGACAATTTCCTCCTAAAAATTTTCTTTTTTATTTATAAACTATTTGAGCAACTTCAAGAAGTCTTCAACTGGATCATTTGGAACCATTTGAGCAGTTAGCTTAACTCCTTTTTCAGCTAGCTTGTGGAAAGCTTCCACATCGGCATCCACTACGTTGATCGAACGAGTAACGGGACGAGTCTCGTCTGACTGAGACATGTTCCCTACGTTTAAGGTTTCAAGTGGCACACCTGCTTCTACCAAGCCTAGGAAGCGGTCAGGTTTGCGAGCTACGATGAAGAGACGTTGGCTATCATATTTTCCAGCCAAGATATTTTCCGCAGCCTTTGCGACTGGCAAGATACTAAGCTTAACACCAGGTGGTGTCGCTAGTTTCAAGCCACTTTTTTCAATATCATTTTGAGCGACTTCATCATCGATCACCATGATACGTGAAACATTTAGTTTGGTAGTCCAAAGATTGGCTACCTGCCCGTGGATCAAACGTCCATCGATACGGCATCCTACAATTGTCATAAGTTTTCCCCCTTTACTTCTTTGAATGTAGGTTGTTGAACAAGTTGAAGTGTCTCTTGGTAACGTCCTTCTGTCTCAAAGACGATCAGGCTATTGGCTCCTTCTTTCAGGAAACCATGAGGCACATAAAGTGAAGTGGTTGGTCCGACTTCCCAGAAGCGACCAAGGTTGTGGCCGTTGACAAAGACGACCCCTTTCCCAAATCCTGTCATATCCAGATAAGTGTCAAGGGTGTGGTCCAGCTGAAAATCATATCGGTAAAAGGCTGGAGCACCTGCCTGCCATTCCTTTGAAAAATCGAGCTGACTGAGATCTTGTAAATCCAGTGGGTACTGCTTCCAATGAAGGTGGAAGTGCAAATCCACACAGACACCTGTGCGAATGCCCTTGTGCTGGCTATCAGCCAAGAGCTTGTGCCCGTAGTTGACACGTCCCATATTCTCAAGCAAGATTTTTAAATTCGTAACCGCTTTCTTTTTCCCTTTGATAAAAAGATCTTCACCGATCTCTGTTTGGTATTGTGTTGCTACATGTTGATCATCCAGGTAAATTTGTACCCGATCCCGACCATCAATGATGCGCAGTCTTTCTTCTTCCGCATCCAACTCAAGGTCTGTCTCATATAGGAGATAACCTGTGGTTTGCCCCAACTCTTCCATCTTTTCGGGATAAAGGCTGGTCTCGACTTGAGCCAAATTATCCAGATTCCCAAAAAGACTAGTCTTGGCCGCCAATTGCAAGGTTTGTTCTGGTAAACACTCTTTGATAAGTGGTTCTTGCTGTAGGTATTCCGGATAATAGGTCGCCATCATCTTTTGAATGGCATAATACTTCTCTGTCGGATTGCCCTGCTCATTGAGCAAAGCCCCATAATCATAGGATGTTACCTGTGGCAAATCAAGCGTCCCCCGAGCTGAACAACCATTCATGAAGCCAAAATTGGTTCCGCCATGAAACATGTAGAGATTAATGGAGCCAAGCTCCAAGACCTCATGGACAGCTTCAGCCAACTCCTCTGGGTCCCTTTGAATCACAGGTTCTTTCCAGCGGGTAAACCAGCCATCCCAGAATTCCATACACATCAAGGGCCATCTCTTGCCGTATTCGTCAAAGAATTCTTTCATTTGACCAAAGTTATAGGCTGCTTTGGAACCGAAGTTTCCTGTCACGAAGAGGTCTTCTTCGATCAAGGTTCCTGCTCTTAGCGTTGCTCGCCATGGACCATCTGATGTAAAGAGAGGACAGGTCACGCCTTTTCCCTTCATCAAATCCCGAATGGCACGAAGATAATCCTTATCTTCTCCATAAGAGCCGTACTCATTTTCCACCTGCATCATAAGGATTGGACCACCCCGATCCACTTGGTAGGGTGTCAACAACCCAAGCAAGCGATCATAATAACGATCCACCGCTTCGATAAAGGCTGGATCTGATGAGCGGATTCGCAGGTCTTCTTCTAAGAGCCAAGCTGGCAATCCACCAAATTCCCACTCCGCACAGATAAAGGGCGACGGCCTTACAATCATGTAAAGTCCTAGGGACTGGGCTGTTTGAATGAAACGCTCTAGATCCAATCGGCCACTAAAGTCAAACTGCCCTTTGCGGGGTTCATGCGCATTCCAAGGAACATAGGTCTCAACCGTGTTAAAACCCAAAGCTTTTAGATTATACAAGGAATGATACCAGTCTGCTGGGTCAATACGGAAATAATGGATTGCTCCGGACAAAATCTTAAAGGGTTGACCTTTTAAATAGAAAGCATCGCGAATCTCAAAAACTCCCATAAACGCCCCCCTTTCTTATATGTAACCCTTTTCATTTATTAATATAATAAATTATTTGAAAAATGTCAACACTTTTATAAAAAATATGTTAAAATAGGGTTAAATAAGAGAAATCTAAAGAGAGGTAGCACTATGGCAATTCCAAAGTACCAACACATCAAAGATGATTTGAAGCAGCAAATTATCTCAGGAAAATTTGAAAATGGAGATAAATTTTATACGGAAGCTGAACTCATCAAAATTTATGATGTCAGCTCTATCACCGTTGTCCGTGCTTTGAACGACCTCGCCGCCGATGGCTACATTGTCCGTCAGCAAGGAAAGGGAACCTTTGTTTCTCGTGCTCGAAAACACAAACTGGTAGAATTTTCAGATGTTGAAACCTTCCCAATCCAAAAGGCCAAAGTCAAAGTTCTCTCTATTAAACGTGGAAATACCTTGAGCATCCTAGACAAACTAGGCCTCAACCCAACGCAATTCTATTATAAAATCGAACGGACTCGCCATACAGGGGATGATACCTATATCTTCCACCAAACCTATGTTCCCGAACAATACATCAATCCAAACTATCCAAATTTGGAATACTACAGCTCTATCTATGATCGCTTCAAAGAAGACTACCACATTCATATGAATGACGAGCACTTCGAAGAAGTCAACGAAATCGTCTTTCCTACACCAAGCAAGATTGCTAAGGTATTGAAGATCGACGAAAATTTCCCAACAGTCAAACAAGTGAAGATGACCAAGCTAGAAGCGACTGGCCAAATCCTTGAATACACGGAAACCTATAAACGCGGTGACTACTACAAGATCAAGTTCATCTCCTGTGACCGCGATCACTAAGAACCAAAAAGACTGAGACATCTCGGTCTTTTTTATAGCTCCAGTATAGCATGTTGAAAACGATTTCTAAAGACCTCTTTAAAAATATATATAATTAGTGATAGTTTAGCTATAAAAAGTTTAAAAAGAAGCAGATTCCTCTGCTTCTTTTCATCTATTTTTCAAATTCCCTTTTTCGTTGCGATTAGTCACCCAAACCGATGCGTTCGAAGATTTCATCCACCCGTTTGGTGTAGTAAGTTGGGTTAAAGATTTCGTCGATTTCTTCTTGAGTGAGGCGTGATGTCACTTCTGGATCTGCTTCAAGAAGTGGCTTGAAGTCTACTTGGTTATCCCATGATTGGGCAGTCTTCGGTTGAACAAGGTCGTAAGCTTGCTCACGCGTCATGCCTTTTTCAATCAAAGTCAACATAGCACGTTGGCTGAAGATCAAACCAAATGTAGAGTTCATGTTGCGGATCATGTTTTCTGGGAAGACTGTCAAGTTCTTAACGATGTTTCCGAAACGGTTGAGCATGTAGTCAATCAAGATGGTTGTATCTGGTGCAATGATGCGCTCAGCTGATGAGTGAGAGATGTCACGTTCATGCCAAAGGGCTACGTTTTCATAGGCTGTGACCATGTGACCACGGATAACACGCGCAAGACCTGTCATGTTTTCAGAACCGATTGGGTTCCGTTTGTGAGGCATTGCTGAAGATCCTTTTTGACCTTTAGCAAAGAACTCTTCCACTTCACGTTGTTCTGATTTTTGAAGACCACGAATTTCAGTTGCCATCCGCTCGATAGAAGTTGCGATGCTCGCAAGAACTGCAAAGTACTCAGCGTGAAGGTCACGAGGAAGCACTTGTGTAGAGATTTCTTGAGCACGGATACCCAATTTGTCGCAGACGTATTTTTCAACGAATGGTGGGATGTTGGCAAAGTTACCAACCGCCCCAGAAATCTTACCAGCTTCCACGCCAGCAGCTGCATGCTCAAAACGCTCGATGTTCCGTTTCATTTCGCTGTACCAAGTGGCCAATTTCAAACCAAAAGTTGTAGGTTCAGCGTGCACACCGTGGGTACGACCCATCATGATTGTGAACTTGTGTTCTTTCGCTTTGTCAGCGATGATGTTGAGGAAGTTTTCAAGGTCCTTGCGGATGATGTCGTTAGCTTGTTTGTAGAGGTAACCATAGGCAGTATCGACCACGTCAGTAGAAGTCAAACCATAGTGAACCCACTTACGTTCTTCACCAAGCGTCTCAGAAACCGCACGTGTGAAGGCCACCACATCGTGACGAGTTTGCTGCTCGATTTCCAAAATACGGTCGATGTCAAAGTCCGCTTTTTCACGGATCAAAGCCACATCTTCCTTAGGAATTTCTCCCAATTCAGCCCAGGCTTCATCAGCCAAGATTTCCACCTCAAGCCAAGCACGGTATTTATTTTCTTCAGTCCAAATGTTCGCCATTTCTGGGCGAGAGTAACGTTCGATCATGTTTAATTTTCCTTTCTTTCCAAGGTATTATAATCCCCAAAAACTATGTATATCTGGGTTCCTGTTTTCATAATAAGCTATTATCTTATCTAATTCACTTAATTGAGATTTTAATTTCTTCTTATCTCCATTTCTGAACGGAAGCGGAGAATCAAAATCTTGCCAATCTCGAGACTCAACAGTTCTGTAATAGTAATCAAATAATCCATAAATTACATTTGAACCATTTCCGCCAAAGTAAATATCAATATCGGATAAAGATTTCTCTACAGGTGTATAAAGCGGATAGAAATCTGAAACTCGATTTCTATATTCTAACTTAGCTAAAATAAATAATTTGAAAAAACTTTTCAGTACATTTGAAAAATTGTAGATTACGAATAACTTTGTATCCGTACCAGCTTCACCCAAATAATTTCGTACTTTTGATTGTATAATATCTAAAATATCAAAATAAAATGATAGTATTTTTTCAACTGAATCGAAAATCTCATTCAATCGATAATGAAATTTTTCCGTGTTCCTTTGAAAGCTTTCACCTGTATGAAATCTAAATAAAGAAGTAAGCTCCGTGTCTTTCTGAAATTTACTGTATCGATGAGTTGAATAAAACTCCATCAACTGACTTAAAAACTTGTTTTCCTGTTTTTGTAATTTTTTTTTAATTTTCATGTACTGAATCAGAAGATTATTCAACTGCTCATGATTATGACCATAAAATGCGTTATTAATTTGAGAACTAAATTCCTGCTTCTTATCTCCTTCCAACTGATCATATGCTAAATTTAATATTATTTTTTGAATTCTTTCAATACCAACAGCTATTTGATAATATGATTTAAATATTTTCGATTCTGAATAAGACTGGAAGTATGTAACGTATATCATACTCTCTAACCCATCAAAAAGAAAATCAGCTGCTGTCATAAACTCAGTATTCAGTACTACACTATAATGAAAAAAATCGTCATAAAAAATAGTATCTTCCAAATCTTCCTCCTTACTCAAATTCTTCTTTCCCAATCCACACTGATGGATAGTGATTGAGTGTATTCAAATCCGTATCCAGCGGGACGTCATAGATGGCTAAATAGTTTTCAGGATATTGAGCAGTCAGCTCTTCATACTTAGCTTTCACTTTTTCGTGATCGCTACTAGCATACAAGACTTCGACGACTGCTCCAGTCTTGTCCTTCTCAACAAAGGCGTTGACAATGAGTTGAATCATAAAACCTCCTAAAGCGAAATGCCCTTCATATTTGCTTCCAGAATAGGCATCTTGACACCTAACTCTTGACCAGTCTGATAAACACTTTGACAGCAGTAGAAAATGTCCTGTTTATCATTGTGCAAGGTCATGATTTTTCGGGTCAGCTCATTTTTCGCAAACATGACTTTCATGGCTTTGCCTGCTATCCAAGCAGGAATTTTGTACGGTAAGAGTTCTGCTTTGTAAAATTTCAAATTCACTCCACGCGCTTCTACGACTTTCAAAGCCTCTCGAATGGCCTTGATGGCCAATGACAATTCTGAAGAACTATTCATCAAGTTCAAAGCCAATTCTTCTGGGTTTTCCAGATTCCCCGAACGTGCAGCTGTCGAAGTGACACCTGCATTAATCGCCATGTGAATCCAAATCCACTCGACCATATCATGAGGCACTTCCCACTTCAAATCTGCAGAAGTCAGTAAATCCGTCAAATCAGCATAGTTAGAAATGTGTGCTTTTTGCGCTCCCTCTAGCATTAAATGGTCGAACAAGACACCATCTAAATGGTCCTCTTGCATATGACCACCCGCTGTCGGAAAAGCCAGAATATAGTCGTAATCTCCTGCCCACTCCTGTACCTCTTTTCGAGTATTCCAGAAATTGCAGAAGAAAACGAGAGTGCCTTTGATATTATTTTTTCGCAAGGTTTCCACAGCTTCTTTGACAAACCCATGACGCACACTCAGAAAAATAAAATCATATTCCGAATCAGCTTCCGCCACATGAACCTCATAAGTGTCGTGTTTGTTCTCACCTTTGGAATGATAGCGGCCATCTAGCAGATCAACCGACAACTCCTTCGGAGCAGTGCTTTTCTTACTATCTCTCAGTACATGCTCCACTTGATGGCCTGCTTTTTGAAAGGCATAGGCATAAGTGGTCCCGATGACTCCAAGCCCTAGAATCGCTATTTTCACTTAAAAATCAATCCCTTTCCAGCAGTGGTTATATGGTTTCTCTTGTTTAAACAAAGAGTTGACGATGAGTTGAATCATAAACTGGTCTCCATTTAGCTTTAAAGATTATCATTTTCTGAGTCTTCATGTATAGAAAATTCAAATGAAATTCTCTCAGGATGTTTAGGCAGACCGTAACTATTCAGATAATCCTTAACTTCCTTCACGGAACAAGAATATTCTAAGACTAGCTGATTGCCAGTTCTGTCTAAAATATGAATCCCCTCTCTATCCGCAATCTCTGGAACAATCAAATCGTCCGTATAAGTCAGTGTTACGGTCGTTATTTCATCATCCAGCAATTCATCAAATTCTTCTGTCATTTCAAAAATCAATCCCCTCACCAAACTCCTCAACCTCGTCTGGCACATCACTAAACAAGGTCACATGTCCCATTTTTCGGTTGTGCTTTGCTTCTAGTTTACCATATAAGTGGAGGTGAGCGCTTGGATTTTCTGTCACATATGTTTCAGCAGCTTCGACGTGTTGGCCGAGTACATTGAGCATGACAGCAGGCGCATGGAGGTGAATAGCAGGAAGTGGTGCTCCGAGAACTCCTAGAATATGGGTATCAAACTGTGAAAAGTCGCAAGCTTCGATTGAGTAGTGCCCTGAATTATGTGGGCGTGGCGCAATTTCGTTGACGATGATATCATCAGCTGTCGCAAACATTTCTACACAAAGTGTACCAGACAAGTTCAGTTGTTCTGCGATTCGCACTGCCATGGCCTTGGCTTTTTCAGCTAGACTTTCTGAAATGCGAGCGGGTACAATGGTTTTTGAAAGAATGTTGTTGCGGTGGATATTTTCCTGAACGGGGAAAACCGTCACGTCCTTGCCATTTCCAGACACGATGACCGAAATTTCAAGGTCAAAGTTGACGAACTCTTCTAAAACGCAGTCTGCTGAATCAGCTAACGCATAGGCTTCTTCCAAATCTGTTTCCGAACGAATGACCTTCTGACCGTGGCCATCATAACCACCAGTCGCCGTCTTGAGGACATAGTTTTTCGACAGGTCGATATCTGCCAAGTCTTTGCTAGAAGTTACGACTTTGTAAGGGGCCACAGTGACTTGTGCTTTGTTGGAAAGAAAGTCCTTCTCAAAGATCCGGTTTTGGGAGATGCGAAGCAGGTCGGTCCCTTGAGGAAGCTGGCCTTCTTTGATAACGGCATCCAAACCATCAGCATCCACATTTTCAAATTCATAAGTGAGAACATCACAGCGATCTGCCAACTGACGAAGGGCATCTACGTCGTCGTAAGGGGCCACGATGATTTCCGCCACACGGGAGGCTGGGCAATCAGCTGCTGGATCCAAGGCGATAACCTTGTGTCCCATGTAGATAGCTGAGATCGCCATCATCTGACCGAGCTGGCCACCACCGATGATCCCAATGGTTTTAGTTGAGCTCATTTGTAGACTCCTCTGCAATTTTTCCTTGTTCTTCAGCGAAATCCGCCAAAGCTGTCGCGATAGCCTGGTCCTCTACCGAAAGAAGACGGAGGGCAAAGAGGGCAGCGTTAGTCGCACCTGCTTCACCGATCGCCATGGTTGCGACAGGTACCCCGCCTGGCATCTGAACGATGGAATAAAGTGAATCCACACCGCTAAGGGCACGAGACTTGACGGGTACGCCGATAACTGGAAGGGTTGTTTTAGCAGCAACCATACCTGGCAAGTGAGCAGCGCCACCCGCACCAGCGATAATGACCTTAATGCCACGGCTACGTGCTTCTTCGGCATGTTTGAACATGAGATCTGGTGTGCGGTGTGCGGAAACAACTTTCTTTTCGTAAGCGACACCAAAGTTATCGAGGACTTCAGCGGCTTTTTGCATGGTTGCCCAGTCGGATTTTGAGCCCATGATAATGGAAATTACTGGTTTCATTTATTCTCCTTTTTTGATAATCGTCTATTGTAGTGCGGACGTAAGCAACCGCCTGTAGCGTTCCATTACTGCGACGATTATCCTATACTAGCTCGCTAACGCTCGCAAATTAAGTGACCATTATCTTAGTTTGGCTCGCTTTCGCTCGCCATGACAAAGTTAGTATCTGTTAATCTTTTATTGCCTTGCTACCGATATCCTTTCGGTAGAACAGGCCTTCTGTGTTTTGTTTATCGAGTTCTTTGTAAATAATGTTTTGGCCGTCTTTGACGGTGGCTGCTGTGGTAACCAGCATGTAGACGCGTCCTCCGTTTGAGAGGAGGTCTTGGCCATTTTCAGCAAATTTTGCACCAGCATAGTAAGTGATGATGTCCCCCTCTGTCTTGGCTGGAAGTTTGACACCCTTCTCATAAGCGAGTGGGTAGCCGTTTGAGGCTACAACCACGCCAAGTGTCACACCCTTGTCCGTCCAAGTGATGGCTGGCTCTTTGCCATCCAAAATATCGGTGATATTTTGTGCAAAGTCAGATGTCAAACGAGGCAAGATGATTTGCGTTTCTGGATCTCCAAAGCGTGAGTTGAACTCGATGACTTTCGGTCCATCAGCTGTCAAGATTAGCCCCGCGTAAAGGACACCTAGGTACGGACGCCCTTCTTTAATCATGCCTTCAAGAACTGGTTTGACAATGGTGTCAACCGCTGTGTCAACCACGCTCTGTGGCAAGTGAGGAACTGGCGCATAGGCACCCATTCCACCAGTGTTCGGACCCTTGTCACCATCGTAGGCACGTTTGTGGTCCTGAGCTGTTGGCATGATGTAGAACTTGTCCCCATTGACAAAGGCAAAGAGAGAAAACTCTTCCCCGTCAAGAAATTCCTCGATGACTACACGCGCACCTGAATCACCAAATTTATTGTCCAAAAGCATCTCGTGAGCGGCTTCAACGGCTTGCTCAACGGTCTCCGCAACGACGACACCTTTCCCAAGGGCCAGCCCGTCTGCCTTGACGACGATTGGAGCACCTTTTTCTTCGATGTAGGACTTGGCTTTCTCGAAATCTGAAAATGTGCCATAGGCTGCTGTCGGAACATCGTATTTGACCATGATTTCCTTAGCAAAATCCTTAGACCACTCAAGCTCAGCTGCAGCCTTGGTCGGACCAAAAGCCTTGAGACCAGCTGCAATGAAATCATCTACGATGCCAGCCGCAAGAGCATCATCTGGACCAATGAAGGTCCAAGCAACATCATTCGCTTTTGCGAAGTCAATCAGCTTAGAATGTTCGGAAATTCCGATATTGATCAAATCCAAACCGTCTAATCGCATCCCGTCATTACCAGGAGCCACAAAAACCTGCTCAACGTCTTTAGACTCCAACAATTTCTTGGCAATCGCATGCTCACGACCGCCAGATCCAACAACCAAAAGTTTCATCTCGAACCTCTTTTGCGAATTATTTTATTAAATTATATCATAATCGTTCGTTTTATTCTAATGATTTCAGCAAAAGTCTCCTATTTTCAGTAGAATCCAAACATTTTTTGCTATTTTCTCCTATTTCTCATTTTTTTCCGAATAGTATAGGTGAGACCTACTAATTGACGAAAAGGAGTATTATGCAAACGATCAAAAAATTTGTCGTACTGACTTGTGCGACATGGGGGATGCAAGCCTCTATTGCTCATGCAGATCAAGCGACCAATGCTATCTATGCCGAAAAAGGGCAGTTGATGATTCATCTTGGAAACGTCCCGGATAAGTATCAAAAGATCCAAGTTCCCGTCTGGTCTGACCAAAATGGCCAAGATGACCTGATTTGGTATCCTGTGGAACGCAGTGACAAGGGATTTGACCTACAAGTGCCATTGACCAACCATTCTGATCAAGCCGGACTTTATCATGTCCATGTCTATGGAGTGGAGGCAAATGAACAGCTAACCGGTCTTTACCCTCTCACGACCAGCGTCCAGCAAAAAGACCTCGCCTCCTCCCATCCCAAAATCACGATCACACCTAACTCCTCACAAGAATTTGAGGTAGACCTAAAGTTGTTCGAAGACGTTGACGAGATTGTATTCCCCATCTGGTCAGAAGAAAATGGGCAGGATGATTTAGTCTGGTATCCCGCAAAGAAGATCGCACCTGGACATTTCCAACTGCGCTTTCAGGCTCAAAAACACAAGGGAAGCGGGCTATTTCATCTCCACGTCTACCAGAAAAGCCAGGGACAACTAAAAGGGCTATTCCCCACTACCTTTCAAGTGGAAAAGGCAAAGCCAAAGCTCACTCCACTCGCAACACACCCGGGAAATACCTACCCCATTGGTGAGTGCACCTGGGGAGCCAAAGAATTAGCCCCTTGGGCCCACAACTGGTGGGGAAACGGTGGCATGTGGGCAGCTAGTGCACGCGCTGCTGGATTCCGGACAGGAGACACTCCAGAGGTCGGCGCTATCGCCTGTTGGGACAATGGGGGATATGGCCATGTCGCCTTGGTTACGGACGTCGAACATGACCAAAAAATTCAGATCCAAGAGGCTAACTACAACGGCCATCGCTATATCGACAACTTCCGCGGTTGGTTCGATCCAACCAATCCCATCTGGGGAACCGTCACCTATATCTACCCCGATTAAGGTCTTCATAACCAGCAGAAAGGGAGTGGGAAAGAACTCAGACTATTTAAAAGGAGTTCGTCTTCCCACCCCCGCACAGTTGATTAGGTTATCTTTGGAGCTTAAAAAGCGAAAAAAGATACCAATCAACCACTGCGTCTTGCAGTTATTCCTATCAAACATCAAAGGCTGGACATTTTTTGCCCAGCCTTTTTTGATTAATGTCTAAAATGTCTGACGCCTGTAAAGATCATGGTCAAACCATATTTATCAGCAGCTTCGATTGACTCTTGGTCACGTACTGATCCACCTGGTTGGATGATCGCTTTAATCCCTGCTTTGGCGATTTCTTCCACGTTATCTGCAAATGGGAAGAAGGCATCTGAAGCAAGAACAGCGCCGTCAAGACGGTCTTTAGCCTGATCAATAGCGATACGGACAGATGCCACACGGTTGGTTTGACCTGGGCCAACACCAAGTGTCATGTGGTCATTAGTTACGATGATCCCATTTGATTTGACATACTTGATCGCTTTCCAAGCAAACTCAAGAGCTGTCGCTTCTGTCTCAGTTGGTTGGCGTTTCGTCACCACTTGCCAGTCAGCTGGGCTTTCTTTCACCACGTCTTGGTTTTGAACGAGGAGACCACCAACAACACCGGTGTATTCTGCTTCCACTTCGCTAGCATCTTGAGCGTCAAATGGCAACTCAAGGATACGCAAGTTTTTCTTCTTGGTTGTCAAGATTTCAAGCGCTTCATCTGTATAGCTTGGTGCAATGATGATTTCAAGGAAAACACCGTGCATCTTTTGAGCTGTCGCAGCATCTACCTCACGGTTGAGAACCACGATCCCACCGAAGATGGATACTGGGTCAGACTCATAAGCGTAGTCCCAAGCAGTTTCGATGTCGTCAGCTTGACCAATCCCACATGGGTTCATGTGTTTCAAAGCCACAACAGTTGGACGGTCTTTGAAATCACGGATGATCCGGATAGCCGCATCAGCGTCACGGATATTGTTGAAGGACAATTCTTTCCCGTTCAACTGTTTCGCTGAAGCGATGGAGTAATCCGTTGGCAGAGCTTTTTGGTAGAAGTCTGCGTCTTGTTGAGGATTTTCACCGTAACGCATTGGTTGCTTAAGGTCATACGTCAAAGTGAGTTTTTCAGGTTTTTCTTCACCTACTTGAGCAGTGAAGTATTCTGCGATCAAAGCATCATAGGCTGCCGTATGGCGGAATACTTTAGCTGCCAAACGTTGGCGAGTTTCGTAACTTGTTTCGCCGTTGGCTGCCAATTCGTCCAGAACCACAGCATAGTCAGCAGGATCTACCACAACTGTTACGCTAGCGTGGTTCTTCGCTGCTGAACGAAGCATAGATGGCCCACCAATATCGATATTTTCAACCGCATCCGCGTAAGTCACGTCTGGTTTAAGGATGGTTTCCTTGAATGGGTAAAGGTTGACCACAACAAGGTCAATCAATTCGATATTATTGTCCTTAGCAGCCTCTAGGTGGCTATCGAGGTCACGACGAGCGAGGAGACCACCGTGGATATTTGGGTGGAGAGTCTTCACACGACCGTCCATCATTTCTGGGAAACCAGTCACATCGTCGATAGCAATGGTATCTACCCCAGCATTGTCAAGGGCAACTTTAGTCCCACCTGTCGAGATGATGTCCCAACCGAGTTTTTTGAGTTCTTGGGCAAATTCAACAATACCCGCTTTGTCTGAAACACTAATTAGTGCGCGTTTAGTCATTTTTCTTCCTTTCCTTGTATCAAGAGGTGCCTTCATATCAGTTAAACTAGAGATTGGCGATGATAGTCTGTCAGTTGATTTCCAAGTTCTTGCAACAATCTCTTGACCTCAAGTTTACTTTTTTCACTTTCGTAAACACTTCGCAGTTCGGCATCTGTCGCACCAATCAGGGTCACAAATTCCACTTTTCCATGCAGAGTATCTAGAGGCTTAGCTAAATCATCAGCAGCAGTCAAGAATCCTGTCAAATTAGATTTCTGCTGGGCATCAATCCCTACTGTTTGCTTCGTATAGATGTATTCTTCGGGCAAGACCACTTTACCTGTTTGAAATATATATCTTGCTACATACTGCAGCAAACCACAGCCATTTTTAATTTCTTCTTCGTCGTTAGTTGATTTCTTTAACTTAAAGGTCAATTCAATCCCATAACCACTATATTCAGGATCTTCACATTCTTTTGTATATAGTTCTGACAAACCATAGCTGACAAAATGCCAAAACTCCCCTGCATCGTAAACACTGATGCCATCAAGCGGATCTGGACCACCTAACATATACTTGATAACCGTTCCATAATGGCGAGGATTTGGCTGATCAGGATATAAACGATTAAATTCTTCATCAATCGCATCCCACCCTGGAGCACTGTCATCTGTTTCATCCGATTTAACAACAATCTTATCTTCAATCGGCTTCTCTTTGTCAGAAGATTTCTTCTTAAAAAAATCAAATAGACCCATAAATTCTCCTTAGCTGATGGCCTTTAGTTCTACCGCAAAATCATCTCTGATTTCCTTCTTACTTCCTCTCCACTCCCAAACGTTCCAAGACTTCTGGATAGAGTTTGTACTCTGTTTCGTGGATGCGAGTTTCAAAAGTATCAAGGGTATCCCCTTCAAGGCGTGGCACACGGACTTGTTTGATGACCTTCCCAGTATCAACGCCAGAATCCACCCAGTGAATGGTCACACCGCTCTCAGCAACACCTGCATTCCAAGCATCCTCAATACCATGAGCACCTGGAAATTCCGGAAGATAGGCTGGGTGAATATTGATGATACGGCCTTCATAAGCTGCTAGCAAGGTTGGGCCAACGATTTTCATATAACCCGCCAAACAAACCAAGTCAATCTGGTGTTCATTCAAGAGTTTAACGATAGCTTCTTCATAAGCTACTTTATTGTCAAATTCCTTGAGTTCAAAGGCATGACTAGGCACACCAAGATTCTTAGCACGTTCTAAAACATAGGCATCCCGATGATCTGAAAAAACAAATTCTACTGGAAATTGTTCCGCAATCACCTGAAAGTTTGAGCCGTTGCCAGAGGCAAAAACAGCAATTTTTTTAGCCATTATTTAATCACCACACTTGCGCCATCTTTCTTCACAATACGACCGATTTCATAAACAGGTTCGTCAAGAAGTTCTTTGACACGTTCCACATTTTCTGGTTTCACTGCAAGCATGAGACCAATTCCCATGTTGAAGATTTCAAACATTTCTTCATGTTTGATTTGGCCATATTTTTCAAGGGCTTTGAAAATTGGAAGAACTGGAACTTTGCTTTCGTCAATTTCAGCAGCCAAGTTATCTGAGAACATACGTGGTACATTTTCGATGAAACCACCACCTGTGATGTGGGCAATCCCATTCACCAATTCTTCTTTGATGAGTGGCAAAGCTGCTTTGACGTAGATACGAGTTGGTTCCAAAAGAACGTCTTTAAGTTTTTTGCCTTCCAATTCTGGGAGAACTTCTTCCCCTGTGTAATCTGCAAAAACACGACGCACGAGTGAGTAACCATTTGAGTGGATACCGCTTGAAGCAAGTCCAAGAATCACATCGCCTTCAGCTACTTTTGAACCGTCGATAATTTGAGATTTTTCTGCAACACCGACAGCAAACCCAGCCAAATCATAGTCATCTTCACCATACATACCTGGCATTTCAGCTGTTTCGCCACCGATAAGGGCTGCACCAGCCTGCACACAACCTTCTGCAACACCAGCAACGACTTGCTCTAATTTAGCAGGTTCATTTTTACCAGTTGCGATATAGTCAAGGAAGTAAAGGGGCTCCGCACCTGCAGCGATGATATCGTTAACACACATGGCCACACAGTCTTGACCGATCGTATCGTGTTTGTCGTACTTGATGGCAAGCATCAGCTTAGTACCAACACCATCTGTACCTGAAATCAAAACAGGCTCTTTGACACCTGCTTTTGAAAGATCAAACATGCCACCGAAGCCACCAAGAGCTCCCATAACACCCGCACGCTCTGTACGAGCAACGTGTTTTTTGATCCGTTCAACAACTTCATAACCTGCTTCAACGTCCACACCCGACTGTGCATACGCATTTTTATTTGTCATTTGTTTCATTCCTTTTCTTTTGCACTGCTCTTAATAGAAAGAAGTATGTTCTTTCAAACTTTCCACATAGCGTTCTTCGTAGTCATACAAAGGCGTTGGATATTTTCCATCAAAGTAAGCCACACAAAGACCGCCATTGGGGGCATCTGTATCAATTCCAATAGAATCAATCAAGCCATCGATTGACAAGTATGTCAAGCTATCTGCACCAATGATATCGCGTGTTTCCTCTACTGTATGATTGGCAGCAATCAATTCCTTACGTGTTTGAATATCGATCCCGTAGAAACATGGATAAGCCAGAGCTGGGCTTGCGATTGCCACATGGACTTCTGTAGCCCCTGCTTCTTTCAATAACTTCACAATCCGACGTGATGTTGTCCCACGTACGATAGAATCATCAATCATGACAACGCGTTTGCCTTTCACTACACCGGATACGGCAGAGAGCTTCATCCGAACCCCTTGCTCCCGTAGTTCTTGTGTTGGTTGAATAAAGGTCCGTTGGGTATATTGGTTTTTAATCAAGCCCATTTCATTTGGTAGGCCAGATTCTTCAGCAAATCCCATGGCTGCGCTAAGTGATGAATTAGGTACACCGACCACAATATCTGCTTCATGTTTGAATTCACGTGCCAATTGAGCTCCCATACGTTTACGGGCTGTATGGACATTGACCCCTTGGATATTGGAGTCCGGACGAGCAAAGTAGATATACTCCATTGAGCAAACAGCCAATTGGGTATCTGTGGTATACGTATCGTAAGTGATGCCGTTATCATCGATAATCACGACTTCACCTGGATTCACATCGCGGATCCACTCTGCTCCAACCACTTCAAAGGCACAGGTTTCAGAGGAAACTACGATAGCGCCATTGGCCATTTTCCCAATCGAAAGAGGACGGAAACCATTTGGATCCAAGGCCGCAATTAGCTTATCTTCCAGCATAAGAAGGTAAGCAAATCCACCTTTCACCGTATTCAAGGCTTCTTTCACCTTACCCATGAAGGATGGGTTGTGGCTCCGACGAATCAAGTGGGCCAAGATTTCTGAATCAGAAGTTGAGCTAAAGATCGCTCCGTTATTTTCCAACTCCCGTTTGAGGGACTTGGCATTGGTCAAATTCCCGTTGTGGGCCAGTCCAAACTGGGTATCATGAAAGCGAAAGAGAAAGGGCTGGATGTTATCCACCGAAGCTTCCCCAGCTGTCGCATAGCGAACATGGCCAATCGCTCCCATTCCTGTTAACTTATCCAAGTTAGCAGGATTTCGAAATACTTCTGAGAGAAGCCCCGTGTCACGATACCGTTTTAGTTGACCCGCATCATTGGAAAGGATCCCCGCCCCTTCTTGACCACGGTGTTGAAGACTGTGTAATCCGAAATAAGTCAGTTTTGCAGCATCTGGGTGTCCCCAGATCCCAAAAATACCACATTCTTCATTAAGAGATTTAACTTCGTATGTCATTTTGTATACCTTTTATTTTCCAGTAAAGTATTGAACCGCTGATGCAAAGAGATGTTGGTCTTTATTTCCTGGAATATTTTGGAAGAGACCATCTTCGAAACGTTCTGAGTGACCCATCTTACCAATAATTTGACCGTTCTTACTTGTGATACCTTCGATAGCATTTACAGATCCGTTAGGATTATATTTAGAATCCATGCTTGGTTTACCTTCGAAGTCAACATATTGGGTAAAGATTTGACCATTGTCACGAAGCTCTGCAAATTCCTCAGCTGTCACGACAAATTTACCTTCACCGTGTGATACTGGGATGGCATGAATGTCACCAACTTTCACGCCGGCAAGCCATGGTGAATTCGTGTTGGCAATACGTGTTTCAACCATCTTAGCCACGTGTTGGTTGGCATCATTGTAGAAGAGGGTTGGACTCGTGCTGCTTGCATCTTCAAAGTTACCGTATGGAAGAAGACCTGATTTAACAAGGGCTTGGAATCCATTACAGATACCAATAATCAAACCACCGCGTTCAATGAAGTGATCGATAGCTGCACGCACTTTTTCATTGAGCAAGATGTTCACGATGAATTTAGCTGATCCATCTGGTTCATCGGCTGCTGAGAAGCCACCTGCAAAGAAGATAATGTTGGCTTTTTCGATGTTGTCAACCATGGTGTCAACAGACTTGACAATCGCTTCTTCGTTGAGTGTGACAAATGGTACCAGGTTAACTTTGGCCCCTTCTTTTTCAAAGGCCTTAGCTGAATCGTACTCAGAGTTAGTCCCTGGAAATACTGGGATGTAAACCACTGGTGTATCAACTGTTTCTTTAGCTTTGATCACAGCATCTGATGCCACAGCTGGTACTTCTTCCAACTCAGTTGCTTGTGCAAATTCTGTTGGATAAACTTCTTCCAATTTACCTTGGAAGGCACTGTCAAGTTTGTGTCCATCAAGCGTTACACCGTTGACAGTGAGTGTAAAGTCAGTCACTGTTTGTCCAATCTTGGCAACACCTGCAATTTCTTCAGGCGATGTGAAGACGAATCCACCTAATTGAGCTGTCAAGCCAGTGTCAAGGTTAGCTAATTCGACGTTAGCTCCAATATGGTTCCCAAATGTTGCAAGGGCAAGAGCTTCAACCACACCACCATATTTAACAGCTGATGCAGCTGTCACTTTGTGGTTAGTTTGGATGGCTTCAAATTGAGCAAAGTTAGATTTAATAAGATCAAAGTCAATTTCTTGTGCCAAAGCTTGACCAGGAATATAGTAAATATTTTCACCAGCAGCTTTGAATTCTGGAGAAAGAACCTTACGGCTATCGGCAGTTGTCACCCCAAAAGCAACCAAGGTTGGTGGTACGGTCAATTCTTCAAAGGTACCAGACATAGAGTCTTTCCCACCGATAGATGGCAAACCAAGTTGAATCTGAGCTTCGATTGATCCAAGGAGAGCAGCTACTGGTTGACCAAAACGCTCTGCTTGTTTATCCATCCGCTCGAAATATTCTTGATAAGAGAAACGAGCCTTAGACCAGTTTGCACCAGCAGCAACCAAACGAGCTGTTGCTTCAATGACCGCATAGGCAGCGCCATGATATGGAGACCATTCTGCTACATAAGGGTTGAATCCTTGCGCCATAACAGATGCAGTTGTTGTCACGCCATGTTGGACTGGCAATTTCTGTACAGAAGCTTCCGTTGGTGTGATTTGGTAGCGACCACCAAGTGGGTGATTGACTGTTGAACGACCAACCGAGCTATCAAAGATGGTTTGTAACCCTTTTTGACTGGCATGGTTCAGGTCAGCCAAGACTTCAAGAGTATCCGCTTCAAGGGTTTCAGCAGATGTTTGACGTTCTTCTGGAAGCTTGACATCCTTGTCAACCACCTTAGCATCTACAACCACACGTACACCGTTTGTATCAAGGAAACGACGTTCCAAATCAACGATTGTTTCACCATTCCAGTGCATGACAAGATTTGGTTTTTCAGTTACTGTCGCAACGACAACAGCATCAATATTTTCTTTGTTACATGCTGCAACGAAGGCATCTACATCTTCTGGACGAACCACTACGGCCATCCGTTCCTGAGATTCAGAGATGGCAATTTCTGTACCGTTCAAACCTTGGTATTTCAATGGCACTTTGTCTAGATCAATTTCAAGACCATCTGCCAATTCACCGATCGCCACACAGACACCACCAGCACCAAAATCATTTGATTTCTTGATCAGACGTGTCACATCCCCATTACGGAAAAGACGTTGAATCTTACGTTCTTCGATGGCATTCCCTTTTTGAACCTCAGCACCAGCTGTTTCAACAGATTCAACCGTTTGAACTTTAGAAGAACCTGTCGCACCACCGACACCGTCACGTCCAGTCTTACCACCAAGCAAGATAATCACATCACCTGCTTCAGGTTTTTCACGGACAACATTTTCCTTAGGAGCCGCACCGACAACTGCACCTAGCTCCATACGCTTAGCAACGAAACCTGGGTGGAAGTATTCACGAACATAAGTTGTTGCCAAACCAATTTGGTTCCCATATGAAGAATAACCGTGAGCCGCTGTTTTAGAAATCACTTGTTGTGGCAATTTACCAGCGCGAGTTTCTGAAATTGGAGCTGTAATATCACCAGCACCTGAGATACGCATGGCTTGGTAAACGTAGGAACGCCCTGACAATGGGTCACGAATGGCACCACCGATACAAGTAGCCGCACCACCAAATGGTTCGATTTCCGTTGGGTGGTTGTGCGTTTCGTTCTTGAACATGAGAAGCCATGGTTCTTTCACACCATTGACATCCACTTCAATTTCAACTGAGCAGGCATTGATTTCATCAGACACTTCCATGTCATCCAAACGACCATTGACACGCTCATAACGACCAAAAATAGTCGCCATATCCATCAAGGTTTGAGGTTTTTCGGTACGTCCCAACTCATTACGCATGGCAATATACTTGTCATAAGTCGCTTGCAATTGTTTTTCAAATTTAGAAGCTGAGAAGTCGATGGTTTTCAACTCAGTTTCGAAAGTTGTATGACGGCAGTGGTCAGACCAGTAAGTATCCAAAACCTTCAACTCAGTCTCAGTTGGTACCCGTCCAATAGACTTGAAGTAATCTTGAATGAAGAGAAGGTCATCCACTTCCATGGCCAATCCTTGCTCAGCCTTATACTGTGCAAAATCTTCTGCAGTATAAGTCTCAAAGAAATCCAAGCTTGGAATGGTCTTGTCAGACTCAGAGAAATCCTGTTTCGCAATACCAACAGTGATATCTTTGAAACGAGAATCCACTGGGTTCAAAAGGTAGTTTTTAACAGCTTCCAACTCATTCGCATCAATATCCTTGTTAACCAAGTACAATTGTGCTGTATTCACTGTTACATCATTTGAACTACCCAACAACAGCAAAGCTTCTTGCGAAGATGCTGCACGTTGGTCAAATTGACCAGGCAAACTTTCGATAGCAAAGAAAGCATACTTCTCAAGATCAGCCTTAACCGCAGCTTCATCCAAAACAGTATCGGTCACTTGCTCAGAGAAGATGTGTTTTTCCGCACGCGCAAACAAGTTCTCTGCCAAATCAAAGACATCGTAAACCTGAACAATCCGAAGATCCTTCAACGTTTTCAACTGAAGATTATGCTGCAATTCTTTTACTAAAGAGTCCGATTTCACACGAAAATCAGATTTTTTCTCAACGAAAATACGTTTATCCATTTTATTTCCTTTATTTCTATTCAAATAGGTTATCGAAGACGAAGGTTTTCCATTTCAAAAAGATCACTTCAAACCTTGCAATTTTTCCAATACAACTTCATAAACATCTGTCAAGCTGCCAAGATCACGACGGAGTGAAAAGGTCTAGTAGACCTTTTCAGCCTGAGTCCTTTTACTTGAAAGACGAAGGTTTTCCGTTTCAAAAAAATTACTTCAAGCCCTGTAATTTCTCCAACACAACCTGATATACATCCGTTAAACTGCCCAAATCTCTACGGAAAACATCCTTGTCCATGTGGTGCCCTTCAGCATCCCAAAGGCGGCAATTATCTGGAGAAAATTCATCTGCCAAGATAATCTTGCCATCCTTATCAAAACCAAATTCCAATTTGAAGTCAATCAAGCGAAGACCAATTTGTGCAAACCAATCTTTCAGCAATTCATTGATACGACGCGTTTCTTCCTTGATATAAGCAATTTGTTCATCATTGGCAATATCCAAGAACTTTACATGCTCATCATTGATGAATGGATCATCCAACTCATCGTTCTTGTAGTAAAATTCAACGATTGGAGTTTCCAAGTTCAAACCTTCTTCCACGCCAAACCGTTTTGAGAAAGAACCCGCAGTCACATTACGAAGAACAACTTCCAAAGGAATAATTTTTACTTTCTTGTTGAGTTGTTCTGTGTCAGAAATACGTTCGATAAAGTGCGTTGCTACACCCGTAGCATTCAATTTTTCAAAAATAAGAGACGAAATCTGATTATTTAGCACACCTTTTCCTTTAATAGTCTCCTTACGAGCCCCATTAAGCATGGTTGCCTGGTCCTTATAGACCGACTTAATCACATGTTCGTCCTCAGTAGTATAGATATCCTTAGCTTTTCCAGTATAAATCAGTTGATTGGTCATGACTTTGTTCGCCTTTCGTATTTTATCACCTTCATTCTATCACATACAAAGTGTGTTTTCAATAAAAATCCGTACAATATAAGCAGAATCCGAATAAAAAGGACAGAAAAAAAGACCATCCAGAATAATCTCTGAACGATCCCTTTTTCATTAGTGACCAGCAGTTCGTTTCTCGATATAGTCGGCAACATCCCCTACTGTGTTAAAGTCATCAATAGCCTTGTCTGGAATCTCAATTTGGTATTCATCCTCAAGATTGATAATAAATTCCATCAATTCAACAGAATCCGCCTGTAAATCCTTACGTAAGTCAGATTCCGAAGATACTTGAAAATCTGGTCCCTTGCGGTCTTTAAGAAATTTCTCAATAGTAGCTAAAATTTCGTTTTGTTTACTCATACATTACCCTTCCTTCGACAATTCCTTCACTGATTTTCCAACAACATCTGTCTCTAACATGGTCCGAATCTGACGAATCGTGCTATAGACAGCTTTGGCATCACTCGAACCATGCGTTTTAACAACAGGTGCTTGAAGGCCAAACAAGACCGCTCCTCCAACATCTGAGAAATCCAAGGTTTGCTTCAATGATTTCAAACGGTCCTTGAGCAGAAAAGCTCCCAATTTCGCCTTCCAGTTTCCAGTAGCAATCGCTTGTTTCAGCTGCTTCAAGATTCCAAAAGCCGTTCCTTCCATGGTTTTCAATACAGCATTTCCCGTGAACCCATCCGCCACAACAACATCAGCAACGCCATCCATCAAGTCACGCGCTTCCACATTTCCAACAAAATGAATCGACTCATCCTCAGATAACAATTGGTAAGTTTCCTTGCGCAAAGGATCTCCCTTACTAGCTTCTGTCCCATTGTTCAATAGACCCACGCGTGGTTTTTGAATCCCACGAACATTTTCAGCATAATAGGATCCCATCACAGCATACTGATGCAAGTGCTCTGGTGTATTTTCCGCATTGGCACCCAAGTCTAGCATATCATAGCCACGACCATCAACCGTTGGAAGTGTCGACATCAAGCCAGGGCGTTCCACCCCTTTGATGCGGCCAACGATAAAGAAACCAGCCGCCAATAGCGCACCTGTATTTCCCGCAGATAGCATGGCATCGACCTCACCAGCCTTCACATCCTTGGCAGCTAAGACCATAGAAGCCTGTTTTTTCCGACGAATGGCCCGCGTTGGCTCATCATCTGAATCGATTTTTTCTTCCGTATGCACAATCGATACACGTTCTGTTGCGGTTAAATAATCTTTGATTTTTGCCTCATCGCCATACAAGACAATCTCAATATCATCAAAATCACGAATGGCTTGATTCACACCTTCTACCAAGGCTTGAGGTGCATTATCGCCCCCCATTGCATCTACTGCAATTTTTTTCATGTTTCACCTCCAGATGAATCTTTCATAATCGCTCCCCAATCACTCAAGGAATCGATAAACTTTTTAGCTTTTAAATGGATCCCTACATACTCCTCATACAACTGATCAATTGCCTGACGCAGAGCTGCTTTCATCTCCGCTTGTAGAGAAATCGTCTCTAACTCACTGAATCGTACTGCTTGAAACTGATCCAATAAATAGAGAACATTCGGATGCCAGTGGGCACGTCTCTCATCCTGATCATAATGATCCGGACAAAGGACCCCACTATACCGAAAAGAATAATCAAAAGGAAGTCCAACCCGATGACAGAAACAACATTCATGCAGATTCAAGATAACTCCAAACCGAGATAGAATCTGAATCTCAAAAATATTGGTCAAAACCTCATAATCCAGTCCCTCTTCCATCAAAGACAAGGTCTTTTCTAAAAAAGCAAACAGGGCCGGATCCACCTGATTATCCTGAATGCTTGCATCTGCAAGCGCCAGAACATAGGTCGCATAAGAAAGGGCAAAAAGATCTGCATTGATTTTCTTATAAACCTGCACATCTTGAAAATCATCAATATAACTCAAGCCATCATCATTGATTTTCAGCAACATATCTGCCGTTACCAATGGTTGCAACATGGGATTCAACCGTGATTTTCCCGCATGTTTCACAAAAAACATCCGCTTCCCTGACTTCTCTGTGAAGATTTTGACCAGCTTGTCATCCTCACGAAACTCCCGATTATACAGGACAATTCCCCGGGTCTCAATTGACTCCAGCATGTTCTTCCATATACTCCTTCAAGCGTTTCATAGCTTCCTTGACAACCTCCATGCTGGCTGCATACGACAAACGCACATAGCCTTCACCATATTGACCAAAAGCAGCACCAGGAATAAAAGCGACCGCTTTTTCACGCGCAAAATCCTGCAAGAAAGCAAAGGAATCCTGATTATAACCAGCTGGGATTTTAGCAAAAATATAGAAAGCTCCATCTGGCTTAATCATCTCAAACCCAAGCGCGGACATTTTTTCAATAATATAATCACGACGCTTCACATATTCCTTCTTCATTGGCTCCGCATCATCCCGACCTTCCGTCAAAGCTTCGATCGCAGCATACTGATTCATAGTTCCAGCAGCTGTTACCAAATACTGATGACTCTTGATAAATTGGGCCGTCAATGCTGCTGGGGCAAAGATAAAGCCAAGGCGCCAGCCTGTCATGGCATGAGACTTAGATAAGCCATTAATGACAATAGTCTGCTCAGGAATGAAGGATGCCATAGAGACATGCGCTTCTCCAGTATAAGTCAACTCTGAATAGACTTCATCACAAATCACAAAAACTTCATATTTTTTTAAGACAGCAGCCAATTCCGCCATCTGTTCGCGCGAATAGGTGACACCCGTTGGATTAGCTGGATAATTGAGAATAACAGCCTTCAATTTTTCACCCTGCTCTAGAATCGCCTTTTCCAACTTTTCAGGAGTCAAGACAAAACGATCTGCTGTCGTATCAATTTCGACAATCTCAGCCCCAACCAAATTCACAATGGGTTCATAACCAGGGTAGGCCGGTGCTGGGAGCAGCACCACATCCCCAGGTTCCAAGATTGCTGTCAAGGTTGCAGACAAGGCTTCTGTCGCACCGATCGTCACCAATATCTCATCCTCAGGACGATAGTGAATACCATATTTATCACCCACAAACTGACTCGCTGCCTCACGCAAAGCCAGCAAACCACTCATCCCAGTGTAATGGCTAAAATTCGCATCAATGGCAGCCTTTCCTGCTTCTTTTACATGTTCAGGAGTTGTAAAATCCGGTTCTCCTAACGTCAAACGCAAGACACCAGGAATGGAAGAAATTGATTGATCGAACTGACGAATCAAAGAAACTTCAATCCGATTCAAATTTTTATTAAAACGTTTCGTTAAATCCATAGAACACCTCCAAAAACACTTATATTCATTATACTATAAATAGGACCCCATCGCAAAGGAACAAGCCAGATCCCCATCTTTTGCTTACCACCAAAGAATCTTTCAACAATCCTTCCATACAAAAAAGACTTAGCAATGCTAAGTCTTTCAAGACATTATTGTTGACCACGTGTTGCCACATATGTCAATTGATCTGCATGTTTCGCTACAAAATCCTTCATTTCTGAATCAGGAATTTGACGAAGGTAGAGGTTAGAACGAATGGTTTCATCCTCTTCACGACAAGTTGACAAGACCAAGTATTTATCAGATGCCTTGATCTTAATATTAGGGTTCTTGGTTTGACCATCTTCATAGACCTTCTTCAACTGAGTCGTAAAGTCTTTGTCGTCTTCAAAGCTAGTACGATAGAAAGCAGTTGTTTCAGGGACAATCACCAAGCACATCGCTTCATAATAATACTTGCGCTCAGGTGTCTCAATGACAACATACGGATGTTGATCAAAGTATTCTTGCTTGTCATAGAAGTTGACATCGTTAAACATACGATGATCACCAACCTTACTACCACGAGCATGACCAAATAACCAAGTCAAACGATCACTAAAATCTTTCTTATTATCCGTATCCATAAAGACAGTACCCATATAGGGTTCATTTCCACCATCAAAAGTCTTATCCAAGTATGTTGCATTATCTCCTGTTTGAACGACAGGTTCATCCAACTCTGTACCTGGAGCATAAACATAAGCAATCGCCTCAGGGTTAACAGCAGTTAACTGAGCAAAACGATTCTTTAAATAATCTTTTTCTTCTTGGCTAGGTTCATACTTCACAGTCTGTGATGAAGCACTGGTTGAAGAACCATTTGTTTTCTTAGCCGTATTAGAGGACTTTTCACCAAATGGATTAAAGAACAAAAAACCAGCGACAACCACAATAACTGCTAAAAGAGCGACAAATAGCCCAACAATCTTCCCACCTGAAGATGTTTTTTTTGCAGAACGTTTCATAAAATAAACTCTCCTATTAGATATTTTCTCTAAAAAATAACACTGAGCCCAAGGACTCAGTGATATTTTTATGAGCTAATTAATTAGAAATTATTTAACTGCGCTAGTTTTTGGAAGAGCTTTTTGACCTGCAGCTGCTGGAGCTTTAGCATCTTTTTTAGCATCAGCTTTAGCATCAGCTTTAGCATCAGCTTTAGCATCAGCTTTAGCTGAACCTTCAACTACGAATTCACCTGGTTTACCTGGTACAGGTTTCAATTCTTCACCAGCTGCTTTAAATTTGTCTTTAGTTGAATCAGCATCAACATTGTTAAGACCGTCTTTATTGTATTGAGTAAGACCATCTTTATCGTTTGTGAACATGTCTGCACCTGTAAGTGATGTAGCATTGTCGTCTGCTGAGTAGTGTTGACCAGTGTTATTGGCAAAAACTGGTGTTGCTGCTGCAAATACAGCAAGAGCTGCTACTGATGATAATAAAACTTTTTTCATTGTTTTATCTCCTTTTATAATTTAAAATATTCGTTACTTCGTAACTATGATAAGTATACTAGGATATTCTGCCTCTGTCAAGAGTTTTTTTGTTTTTTTTTAAAAATTTTTTAAGTTTTTTAAAATTTAGTATCTAAAACCACGGTTTAGTTATATTTTTAACTATTGAATGATTGTTAGAGGCATCCTTATTTAACTTAATGACTAGCCAATGCAAGTCATCTTATTTATTTTGAATCATCATTTTTCTATTACTTTATTTCACTACTCCATTTTTAGGCAATTGTTTCTTGGGCAAACGAGGATCCGCCTTTGCTTCTAGTTTTTTAGCTGCTTGAACCAGTTTTTCCCGTTTCTTTTCTTTTTTTAGATTTTGCCACCAGTTTCTGATTTCCATTTGTATTTCCTCCTACACAAAAGAGGCTGTTCCCCAGCCTCCTTATTGTTAACATTTTTTGGCATTTCCGATTTCAAACAGAGGAGAAAGAGGACGATTTTCATGAATGCGAACAATAGCCTCAGCCAGGAGTTTCGCAATCGAAATTTGCTCAATTTTATCAATCAAACGATCCTCCGATAGATAAATCGTATCCAATACCACCAACTTCTTAATGGCTGATTTTTGGATGTTATCCATCGCTGGGCCTGATAAAACAGGGTGAGTGCAGCTCGCATAGACTTCAACAGCACCTGCTTCTGCAAGGGCATCCGCGGCATGACAGATTGTACCAGCTGTATCAATCATATCATCAATCAAAATACAAGTCTTGCCTTCAACACTCCCGATAATATTCATCACTTCACTCGTATTCATCTTATCAACACTTCGACGTTTATCAATAATCGCAATCGGTGTCTTCAAAAATTCAGCTAATTTCCGAGCACGAGTCACCCCACCATGGTCTGGACTGACAACAACATAGTCTTTTCCAATCATCCCGCGACGTTCAAAATAGTCGGCGATCAGAGGCGCACCCATCAAGTGGTCAACAGGAATATCAAAGAAACCTTGAATTTGAGCAGCGTGCAAATCAATTGTCAACAGACGATCAACTCCAGCAACCTCAAGCATATTGGCTACTAACTTAGAAGTAATTGGTTCACGAGCCCGAGCTTTCCGGTCTTGACGAGCATAGCCGTAATACGGCATCACCACATTAATGGATTGCGCACTCGCCCGTTTCAAGGCATCTACCATAATCAAAATTTCCATCAGATTATCGTTAACCGGTGAGCTAGTGGATTGCAAAATATAAACATCTTTCCCACGGATTGATTCTTCAATATTAACCTGAATTTCTCCATCAGAAAATTGACGAACCGTTGACTTTCCAAGCGGTAATCCCATTTCGCGAGACACACGTTGAGCCAATTCTTGATTTGACGACAAAGCAAAGAGCATTAAATCAGAAAATGACATGATTTCCTCCAGTAAAATCTAAAACCATATTGTACAGTCAGCACAAATTTCTCCTGTAATCATTTTATCGCTTTTTAAGCAAATATTCAAATATTAATTTATGGAAATTACAAAATCCAGCTTTACCGACACTATTTCAAAAAAAGAAGCAGAACAAATGTTCTGCTTCAGTATAATTCTTAGTTTGGATAGATATAAGTAACAGTACCTTGTGCTGTTGTTGGGTTAAACCAACCACGGTAGTTACCAATACTACGGATACCATTATAGTTAGACTCAGAGACTTGGATGCTTGTTGTAGATTGAACGGCTGTAACAACTGCTACGTGTCCATATCCACCATCATTCCAACATGCAATAGCACCAACTTGTGGTTGAGATCCTGTACGGAATCCTGCTGCTGCTGCACTTGCCGCCCATTGTCCACCATTACCCCAGTAATCACCTGCCCATGGAGCCAATGTCTTCGCACCCCATGTACATTCACCAACTGGATAAGATGATGCAGATGAACTATAAGTTGGACGAGAAGCAGTTGCTACTGGTGCAGCCGCTGCTTGAGTTTGAACAGCAGGTTGAGCTGCTGCTTGAGTTTGTGCAGCCGCTGGTGTTGCAGCTGGTGTTTGAGCTGCTACCTGAACTTGTGCTTGAAGAGTTGTATTAGCAGAAGCCTTTACAGCTGCTTGTTGTTCTTTTTGTTTTGCACGATAAGCTGCTTCAGCTGCTGCCGCTGCTGCTGCTGCTTTTTCAGCTTCAGCTTTTTGTTGCAACAAAGCATTCTTTTCGTTTTCAGCAGTTGATTTTTCGGCAGCCAAGTTTAATTGTGCGACTTTCAACTCAGCTTCTTTTGTTGACAAAGCTTGCGCATCATCATCTAATTGCTGTTTGTTTGCAATAACAGTATTGATAGCGTCGTTGTTTTCTTTTTGTTTTTGTGCAATATCTTCTTTATCACGTTTTTGCTCTTGCAACATTTTGTTGTTAGCATCTGCAATTTCATTCATAGCAGAAATACGTGAGATAGCTTCTGTCAAAGATCCAGAGCTAACAATCGCATTAATATAGCTTGTTGCAGTACCAGTTGTTTGAGCACTACGTGCTTGATTTGCAAGTGATTCTTGACGAGCAACAATATTTTTTGACAACTCATCGATCTCAGCTGACAATCGTTCAGATTCTTCATTTAAACGATCATTTTCAGCTTGAAGATTTTCTTGTTGTTTTTTAATTTCAGATACTTGACCTTGAATTTGATCTACCTGAACTTGTGCACTTTGTTGTTGTTGATTAATACTATTGATTTTGTTATCTTGAGCAGCAATCTTATCATCTGTCGAGTCGGCTGATACACCAGCTACGACAGCACCTTGTGATAAAGCAACTGTACTCAATAAGATTGTGGCAAATAATTTTTTCTTCATTAGATAAATTTTCCCTTTCTAATAAGACACTAACTAGTATAACAAATTTTTTAAAAATTTATATTACGCTATTGTTACATTTTTATTGCGAGTTTATAAATAAATCTTTTCAAGTAACGGCTGTAATACTATTAAGAGAAGCATATTCAAAATTAAACTTGGGACAATTTGGTAAATAATTAGTGTAATCCAGTTAAATTTTATACCGATAAAAAGAATCAAAAGAAGATTGGTTAAAATCTGAAATAATAGAATCGTTAATAAAAATGTAAAAAAACGAGTCAATCGATTGACCAAAATAATCTGATTACACCGATAAAAAATCACCTGTAATAAAGGGAAAATTAAGAAGGCAATTCCTATAGTGTGTAAAAAATACACATCAAAACAAAAACCAAAAAGGATTCCCCACCAAATACAAGCTATCTCAGAGAAATAGAGGCTCAATAACATAAAACCATATAGAAATAAAAACGAAGTGGGTTCAAGGGAGTTTAAACTAAAACGAGAAACAAGAAAAGAGATTTGCCCATCAACAAATAAAGATAAGAATAAGATTAAAGGTAAAAAATAGTACTTACGTATGACTTTCACACTACTCTCCGATCAATAGTACATAACGATTGACATCTAAATTAGCCTTTGGTTTCACACGAATTTCTTGCCCCAATTGATCAGATGCCTTTTGAGTAGAAGTCACAGTACCAAGAGGTAAGTCACTACTCTTATATTTTCCTAAACCACTTGTTGAAACGAGTGATCCTTTTTTAATTTCAACTGGATCTCCAATTTGCAACAACCGAAACTCACCTGTCTTCTCATCATAACCATATAATAAAGCAAAAATAGATTGTCCTTGACTCTCAATTTTAAACGTCAGGTGTTGTGAAGAAATAGTATCTTCGACTAATAATTTCACTTTACTAGAATTTTTCTCTATACTTTCTACCACACCAATGACGCCACCAGATGAAAGAACAAACATAGAATCAGAAATTCCATCTGAACTACCTTTATCAATAACAAATTCCTGATCCCACGAACCATAATTACGGTCAATAATCTCACTAACGACTTGTTTAGAACCCGATACAGAATTCTTGATTGACATCAAGTCCTTTAATTCTATATTTTCTGATTCCAAACGGCTAAGTTTTGACTGGTCAATATCCTTTTGATAAAGACGTGATTTTAACGAACGGTTTTCATCATTTAATTCAGATAAATTCTTTAAATCTATTGCCTTAGATTCCACAACAACAAATGGTACCGATACGGCCTTATCAACTATAGATAATAGATCAGAAGATTTTAAAACAATCGAAGTTCTAACAGATGGAAAAAGAAATAGAATTCCTGAAACAGTTAAAACAAACACAAAACTAAAAATTTTAAAGAAACGATTCAATAACATAGACGAAACCTTCAAAAATATAAAAAATAGTTTGAGATGACATCTCAAACTTCAAAATTATACGGAGAATGGGGGATTCGAACCCCCGCGCCAGTTACCCGACCTAACGATTTAGCAAACCGTCCTCTTCAGCCTCTTGAGTAATTCTCCAAAATGGGCACGAGTGGACTCGAACCACCGACCTCACGCTTATCAGGCGTGCGCTCTAACCACCTGAGCTACGCGCCCAAGTTAAAAACTTGGTAATGAACTTATGTTCAAAGCGGGTGACGAGAATCGAACTCGCGACAACAGCTTGGAAGGCTGTAGTTTTACCACTAAACTACACCCGCTTATTATTAAAAGAAATGGCGCGAGACGGAATCGAACCGCCGACACATGGAGCTTCAATCCATTGCTCTACCAACTGAGCTACCGAGCCAAATTGCGGGAGCAGGATTTGAACCTACGACCTTCGGGTTATGAGCCCGACGAGCTACCGAGCTGCTCCATCCCGCGTTAATATTAAGGAGGATGTGGGATTCGAACCCACGCACGCTTTTACACGCCTGACGGTTTTCAAGACCGTTCCCTTCAGCCGGACTTGGGTAATCCTCCAAGATAACAATGGACCTTGTAGGACTTGAACCTACGACCACTCGGTTATGAGCCGAGAGCTCTAACCAGCTGAGCTAAAGGTCCAACAAGATCAACAATATAGCGGCGAAGGGGATCGAACCCCCGACCTCCCGGGTATGAACCGGACGCTCTAGCCAGCTGAGCTACACCGCCATAATATCGGGAAGACAGGATTCGAACCTGCGACACCTTGGTCCCAAACCAAGTACTCTACCAAGCTGAGCTACTTCCCGATCTAAAGCTACCGCTTTATGCACCCTAGAGGAGTCGAACCTCTAACCGCCTGATTCGTAGTCAGGTACTCTATCCAGTTGAGCTAAGGGTGCTCTTTCCTATTTAATT
>NZ_JAPVYS010000010.1:0-78363 GCF_041431945.1 Streptococcus sp. 27098_8_66 | reverse complement strand
TAAGCGGGTGTAGTTTAGTGGTAAAACTACAGCCTTCCAAGCTGTTGTCGCGAGTTCGATTCTCGTCACCCGCTTTGAACGTTTTGTTCATTTTACCAAGTTTTTAACTTGGGCGCGTAGCTCAGGTGGTTAGAGCGCACGCCTGATAAGCGTGAGGTCGGTGGTTCGAGTCCACTCGTGCCCATTAATAGTATGGTCCGTTGGTCAAGGGGTTAAGACACCGCCTTTTCACGGCGGTAACACGGGTTCGAATCCCGTACGGACTATATATTTGGAGGATTACCCAAGTCCGGCTGAAGGGAACGGTCTTGAAAACCGTCAGGCGTGTAAAAGCGTGCGTGGGTTCGAATCCCACATCCTCCTTAATATTAACGCGGGATGGAGCAGCTCGGTAGCTCGTCGGGCTCATAACCCGAAGGTCGTAGGTTCAAATCCTGCTCCCGCAATTTGGCTCGGTAGCTCAGTTGGTAGAGCAATGGATTGAAGCTCCATGTGTCGGCGGTTCGATTCCGTCTCGCGCCATCAATTCAATAATCAGGAAGGGTAGCGAAGAGGCTAAACGCGGCGGACTGTAAATCCGCTCCTTCGGGTTCGGGGGTTCGAATCCCTCCCCTTCCATGCTTTACGGGCATAGTTTAAAGGTAGAACTAAGGTCTCCAAAACCTTCAGTGTGGGTTCAATTCCTACTGCCCGTGTTAATAATTATGGCGGGTGTGGTGAAGTGGTTAACACACCAGATTGTGGCTCTGGCATGCGTGGGTTCGATCCCCATCACTCGCCTATTTATTAATATTATTATTGGGGTATAGCCAAGCGGTAAGGCAAGGGACTTTGACTCCCTCATGCGTTGGTTCGAATCCAGCTACCCCAGTTAAATTTATGCCGGCGTGGCGGAATTGGCAGACGCGCTGGACTCAAAATCCAGTGTCCGCAAGGACGTGCCGGTTCGACCCCGGCCGCCGGTATAGATTGAAAGACAAGGTTTTCGGACCTTGTCTTTTTTTATTTGATTGTTGAATTTGTAACGCTGAGTTACTTAAAATTACTAATTTTATAACAGATCATCTAATTTATCCGCTAATTTTTGTTGCTTGCTTGGATACAAATGTGAGTAAGTATCTATTGTTGTAGTTATAGATGCATGGCCTAATCTTTCTTTTACGACAAGATAATCTTCTCCTTGATTTATTAGTAGGGAAGCATGTGAATGCCTGAAGTCATGAATTCTTATCTTTTTTAAAGAACAATCTCTTTGCAATATTTTTTTATATTGTTTTTCGATTGAATCTTTAGTTATTGTAATCGGGCTATTTTGAAATATCTGTAGATCATCTAGGTTGGTTGTAAATTCTTTCAATCTTTCATGCTGTATCTGTTTCCACTCTTCTAGTGTCTCTACTAGTTTGGTATTCATGATGATTCTTCGAGTTCCAGCCTTTGTCTTTGTGCTACTAATGTGTTCTTCACCTTTTTTGACGTATACTGATTTACTTACATGGATTGTATTTGTTGAAAACTCTATATCCTTCCACGATAGAGCAAGAGCTTCTCCCAGTCTTAGACCAGTAAAAAATAGAACTGTGAATAGTAATTTTATATTGTATTCTTCGTTGCTAAATAGTGTTAAGAAGTGCTTAAATTCTTTTACTGTCCAGAAATTTAATTTTGCTTTTTCTATTGGTAATTTTTTCAGTAATCCTACGGGATGTTCCTTGTAAAATCCCTTTCTTAATCCAACATCCATAATTTTCTTTAGTAAAATTATAATTTTATTAATAGTATTTGGACTTAGCTTCTTTTCTGAGTTTTGAGCATTTTTATCTCTTAGATGTTCTCTGAATTGATAGATATCTTCATAAGTTAATTTAGCTACATCATCAACTTTTTCAAAATAGTTTTTTATATGCCTGTTATAGTTGTTTTCTTGTGTATCTATATAGCTTTGTTTTCTGTTGTTTATTTTATCCTCTTCTTTTAAGAGATCATAAAGGATATCAATTGATATTTTTGAGTTGAAACTTTTTTCTTTAAGTTCGACACTTCGTAAGTATTGTTCGGCCTCCAATGCTTCTTTTTTAGTTTTGAATCCTTTTCTTACAATTCTACGTTGTTTTAGAGATATTGGATTTATACCATTGGAAACATCGACAATCCAAGTTCCGTCTATATTTTTACGTAAAGCCATAAGTTACGCTTCTTTCTGGAGTTCAATTCCTAATAGTTCTTCAGCGACACTGGCTGGAATTGTACCTATCCGTTTGTTATCGTAGATATTAAAACCACGATTCACTAATAGTAATTTGCCAGTATGGATAATCTTTCTTGCAGTTCCTGGAGCAAATCCAAGTTCGATAAGGTCATCTTTTGTTACAGTTTTAATCATGTTATCTCCTTTTCTAATTAGATTAAGTAAGGGGAGGATTTACTCCCCTTGTCTGATACTTATTTTTGTTTTACATCTACTAAATGGATAGCATCCGCCTTGTAATACATTGTCGTGCTAATCATAGTAGCTTGTAAATTGTCAAATGTAACTGGTACTTCATCCATTGCTTGGATATAGTCATTATCAACCAAGGCATCTGGATTGTCTACTGATACTTGGGTTGATTTCTTTTTGAATTGTCCATCTTTGATCGTTACATTGTATTTCCAACCAATGATTTTATCGGTATTAAAACGTCTTTCGCTACCATCTCGGTTTTTGATAATTTCTCCGTTTGCATCTGCTCGGACTTCCGTTTCAAATTTTGGAATGACTTCATCCAATTCAAATTTTGTTCCAATGTTATTAAAATTCCAGTCATTTTGTGAAAGCATTTTTGCCATAATTAATTTCTCCTTTTGATATTTTCTTTGATTGTGGGGATCAAATCCTCTCTTTTAAAGAGAATTGCCCTTTCTATTAATCCACTTGCTAAATCTGGTGGATATTCCATATTGTTGAGTGCGAGATAGTTAGTCTTCTCATACTCATGCAGTAAGTTATTGTCGTATAGAAATTTATACGCTTTTAGAATAGCTCCTGAACCTTTATAGGTAAACCATTCTAATTTTTGTTCTAGTTCTGTTTTTGGTTTTGAAATAATGATAGAGACGGGTTTTGAGTGACCTAAAAACTTTTCCCAAGATCTCAAAGGTTTTGAGAAGTGACTATCACTATAGAATCTCACTTTTTCTTTGAGATATCCCTTGGTAAAGTTGAGAAGATCTATTTCTGAATGCAACCATTCTTGAATGAAGTAGTGAGCTTTTTCTTTCCTAAGTTCTAACTCAGTTCTTATCCAATTTTCTATATACCGCTTGCTGATACCGAGCTTCTCAGCTCGTTCTAAACGCTTATCGTAAATTCTAAGTCTTTCATCATCATTGGGCTTTCTTAAATATAAGGTCTGGCCGATTGTTTCATCTCCGTAGGTATTGTAGTAGGTGCTTTTTCCATATATAAAGCGTTTTTTCTGACAAACCTTTAGAAGCTGATTAGGAGTGAAATAGGGTGTTTCATTAAAATCATCTATCGCAATATCAATTCGTCTTACTGAAAATTGATTGTAATTGTAGTAGAGGTTGTTCAGAAACTGTCTTTCGGACAGACTATTTGGATCTAATACCATATCTCTATAGAACTCGAGTGCCTGTCCTGACATGACAAGCATGTAGGACGACTCTTTCGCTCCATAGTAGATACGGATATTCCCATAATGAAGCTGGCTATCATAGTTATAGTATTTAAGGCTCCCTTTATTCTCAATAAATAGGTCATAGTCAAGAAATAGAATGTCTTCGATTATTTCTCTTGGCGAAAATTCAGTCTTATCAAACTGAATTTGAATCCAGTCAAATACAGAACGTAAATGTTCATTTTTTGCCATAGATTTTGATTCAACTTTTTGCCTAAATTTGCCACCCTTAAAATCTCCGAAACCCTTGGCAATACTGAATTATTTCGATGGTACACCTAACTTGCAGAGGGTGGTGTTACTACACACCCTATCGGTCAAAAATGGTCCGTCCGCATCTACGCTCATTTTCGGCTTTCTGCCTCATGGCTCAGCCGAAAACTCGCTATTAGCCGAACCTATTTTTTGACCTCTTGTTAACAAACCCTAGTAAGCCGGTTTGCATCGACTCTTCAATATCTTGGATTTTCTTTTTTAGGTTGGAATTCTCAATTTTTATCAGTCGCATTTCTCGCTTAAATTCCTGTTTTAAGGCGCTCAGTTCATCGTAGAGCTCATCTATTACTTGGTTTAGGGATTCTTGCTCATTGTCTGCTAGACTCCCAAATACGGATTGTATAGCCTCTTTTAGACCTATTTCAAGTTTTAGTTTAGCTAACTTTTGAAATTGTCTAAGGTCTTCGTCTGTAAAATCATAGGCAACTGTATAACTTAATTGATGAGTTCTGGGATTTCTACTGATAGGAATTTTAATTTTTTTAAATTCCTTGCCACTTATCTCTTTAATCAGTTGAATCCAATTTTTAAGAGTAGAGGTAGAGTTTAGGCCAGAAATTTGATTGACTAACTCTTTATTGGTCATCTTTTTGTGAAACCTCCGAAATTTTCTTGTGCAACTGAAGAGTTTTCTGTGGTATAATTGTTACATAATATGTTTTGATCTTGGAACGAACGGCACATTTGTTTCAAGATTTTTTATTTTGTCGAATCTTACCTCCTTTATTAAAATTTTTTAAATCGAATACTAGTTACATACGCTTTTACCTCCTTTTATGCTATAATATTCTCAATGGAATATTCAATCTCAAAATAAATATTCCTTATGGAATAATTCTATTTTATACCGTTTAGAATATTTTGTCAAGTAAAAATATACGATTAAGAATATTTATAGGAGACTTATGTATACAGAGGATTATAAATTTTCAGATAGATTAAAAACTCTCAGAAAATCAAAAAAATTAACTCAAGTACAAATATCGGAATTAATTGGAGTTCAACAAGGGACATATTCTCGTTGGGAGAATGGAACGTTAGAACCAGGATTAGAATTCGTTGTAAAGTTAGCAAATATCTTTGGTACTACTACAGATTATTTGCTGGGACAAAAACCTTATTCAATTATCAGTAGTTTACCTCTAGAACAATTAGATCTTACCAATATTGCAAACTTTTCAAAGGATGAGTTTGATATTTTGAAACATTCAATAGCAGTTTCGGTGGCAAGAAATAAAATAAAGGCAACAGAACTAAAAGATAGAGTTATAGAAAAAAATCAGTTGTCAGAAAAAGATGCAGAACTTTTGAATAAGATTTTTGAAGAAGTTAAAACTTATTGGGAAAATTAGGAGGACGCTAGTCTTCAAAATTCCCTCCCAAAATGTGTCCAAAATATTGACAGAATTCTAGCTTTTCATTATAGTTCTTATGGAACTTTTTTTCTACAACAAAATAGGCTCCATAATATCCATAGGGGATTTACCCACTACAAATAGTATAGAGCCGGTTTTATTAATGTCCTGCATTTCCTAATAAGTTAACCATGACAACACCAATGATAATCAAAATTAAACCGATAATGCTATAAACATTTAGTGTTTCTTTGAAAATCATTACTGCGATAGAGGCTGTCAAAACTAAACCGACAGCTGACCATGTTGCATAAGCTATTCCTAAAGGAATTTTTTGCATTGCTAGTGATAAGAAATAGAAACAAACGCCATAGCTAAGTAGGGCAGAAACGGTTGGAATAGGCTTTGTAAAACCGTCTGATAATTTCAAAAGGTTAGTTCCCAATATCTCTCCTACAATGGCGATAAAAAGATAAAAGTATGACATGTCTTTAACCTCCTATATGTCATGTTTTTGCTCTAAGAGCTATTATAGCTATCCGTTTTTTATAAATCTTGGCACAAGTCATGAGAATTTGTAGTAAAACTGTGGCAGACACTTTTTCAGAACCAATAGCTGATAAGTTTAGTATATCATAAGATAAATTTTAAAAAAAGTCTTGATTTATTTCAATGTCTTGCGTGGTCTCGATTTTACTGGTAAAATTACTTTTAAGAACTTTAAAAAAGAGGCTTCTATATTTGACAAAACAATGACTTGTTGTCCCGAATGTGGGCATCCTTTGGAGAAAAAATTTTTAAAAGATGAGGGAGATATTCCTTATTGTTCACAATGTGCGAGTTTTCGTTTTCCAGTCTTTAATACAGCAATTAGTGCGATTTTATTTAATGAAAAACATGATAAGATTCTCTTGATTAAGCAATATGACATGGCTGAGCATATTTTGCTAGCTGGTTATGTGTCTAATGATATTCACAACCAATTTCTACAATCATTAAAGGCAATTAATTTAGCCTCTCTTATTACGGATATGGGTAATAAAATTGCACAAAACTAGTCCAAAACTCTTTTTAATAAGGAGTATACTTTCTAGCATTTTATAGTTACTAAAAAGTATCTAAACTTTGGAAGTGATACTAAGTTTTAAAAAATATTATGGAAAAAAAGCTTATAAAATCAATATTTCTGAGATTTAAAACTAATAATATTAGACTCAAAATCCAGTGTCCGCAAGGACGTGCCGGTTCGACCCCGGCCGCCGGTATAGATTATAAAGGAGGTTTACTCCTTTTTTTGTTTTATTTTTTTCTTTTTTATGATATAATTAACCGGTAAAGTTTCTTTTGGTGAATTAGAAGGAGTTAATTTTGTCTGAAGTTGCAAATAAAATCGATCGATTTTTAAATTCTATTTTATTGTTATCAGAAAATCAGCATGAGATTTTAGTTGGTTCTTGTACAAGTGGTGTTTCCTTAACCAACACTCAGGAACATATTTTGATGCTGGTTGCTGATGAAGCTCTAACCAATTCTGTCTTAGCTAAGAAATTGAATGTCAGTCAGGCTGCTATCACGAAGGCTGTGAAGCCCTTATTAAGTCAGGGAATGCTGGAGACTTATCGAGATGAAAATGATGCTCGGGTTCTCTATTATCGCTTAACTGAAATTGGTAAGCCGATTGCATTAGAGCATCAGCACCACCATCAGCATACCCTTCACACTTATGAGGATGTTTTGTCGAAGTTTACTAAGAATGAGCAAGGGGTCATTTCGCGGTTTTTAGATTTACTGGAAGAGGAGTTATAGTTTGAGGTATATTACGGTTTCAAATTTATCGTTCTATTATGATCGAGAACCGGTTCTGGAAGGGATCAATTACTACTTAGATAGTGGAGAGTTTGTTACGCTGACTGGTGAGAATGGAGCTGCTAAGTCAACCTTGATTAAGGCTAGTCTTGGCATTTTACAGCCCAAGGTCGGGACAGTTGAGATTTCAAAGACGAATGTTAAGGGAAAGAAGTTAAGGATTGCTTATTTGCCACAACAGATTGCTAGTTTTAATGCTGGATTTCCAAGTACGGTCTATGAATTTGTGAAGTCAGGTCGGTATCCTCGTAAAGGCTGGTTTCGAAAGTTGAATGAGCACGATGAAAAACATATTCTGAAGAGTTTAGAATCTGTTGGAATGCTGGAGTTCAAGGATCGGGCGATTGGTTCTTTGTCTGGTGGTCAGAAACAGCGGGCCGTCATTGCTAGGATGTTTGCTTCAGATCCGGATATCTTTGTTTTAGATGAACCGACGACAGGGATGGATGCAACGACAAAGAGTGATTTTTATGAGTTAATGCATCATAGTGCGCATCACCATCAAAAATCTGTTTTGATGATTACGCATGATCCTGAAGAGGTTAACCAATTTGCGGATCGGAATATTCATTTGGTTCGCGACCAGAGCTCTCCTTGGAGATGTTTTAACGTCCATGATACAGAAGGGGAGGGTGACCATGCTTGATTTATTCCAGTATGATTTTATGCAACGGGCCTTGTTGGCTATGGTTGCCATGAGTCTTTTTTCTCCTGTATTAGGGATTTTCTTGATTTTAAGACGGCAGAGTCTGATGAGTGATACGCTAAGTCACGTCTCTCTTGCAGGTGTCGCTTTTGGACTTTTTCTTGGGATCTCTCCGACGCTCTCGACTATGATCATTGTCATTATAGCTGCGGTTTTTCTTGAGTATTTGCGGACCTTATTTAAGGACTTTATGGAGATCGGGACGGCAATTTTAATGTCCACTGGTCTTGCCCTAGCTTTAGTACTGATGCGTGGTGGTGGAAAGAGCTCGATGAGCTTGGATCAGTATTTGTTTGGTTCTACTCTAACCATTACGGATGAACAGGTGATCGCCTTATTTGTGATTGCTTTCGTTGTATTAGTGTTAACAGCCTTATTCTTGCGGCCTATGTATATTTTGACTTTTGATGAAGATACGGCTTTTGTAGATGGTCTTCCGGTTAGGACCATGTCTATTTTATTTAATGTGGTAACGGGGGTTGCTATCGCCTTAATGATTCCTGCAGCAGGATCGTTATTGGTTTCAACCATCATGGTCTTACCGGCTAGTATTGCGCTGAAATTAGGGAAGAACTTCCGTGGGGTCATGCTGATTGCGGTCATTATTGGTTTTATCGGGATGTTTAGTGGGTTGATTTTGTCTTATATTGCAGATACACCAGCGAGTGCCAGCATCACGCTTTTATTTGTGGTACTGTTCTTGCTTGTGAATCTTGGATCACGTTTGAGGAAGTAGATATGAACGTTAAAAAATTTGGTTGGTTATTGTTAGTGGCTTTGGCCCTTGTTTTGACAGCTTGTGGCAAAAGTCAGAGTCAAAATGGGAAATTAAAAGTGATGACCACTTTCTATCCGGTTTATGATTTTACAAAAAATATTGTCGGAGATGAAGGAACGGTAGACCTGCTCATTGGAGCGGGATCAGAGCCTCATGAATATGAATTGTCTGCTAAGGGGCGGGCTATGATTCAAGATTCGGATGTTTTCGTCTATGAAAATGAAAACATGGAAACCTGGGTTCCAAATCTTTTGAAATCAATGAAGGATAAGAAAACCAAAGTGATCGATGCTACCAAGGGCATGGTCTTGCTTCCTGGATTGGAAGAGGAACATGAACACGAAGGGGGCGAAGAACACCATCATGAATATGATCCTCACCTTTGGCTCTCTCCCCATCGTGCCATGAAGATGGTAGAGTCGATTCGTGATCAGTTGGTGGCGGCTTATCCAGATAAGAAAAAGACGTTTGAGAAAAATGCCCAAGCCTATCTAAAGAAATTACAGGCCTTGGATCAAGCTTATCAGGATGGGTTGAAAGATGCGAAACAAAAGAATTTCGTGACCCAACACGCGGCTTTCCGTTACTTGGCCTTAGATTATGGTTTAAATCAGGTAGCCATTTCAGGGATTTCACCTGATAGTGAGCCTTCTGCTGCACGATTGCGTGAATTGACAGAGTATATCAAGAAAAATGAGATCAAGGTCATTTACTTTGAGGAAAATGCTTCTAAGTCCTTGGCGAAAACCTTGTCTTCTGAAGCTGGTGTTGAGTTGGCTGTCTTAAATCCTTTGGAAAGCTTGACGGATCAAGAAATGAAAGATGGCGAAGACTACGTGTCTGTTATGAAGGAAAATCTGAAGGCGCTAGAGAAAACAACGTCACAAGCTGGTAAGGATATTCAACCGGAACACGAGGAAGATGCTAAGACAGTTCAAAAGGGCTATTTCGAGGATAGTCAAGTGAAGGATCGTAGCTTAGCAAATTATGCGGGTGATTGGAAATCAGTTTATCCATACTTGCAAGATGGAACTCTGGATCAGGTCTTTGATTATAAGGCAAAATTAAATCCAACCATGACGGCTGCTGAGTATAAGGAATATTATACCAAGGGTTATCAAACAGATATTGATCGGATTAAGATTGATAAGGATTCAATGGAGTTTTATCAAAAAGGATCTTCTAAGAAATATACCTATAAATACGTAGGTAAGCACATTTTGACTTATAAGAAGGGGAATCGTGGTGTTCGTTATCTCTTTGAAGCGAAAGAGAGCGATGCGGGAGACTTTAAATATGTTCAATTTAGTGACCATGAAATTACTCCGGTAAAGGCAGCTCACTTCCACATTTTCCATGGAGGAAAGAGTCAAGAAGCGCTTTATGATGAGTTAGAAAATTGGCCAACTTATTATCCTTCCAACTTATCTGGTTTAGAAGTGGCACAGGAAATGCTGGCTCATTAAGAGCTGTATCAAAAGAGAGACTAGGACTGATTATCCCGGTCTCTTTTTGATTAAAAATGGGGAGTGAAGCTTGTCAAATGCTTGAAAATACGTTACAATGAAAGGGCTTTAAATTAAAAAATGTATGGGGAATTTTAAATGAAAAAAGTTGGTGCAATTCTTGTGAGTCTTCTCAGTGTGGTTCTGTTGGTAGCTTGTTCGCAACGGGGAGCGAGCAAAAAATCAACCACCTCCTCTAGTCAAACGACGACCTCTTCTGAAGTCAAAAAGACGGATGCTTCTAGTTCGGAAGTGAAGGAGAAAGAAAAAAAAGAAGAGAAAAAAGAAGTGAAGAAAATGGATCTTGAAGCGATTGCCAATGGTGATTACAGCAGTATTGCTGGGGTCTGGCAAGATGATAAAGGAAACAAGCTGGTCTTTAACGACAAAGGGTTGATCTCACAAGAGTTAGAGGGCTATGGAGCTTCTTTGACTGATTATGGAACCGCCTCAGAAGGCATTTATGGTGGTCGTGATGGGGGCTTCTTGTTGGAGTATATTCCTGCGGGAGTGACCATTGGTGATCAGGTCGATGATCAAGGACAAGTCGTCTTTAAGGACACATCAGATGCCTCTAAAAACCGCTTGTGGTCTGGTGTTGGTATCGCTAGTTTTGGGGAACAAGGCTCGATCTACTATCAAGTAGGAGATGAATAACAGAAAAAAAGTCGTCTGTTTTCAGACGACTTTTTCTTATGCTTGTGGGGGGAGCCAAGAAAGCTCAAATTGGAGTACTTGGGCTTCAAGGAGATCTTGATGGGAAACCTCTTGTTTCTCTTTGCCATCTAACAGGGCTTTTTGGATGAAATAGGCGCCTGCAGTGTGTGAATTGGCGCAAATCTTGAGCTCTTGCTTGGGAATATGGAGAAGGACTTCTTTAAAGAGAGGGAGTCCCAGATCATAGATTGGTTTTCCTGGGCAGGTTGGATAGAGTCCAAGGACTGACCAGATGTACCAAGCAGATAGACTACCATTGTCCTCATCACCTGGATAGGCTTGGAAATCTTGATGAAAAGCTTGGGAACGGATCTGGTGGATCAGGAGATTGGTGTATTCGGGATGAAGGCTGTGACGGAAGAGGTAGGGAATGTGGAAGCTGGGTTGATTGGAGATGGCGATCTGCCCAAATGGGGCTTGGGCCATTTCACTCATTTCATGGATTTCATAGCCATATCCTCTTACATCAAATTGAGGTCTTTGATTGGCTAGATCCAGCAGTCGTTGGGTAAAGGCTTTTTTACCGCCCATTAGCTCTATCAGGCCGGAGAGGTCGTGTAAGGCTCCAAAAGTAGCCTGCGTTGCAGAGCATTCTGCATAATCTCCTCCCCAGCTGGTAGAAGAGAAGGGTTCTTTAAAGTTTCCATTGGTGGATCGTGCTCTCATAAAGCCTGTTTGGGCATCGTACAATGTTCGGTAGGAGAGGCTGGAAGCAGCATAGCGAGCGGTTGTTTCTGTATGCCCCAATTGCTTGGCAACGGTAGCAATGCAAAAATCACTATAAGCATAATCTAGGCTGTGGCTCACACTTTCGTGAAAATCATCGGGTAGGTAGCCAAGGGCCTTGTAGCTTTCATTGCCATGGCGACCAAAATGTTGAGTGGGATCTGTTTTTTGAGCTGTCTGGAGCATAGCTGTCAGCATGTTTTCATGTAGGTCTGGTGCGATCCCTTTTGTGACAGCATCCGCAAAGACCCCATCAATGAGGGTACCTGGCATCATCCCTCGTTCATCTGGGGCCAACCATTTTGGTAGAAAACCAGTATCCTGGTAAGTGTTTAAAAATCCTTCGAGAAAGTGACGGTAATAATCGGGGTAGAAAAGGCTAAAGAGCGGAAAAGATGTTCGGAAGAGGTCCCAAAATCCGACATTCGTATAAGCTTTTCCTGGTTTGATTTCATTATGGGTGACATCCAGGTGCCAGTCATTTCCCTCGGTATCTGTTTCATAAAAGGTTTGAGGGAAAAGGAGGAGTCGGTAAAGGCAATGATCGAAAAAGGCTTGGTCACGCCCTCCGGTATCTTTTACTTCAATTCGTTTTAGCAGCTGATTCCATTGATCGGCTGCTTCTTTTTTAGCTTCCTCTAGGGAAAGGTTGGGAAGATGGCTGTGAGCCATGTCTTGGGACAGATAAGAAGTTCCTAATTGGACGGTCACTTCATTGCTAGCAAAGGTGAGAAAAAGATCTTGATCGATGTGAGTGACGCTCTCAATCGGCTGGCTAAATTGCCACTGGAGATAGAAAGAGTAGGAAGTATCTGCGGTATGGGCCTGATCCAGAATATGGAAGTGGCAGGTTTGGTCTGTCAGGGTCAAGTCCTCTAGTTCATTTGCTGCATGAAAGCAGAGTGTTAGCTTTTCTGGTGCTCGAAAGCGCATGACAGCCCCGTAGCGGCTTGGAACCAGCTCACTGTGAATCTGATAACGTTCCGAAAAAATCCGAAGGTAGTGGGGCTGGAAAAGAGCTTCTTTCATCGAATAACTGCTTTGACGACGGAAGAGGTCGGAACTTGCAATTTCTCCTGTGATGGGCGTGATGAGGCACCAAGCGTAGTCTCCTATCCAAGGACTAGGCTGGTGGGTGAGACGAAATCCCTGAAAAATAGGGAGATTGGGGTTGAAAAACCAAGCTCCTTGTTCGTGTGTCGTCTGGGGAAGGAAGTAGTTCATCCCAAAAGGGACTCCGGTATAAGGGAGGGTGTTCCCGTGCGAATAGTGGGGATGATTATCGCTTCCCCAGCGGGTATCGATGGTTTGGCAATGTGTGCGCATCTTGTCTCCTTTTTCTTCATCAACTTTAAATGATCTGTGTTTTTATTGGAACACGCGGTGGTATTTTCTTCATTGTATCAAAGTGTTGTCAAATATGATAGCGTTTTTATCAAATGGAAAATTTAGTAGAAAAAGGGCTATAGTTTGCGTATGTATTTCCCTTTAGAAATCTTTTATACTGAATAGGAAAGAATCGATACGTGTGAGGAAAATAAATGACCTATTCAAAAGAAATTGTGCGAGAATGGTTGGATCAAGTGGCTGAGCGAGCTAAGGAGTACCCTGAGTGGGTGGATGTCTTTGAACGTTGTTATACAGACACTTTGGACAATACAGTTGAAATTTTAGAAGATGGTTCAACCTTTGTGTTAACAGGGGACATCCCAGCTATGTGGTTGCGTGACTCGACGGCTCAATTGAGGCCCTATCTTTATGTGGCTAAACGAGATCCCCAATTGCGCCAGACCATTGCTGGTTTGGTCAAACGCCAGATGACCTTGATCCTCAAAGATCCCTATGCTAACTCTTTTAATATTGAGGAGAACTGGAAAGGCCACCACGAGACTGACCACACCGATTTGAATGGCTGGATTTGGGAGCGTAAGTATGAAGTGGATTCGCTTTGCTATCCCTTGCAATTGGCTTACCTCCTGTGGAAGGAAACTGGTGAGACTAGCCAATTTGATGAAACCTTTGTCACAGCGACCAAGGAAATCCTTCATCTCTGGATGGTGGAACAAGACCATAACAACTCCCCTTATCGCTTCGTTCGAGATACTGATCGTAAGGAAGACACGCTGGTGAATGACGGCTTTGGGCCAGATTTTGCCGTGACAGGGATGACCTGGTCAGCCTTTCGTCCAAGTGATGACTGCTGTCAGTATAGCTATTTGATTCCATCCAATATGTTTGCAGTGGTTGTTTTGGGTTATGTCCAAGAAATCTTTGCAACATTGAATCTAGCTGATAGTGAGAGTATCATTGCAGATGCCAAACGCCTCCAAGCGGAGATTCAAGAAGGGATCGAAAACTACGCCTACACGACTAACAGCAAGGGCGAGAAAATCTATGCCTTTGAGGTAGATGGTTTAGGAAATGCTAGCATCATGGATGATCCAAATGTGCCAAGTTTGTTAGCTGCTCCGTATCTGGGCTACTGCGCCATCGACGACGAAGTCTACCAAGCCACTCGTCGGACGATTTTGAGCCCTGAAAATCCTTACTTCTATGAAGGGAAGTACGCAAGTGGACTCGGAAGTTCTCATACCTTTTATCGCTATATCTGGCCGATTGCCCTTTCTATTCAAGGATTGACAACGACAGATAAAGCTGAGAAAAAATTCTTGCTCGATCAGCTGGTTGCCTGCGATGGAGGCACGGGTGTCATGCACGAAAGTTTCCATGTAGATGATCCAACCAAATACTCGCGTGAATGGTTCTCGTGGGCCAACATGATGTTCTGCGAATTAGTCTTGGATTACTTGGATATTCGCTAATGAGCTCTTGCTCGACAGATTCTTGTCAAGAATCACAAATATATCTTTAAATTTAAGTTAGAATGAGGTTTTACTCATGGAAAATGTTGTTGTACATATTATTTCTCACAGCCACTGGGATCGTGAGTGGTATCTACCTTTTGAAAGTCACCGCATGCAATTGGTGGAACTCTTTGACAATCTCTTTGATCTTTTTGAAAATGACCCTGAATTCAAAAGTTTCCACTTAGATGGACAAACCATCGTCCTCGATGACTATTTAGAAATTCGCCCTGAAAATCGCGACAAGGTGCAGCGCTATATCGACGAGGGCAAGCTCAAGATTGGTCCCTTCTACATCTTGCAGGATGATTACTTGATCTCCAGCGAAGCCAATGTCCGCAATACCTTGATTGGACAGGCTGAATGCGCTAAATGGGGCAAATCTACTCAGATTGGTTATTTCCCAGATACCTTTGGAAATATGGGGCAAGCTCCTCAAATCCTTCAAAAATCAGGCATTCACGTAGCAGCTTTTGGGCGTGGGGTCAAACCAATCGGATTTGACAACCAGGTCCTCGAAGATGAGCAGTTTACCTCTCAATTTTCTGAAATGTACTGGCAAGGGGCGGATGGTAGCCGTGTGCTGGGTATTCTTTTTGCTAACTGGTACAGTAACGGGAACGAAATTCCAGTGGATAAAGATGAAGCTTTGGCTTTCTGGAAACAAAAATTGTCAGATGTTCGTGACTATGCATCGACTAATCAATGGTTGATGATGAACGGATGTGATCACCAACCCGTTCAACGAAATTTGAGTGAAGCCATTCGTGTGGCAAACGAACTTTTCCCTGACGTGACCTTTGTTCACAGCTCCTTTGATGAATACGTTCAAGCAGTGGAAAGTGCACTTCCTGAACACCTATCAACTGTTACAGGTGAGTTGACTAGCCAGGAAACGGATGGTTGGTACACCCTTGCCAATACCTCATCTTCACGTGTTTATCTCAAACAAGCCTTCCAGGAAAACAGCAACTTGCTAGAGCAAGTGGTGGAACCTTTGACCATCATTACTGGTGGGCATAACCACAAGGATCAATTGACCTATGCCTGGAAGACACTCTTACAAAATGCGCCACACGATAGCATCTGCGGATGTAGTATTGACGAAGTTCACCGTGAAATGGAAGTTCGTTTTGCCAAGGTCAATCAAGTCGGAAACTTTGTCAAGACCAACCTTCTGAACGAATGGAAGGGTAAACTAGCGACTCAAAAAGCCCAGAGTGAGCACCTCTTTACGGTCATCAACACTGGCTTGCATAATAAGGTGGACACCGTCAGCACGATTGTCGATGTTGCGGTTTGTCCATTTAAGGAATTGCATCCGACAGAAGGCTTCAAGAAAATGGCTGCTTTGAGCTTGCCAGACTACCATGTAGAGGATTTAGATGGACATCTTGTAGAAGCAGAGATTGAGGACTTGGGAGCAAGCTTTGGCTATACCCTGCCTAAGGATAAATTCCGTCAACCTTATATTGCACGTCAAGTGCGCGTGACAATTCCAATTCACCTTGCACCACTTTCTTGGTCAAGCTTCCAATTAGTCGAAGGGCCAGCAGCACAAAGCGATGGTATCTTCCAAAATGGAGTTATTGATACTCCATTTGTGACAGTAAGTGTAGATGAAGGTATCACAGTCTACGACAAGACTACAAACGAAGCTTACGAGGACTTTATCCAATTTGAGGACCGTGGCGATATCGGGAATGAGTACATTTATTTCCAACCAAAAGGAACAGAGCCAATTTTCGCAAAACTGAAAGGTTATGAAATTCTGGAAAACAATGCTCGCTATGCTAAGGTTTTGCTCAAACATGACTTGACTATTCCAGTTAGCGCAGATGAAAAATTGGATGCTGAACAAAGAGGTATCATCGAGTTCATGAAACGAGATGCAGGTCGTTCAGAAGAGTTGACAACCATTCCTCTTGAAACGGAGATGACCATTTTTGTAGATGATCCACAAATTCGCTTCAAGACTCGCTTTACCAATACAGCCAAAGACCACCGCATTCGTCTCTTGGTCAAAACTCATAACACACGCCCAAGTAATGATTCTGAAAGCATCTATGAAGTTGTGACACGGCCAAATAAACCAGCAGCTTCTTGGGAAAATCCTGAAAATCCACAACACCAACAAGCCTTTGTTAGCTTGTATGACGATGTTAAAGGAGTGACAGTAGCCAATAAAGGATTGCACGAATACGAAATCCTTGAGGACGACACCATGGCTGTAACCCTTCTCCGTGCTTCAGGTGAGCTAGGTGACTGGGGCTACTTCCCAACGCCAGAAGCTCAGTGCTTGCGCGATATCGAAGTTGAGTTTGCAGTAGAATGCCATCAAGCAGGGGAACGCTTCTCGGCCTTCCGTCGTGCTAAAGCCTTCCAGGTGCCATTTACAGCTCTTCAAGTTGCAAAACAAGAAGGTAGAGTTGCTGCAACAGGTAGTCTCTTCAACCATCCAGCCCTCAACTTGCCACAAGTCTGCCCAACAGCCTTTAAGGTGGCTGAAAATGAAGAAGGATACGTCCTTCGTTACTACAATATGAGTCAAGAAAATGTTCGCGTGTCTGAAAAACAACAAACCATTCTTGACTTATTGGAACGCCCATATCCAGTTCATTCAGGACTATTGGCACCACAAGAAATTCGTACAGAATTGATCAAAAAAGAAGAAATCTAATTTCAAAAAGATAACATAAAAAGAAAGGAGGAGCGAAAAGAGTAAGAACCGACTGCTGATTCGCTCCTTTTTACAGGTAAAAGCAATGACCATTGCAACGATTGATATCGGAGGGACTGGCATTAAGTTTGCTAGTCTAACTCCTGATGGAAAGATTTTAGATAAGGCCAGCACCGCAACGCCAGAGACTCTGGAAGAGTTGCTAGCTTGGTTGGATCAGCGATTGTCAGAACGTGACTACCGTGGGATTGCCATGAGTGTGCCAGGAGCCGTTCATCAAGAAACAGGGGTAATTGAAGGGATCAGTGCCATTCCTTACATCCATGGTTTTTCATGGTATGAGGCGCTTGCTCATCATAAGCTTCCTATCCACCTAGAAAATGATGCCAACTGTGTTGGACTCAGTGAACTGCTAGCTCATCCTGAGATTGAAAATGCAGCCTGTGTCGTGATTGGTACAGGAATCGGTGGAGCCATGATTATCAATGGGAAGCTACACCGTGGTCGTCATGGTTTGGGCGGTGAGTTTGGCTACATGACCACAATCGAGCCCGCAGAAAGACTCAATAACTGGTCACAACTCGCTTCTACAGGAAACATGGTTCGCTATGTGATTGAAAAATCTGGTCAAACCGATTGGGATGGCCGCAAGGTGTACCAAGAGGCGGCAGCAGGTAATGCCCTTTGCCAAGAAGCTATTGAGCGCATGAATCGTAATCTTGCTCAAGGACTGCTCAATATCCAGTACCTGATTGATCCAGATGTGATTAGTCTAGGCGGCTCTATCAGTCAGAACCCTGATTTTATCAAAGGCGTGCAAAAAGCCGTAGATGCCTTTGTGGAAAGATATGAAGAATATACCATCGCTCCAGTCATTCAAGCTTGCACCTATCAGGCAGATGCCAATCTCTACGGTGCCCTTGTCAACTGGTTACAGGAGGAAAACCAATGGTAAGTTTTACCGGAATCAACAGTAAACAAGCGCAAGCTTTAGAGTTGCTCCAAAATCACATTTCTCTACCAGATGTAGAAGTGGCAGTCGCTCAGTCTGACCATGCTTCCATCTCTATCAAGGGGGAGAATGGGCAGTATCAATTGACCTACCGTAAACCTCATCAACTCTACCGTGCCTTATCTGTGCTCGCAACAGCTTTAGCAGAAGGGGACAAGGTAGAGATTGAAGAGCAGGCGGCCTATGAAGATTTAGCCTATATGGCGGACTGTTCGCGCAATGCCGTGCTCAATGTCGCATCTGCCAAGCAGATGATTGAAGTCTTGGCTCTGATGGGTTATTCAACCTTTGAGCTCTACATGGAAGACACTTATCAAATTGAAGGACAACCTTACTTTGGTTATTTCCGTGGAGCATACTCAGCTGAAGAGTTACAGGAAATCGAAAGCTACGCCCAGCAGTTTGACATGACCTTTGTGCCATGTATCCAAACTTTGGCTCACTTATCAGCCTTTGTCAAATGGGGGATTAAAGAAGTCCAGCAACTCCGCGATGTAGAAGACATTCTCCTCATCGGTGAAGAAAAAGTTTATGACCTGATTGACGGCATGTTTGCGACGTTATCTAAATTACAAACTCGCAAGGTCAATATCGGCATGGATGAAGCTCACCTAGTTGGTTTGGGACGCTACCTCATCTTGAACGGTGTGGTGGATCGGAGTCTTCTCATGTGTCAACACTTGGAGCGCATCTTGGATATTGCGGACAAGTATGGTTTCCACTGCCAGATGTGGAGCGATATGTTCTTTAAGCTCATGTCAGCAGATGGCCAGTACGACCGTGAGGTAGAAATTCCAGAGGAAACGCGTGTTTACCTAGACCGTCTCAAAGACCGTGTCACCTTGGTTTACTGGGATTATTATCAAGATAGCGAGGAAAAATACAACCGAAACTTCCGTAATCACCACAAGATTAGCCAGGATATCGCCTTTGCAGGTGGTGCCTGGAAGTGGATTGGCTTCACGCCCCACAACCATTTCAGCCGTCTCATTGCAGTAGAAGCCAATAAAGCCTGCCGTGCCAACCAGATCAAGGAAGTCATCGTGACGGGCTGGGGGGACAATGGTGGGGAAACAGCCCAGTTCTCTATCTTGCCAAGCTTGCAGATCTGGGCGGAACTCAGCTACCGCAACGACTTAGAACGTTTATCAGCTCACTTCAAGACCAATACAGGCCTATCCGTTGAGGACTTTATGCAGCTGGATCTGGCCAACCTCTTACCTAATCTACCAGACAATCTCAGTGGGATTAATCCTAACCGCTACGTATTTTATCAGGATGTTCTCTGTCCAATCCTTGACAAGCACATGACTCCTGAGCAGGACAAACCACACTTTACCCAAGCAGCTGAGACTCTTGCTACTATCAAAGAAAAAGCAGGCATCTACGCTTATCTCTTTGAAACTCAGGCACAGTTGAATGCTATTTTAAGTAGTAAAGTGGATGTAGGCCGACGCATTCGTCAAGCCTATCAAAAAGGTGATAAAGAGAGCTTGCAACAAATTGCTAGGGAAGAATTACCAAAATTAAGAAGCCAGATTGAAACCTTCCACAAGCTCTTTAGCCACCAATGGTTGAAAGAAAACAAGGTCTTTGGCTTGGATACAGTAGACATTCGTATGGGTGGGCTCTTGCAACGGATCAAGCGCGCAGAAAGCCGCATTGAGGCTTATCTGTCTGATCAGATTGACCGCATCGACGAACTAGAAGTCGAAATCTTGCCATTTAATGATTTCTACGGGGATCAGGACTTCGCAGCCACAACGGCTAACCAGTGGCATACTATTGCGACTGCCTCAACCATTTATACAACGTAAAAAATGCCAAGTCGGATGACAGAAATCTCATCCGCGGTCGATAGGAGTAGAAGAGGAGCTGTCTTTACGAACACCCTTTTCTACTCCTTTTTTAAAGCTATGTCATAAATTTGTAGAATTTTTTCTATAATTAGGAGTTTGAAAATATAAATGGGCTATCTTATAATAGGTGATGTAAACGCTACCAAAGCAAATAAACACGCTCAAGGCTCAAAGGGGGGAGTTAAATGAAAAAGTTTGTAAGGACTCTGAGAGAAAATTTCATTTTTCTTTTAATGGTCTTACCTGGTGCAGCGTGGTTAATCTTATTCTTCTATATTCCGGTTTTTGGGAATATCGTAGCATTTAAGGACTATCATATCACAGGAGAGGGCTTCATTGACAGTGTCATGAAGAGTAAGTGGGTTGGCTTTGACAACTTCAAATTCCTCTTTAGTTCCAAAGATGCCTACATTATTACAAGAAACACGGTATTGTACAACTTAGGATTCATCTTCTTAGGATTGATTGTTTCCGTTGGGATCGCCATCATCTTTAGTGAGTTGAGATCAAAAAGAGTGGTCAAGGTGCTTCAAACCTCCATGCTCTTCCCGTACTTCCTATCATGGGTTATCATCAGCTTCTTCACCGATGCCTTCCTTAACGTGGACAAAGGATTGGTCAACCACATCTTAACTTCATTTGGTATGAAAGCCATCAATTTCTATTCGGAATTGTGGATCTGGCCAGCGCTTCTCCTCTTCTTAGGAATCTGGAAAGGCTTTGGTTATAGCAGTGTCATGTATTATGCAACCATCATGGGAATTGACCCAACTTACTATGAAGCAGCGACCGTGGATGGTGCGTCTAAGTGGCAACGCATTCGCAACATCACCATTCCTCAGTTGTCTTCCTTGATTACGGTTTTGACCATTCTTGCAGTCGGAAATATCTTCCGCGCAGACTTCGGTCTTTTCTACCAAATCCCGCATAATGCTGGAGCTCTCTATAGTGTAACCAACGTTATTGATGTTTATGTCTACAACGGTTTGACCAAGTCAGGGGATATCGGGATGACAGCAGCAGCCGGTCTTTACCAATCGGTAGTCGGGCTGGTTCTTGTGTTAATCTCAAATATCATTGCCCGTCGCATTGATAAGAATGCCGCTCTCTTCTAGAAAGGAGGATCGTATGAAAAAATCAACCATTCAAAAAGAAAAAATTGATAATGTCGGGATCCATTCTTTCAGTAAGAAGAGCAACTTCTTCTTTACCTTGTTGTTGACCTTGGTCGGCTTGACCTGTGTGCTTCCCTTCATCTTCGTTGTCATGATCTCTTTGACAGACGAACAAAGTTTGGCAGTCCATGGCTTCCAATTCTGGCCAGCAAAATTTGGATTTGATGGTTACCTCTTCTTGGTACAGTTCAAAGACAAAATCTTGCAAGCCCTCTTCATTACCTTGTTTGTGACCATTGTGGGAACAGCATGTAATGTCTTTATCACCACAACTTATGCTTACGCTATCTCACGGAGTACCTTTAAATACCGCAAGTTCTTTACCGTATTTTCACTCCTTAGTATGCTCTTTAGTGCAGGGTTGGTTCCAAGCTACATTGTCACCACTCAACTCTTGCAGTTAGGTGATACCATCGGGGCTTTGATTATCCCAATGTTGCTCAGTCCATTTAACATCATCTTGATGCGGACCTTCTTTAAACGGACCATTCCAGAAGCTATCCTTGAATCCGCTCGGATCGATGGGGCAAGTGAAACACGGATCTTCTTCCAAATCTGCTTGCCATTGTCTCTTCCAGGGATTGCGACCATCAGTTTGTTCACCGCTTTAGGGTTCTGGAATGACTGGTTCAACGCCCTCCTCTATATTAAGAGTGACAACCTTTACCCATTGCAATACCTCTTGATGCAAATCCAAAACAATATGGATTACATCGCTAAAAACGTCGGGGTATCCGGCCAATTGGCAGGAGCTGTACAATCCATCCCACGGGAAACAGGACGTATGGCCATGGTGGTTGTGGCAACAGTGCCAATCGCCATTCTCTATCCATTCTTCCAACGCTACTTTGTAAAAGGCTTGACCATCGGTGGTGTGAAAGAATAACATCGTTTATTGAAAATCAGCAGGATTTTCAACTCATAACTTAGTCTAAAAAGAAAATAACATAAAGGAGATTTTTCTTATGAAAAATTGGAAAAAATACGCGTTAGCATCTGCTAGTGTCATCGCTCTTGGAGCTACTCTTGCTGCTTGTGGAAGCCTTACAGGTAATAACAAGAAATCAGCAACAACTGAAGACGGGAAACCAATCATCAAGATGTACCAAATCGGTGATAAACCAGATAACTTGGATGTTCTTCTTAAAAATGCCAACAAGATCATTGAAAAGAAAGTCGGCGCAAAATTGGATATCCAATACCTTGGTTGGGGTGACTACGCACAAAAAATGAATGTTATCATCTCATCTGGTGAAAACTATGATATCGCCTTTGCTAATAACTACGTTATCAACGCTCAAAAAGGTGCTTATGCTGACTTGACAGAATTGTACAAGAAAGAAGGGAAAGACCTTTACAAAGCACTTGACCCAGCTTACATCAAAGGGAACACTGTAAACGGTAAGATCTATGCTGTTCCAGTAGCAGCTAACGTTGCATCTTCTCAAAACTTTGCGTTTAACGGACCACTTCTTGAAAAATATGGTATCGACGTTTCAAACGTGAAAGACTATGCTTCTCTTGAACCAGTCTTGAAAGCCATCAAAGAAAAAGATCCAAACGTTGTTCCATTTGCAATGAACAAGAGCTACGGCGGACCTTCAGATGACTTCGACTACGTGGCTGTTGATGGACTTCCATTCGTTGTTGACTTGAAAGGTGATACTACTAAGATCGTTGACCGTTACACCATTCCTCGTTATGTAGAAAACTTGAAGACTCTTCACAAATACTACGAAGCAGGATACATTCCAAAAGACGTAGCAACGAGCGACACTGGTTATGATCTTTCTCAAGATACATGGTTGGTTCGTGAAGAAACAGTAGGACCAGCTGACTACGGTAACAGCTTGCTTTCTCGTGTAGCAAACCGTAAGATCGAAATCAAACCATTTACTGAACTGTACAAGAAGAACAATACTACTCAAGTAGCTAACTTTGTTATCTCAAACAACTCTAAGAACAAAGAAAAAGCAATGGAAGTGTTGAACCTCTTGAACACTGATCCAGAACTCTTGAACGGCCTTGTTTATGGACCAGAAGGCAAGAACTGGGAAAAAGTTCCTGGCAAAGAAAACCGTGTCAAAGTCTTGGATGGCTACAACGGAAACACTCACATGTCTGGATGGAACACTGGTAACAACTGGATTCTTTACATCAACGAAAACGTAACAGATGAACAAATTGCACAATCTAAGAAAGACTTGGAAACTGCAAAAGAATCTCCAGCACTTGGCTTCATCTTTAACACAGATAAAGTGAAATCAGAAATCACAGCTCTTACAAATACTTTGAACCAATTCGCAGGTGCGATCAATACTGGTACTGTGGATCCTGAAGTAGAAGTTCCTAAGATGCTTGAAAAATTGAAATCAGAAGGTGCTTACCAAAAAGTGCTTGACGAAATGCAAAAACAATACGACGAATTCCTTGCTTCTAAAAAATAAGAACAGGTAGTGCGAAAAGGCTTTGGAGGGATCTCCAGAGCCTTTTTGTGTCTTTATGAAAATGAGTCCTGTAAATGAAAATCAATATTTCAATTTACCAATGCAAATAGAGGAAGCGTTTTATTTTTATGGTATAATAGAATGACTAATTGGAAAAGAGGCTGAATGATGGGAAAAATCATCGAGTTCATTTTTACGAGAGTCTATGTTGCCATGCTGGTAACAGGGATTTTTTGGGTCTTGACGATCTGTGGAGGTGTTCTGCTAGGAGTAGGACCGGCCGGCACCACAGTTATGAGCCTCTATGCGGAAAATGGCATGTCCTACAAAGACTATCATTGGTCACGCGCTTGGGAACTCTTCAAAGAAAATCTACGCCCAACCAATCAAGTCTTTTACACCTTCTTTGCCATTGAAGGGGTTCTTCTCTATGGCATGTACCTCATGATCCAGATTCCTCACTTGAATTTCTTCCAAATTTTGGTTCTCTTGTTTAATCTGGTTTTTCTCTTGGTTGCGCCTCTAGCTTACGCTGTTTATTTGAAATTGCAAGTGCATTTTGATCTCTCTTATGCCAATAGTATCAAGCTTAGTTTGATCGGAATGTTGCTGGACATTCGTCCGGTTCTGAAGCTCATCCTTGGAACTGCGCTACTTGGCGTCATTAGCTACTATATGCCAGCCCTTCTCTTTTTCGTCTTGATCGGTGTATGGCATTTCTTTGTCAATGATATCTTTGACCCTGTTTATCAAAACATCCACGAAAAATTGGTATCCTAACGATGAAAAAAATTTGGTTAAGTACGCTTTTAAAATTCTACGCCTATGTCATGGTGGTCATTTTGACTATTATGGGCCTGGTCGTTGCGGGGATCTCTTGGAAAAACCAGCAAGCTGAAGCCGACCGGATCGCCCAACGGGTCTTGACCGAAGTGGTGACGGATCTCGAGACCTCTTATCAACGGGTCACACAAGAAGGTCGTAGCCTCGTTGAAAACCCTGCAAAATTAGAAGGGATTTATCGCTATTTTACCTTGTCACCATCGGAGTATGAGACTTGGCGATTGAATGCCCAATTCCCTTCCTATATCCAATTGTCCCTACATAAGAATATTGACAGCCTCTATTTGAGCAATAAAAACATCGAGGGCATCGATGTCACCTTGTCTGATTACAAGACGGTATTTGTCTCTACCCGGCAATCAAAGGGAGGCAAGCAGGTCTCAGCGGACCATTACAAGGCTCCTGCAACAGCTATTCCAGTTCCTTTGACAGACCCGACAACGGGTGCTGGAGTTGGGATTGCTTATATGACGCTGGACCAGGAAATTTTGACGGCAGCGATTGATAATGCCAGAGGCGATCTTCCTGTCGCTGTGCGGATCTTCACTCCCTTTGGGAAAGAGATGTACCATGAAGGGGATAAGGGACAATCAAAGGATGTTAAATGGCAAACCCGTAGCACGATCTATGGCTACAAGGTGGATGTAGCTGTTTCTGAAAGTTATCTGGTCAAAAAGGGTCTCGCTAACCTGACCACTTTTCTCTCCATTGCTTTCCTAATTTTCTTGATCCTTTACTTGTTATTAGGTCAGATTTTCAAAAATTATCAACGTCAAGTCCTCGATTTGGTCGATACCATGAATCTGATCAGTCAAGGCGATAGTGAACGACGGATTGATACCTCGACCAAGGACCAAGAACTGCTGGTTATTGGGAATATGATTAATACCATGTTAGACAATATGGATAAGAATATTCGGGATATCTACCAGCTGCAGCTCAGCCAAAAGGATGCCAATATGCGGGCCCTACAAGCTCAGATCAATCCCCACTTCATGTACAATACACTGGAATTTATCCGGATGTATGCCGTCATGCAAGAGCAAGAAGAGTTGGGCGATATTATCTATGAGTTTAGTAGTCTCTTACGCAATAATATCTCAGATGAGCGAGTGGCGACAGTTGAAAATGAGCTCGAATTTTGTCGCAAATACAGCTACCTCTGTATGGTGCGTTATCCAAAATCGATTGCCTATGGCTTTAAGATCGATCCAGGTTTGGAAAAGATGAAGATTCCCAAATTCACCATCCAGCCTTTGGTCGAGAACTATTTTGCCCATGGGGTGGACCACAAACGCAAGGACAATGTGATTAGTGTCAAAGTCTTGCAAGGAGAAGGGCAAGTCATGATTCTAGTTACTGATAATGGGCGCGGGATGGAAGAAGAACAGCTAGAAAAAATTCAAGAGATACTAGCCAATCGCAATCCACGCTCAGAAATCGAAGAAAAGAGTGGGCGGCAGTCCATCGGAATTGTCAATGTCCATGAGCGCATGCTACTCTACTTTGGAGATCGCTACCATATCCAAGTCTTCTCCCAACCTCACCATGGAGTGACCTATACGATAACCATTCAAGATGAATAAAGGAGACAGAATGTACAAAGTCTTATTAGTAGACGATGAGTATATGATTACAGAAGGGTTAAAAAAATTAATCCCCTTTGACCACTGGAATATGGAAGTGGTCGCAACTGCTGAAGATGCAGACCAGGCTCTTGATTATGTGCGAGAACATCCGGTGGATGTGGTGATCACGGATGTCAATATGCCTGGAAAGACCGGACTTCAGATGATTGCAGAGATGAAGGATTTGATCCCAGATGCTGCTTTTATCATTATGTCAGGCTATCAGGATTTTGAATATGTCAAGACAGCCCTCAATTTGCGCGTGGCAGACTACCTGCTCAAACCTGTCAATAAGGTGGAGATGGGCAATATTCTAGAAAAAATTCAGCACCAAATCCAGCAACCAAGCCAAGAGTTGGCCAACCGCTTGATTCACGATGACATCTCTGAGGAAGAGTTTTGTCGGTATATCGCAGGACGAAACTCACTGTGGATTGGGGTTTCTAAGGAGAAAAAAGGCTTTATCAGCTCGTCTTACCAAGTTCTCGGGCAAAATCTTCAACTCTTTATCTCAGATCAAGAAGAAGAAGCCATGATTGAGAAGGCCTTTGAGCCTCCTTATAAGGAGCACTTTCGTCAATTTAAGGACCTAGTGGAGCGGAGTCTCTTTTATGGGGCGACCCCTCTCAATCAAGATGAAGAGGTCTTCCATTACTACGAGCCGGCCTACCGGGTGATCATGCAAGGAAATATCCAACAGATCTTAGAAGAACTGGATTGGTTGGAAAAAATGATCCTTGAGAAGACACCTAAGGTTTCGCTGACCAAGCAGCTCTTTATCCAATTTTTGATGGATGTCTTTCATTTGTTTGAATACCTGCAAGGTGATAATTTAGCTGATGTAGTCAAGAAAGTCCAAGAAACTGCCACTTTTAGCGAGATGATTGGCTTTATCCAGGAAGAGTTGTCCCGTTTCTTATCCCACTATCGGATGAATGAAAATGTAGCGAGTGTCCTCCAAGTGATTAGCCGTGATTACCAAAAAGAGCTGTCACTCAAGGACATCAGTCAGGGTCTCTTTATCAATCCAGTCTATTTAGGCCAATTGATTAAACGAGAAACCAATGCGACTTTCGCAGAACTCCTCAACAAACAGCGAATTAAGGCCGCCCAGCAGCTCCTCTTATCGACCAATGACAGCATTGAAGATATCTGCTATAAAGTCGGTTACAGCAATGTGGGCTATTTCTACAAGGTTTTCCGTAAACTCTGTGGAAAATCGCCTAAAACCTATCGCTTACAAGTCATGACAGAGCAGGCAGAAGATGAGTAAAAGGCTGAGACGATTTGTCTCAGCCTTTTCACTTTTCATTTTACGTCCTTTGTATCTTGATTTTCCCAACCAGCAGCTCCGCTTCAATGGTGATTTCTGTGAGTTGATTCCAGTCGATCTTTTCTTGGTCAACGTGAAATAGAAGAGGGGTCATGGCGAGGAGCGCTTGGCGTTCTTCAGGAGTTAAACTCTTGGTGAGGCTGACCGTTTCGGATGAGAGGATCTGGCAGTGGTCTTTAAAGTGCTCCAAAATTTCCTGGTTGGAGTAGGATTGCTTGGTCAATTGATCTTGGGCCAGCTGACGAATTTCTTTCAGATGAGAAGAGGTTGGGACGACCTTAATGATCACCCCTTCAGCCTTTAAGACACGCTCAAATTCAGCGTAATTAGCCGGGGAGAAGATGTCCAAAATGACCTCCATACTCTTGGATTGAATGGGTAGATGAGCCAAGTCTCCTACAAACCAATTGACCTTCCAGCTAGTGTCACTCTTGGCAGCTAGTTGCACAGATTCCTTGGAAAGATCAAATGCATAGAAAGTAGCTTCGGGATAAGCCTCTTGTAGCTTTCGGGAGTAATAGCCTTCTCCACAACCGGTATCTAGAATCTTGGCATCACTGGTCGGAATTTTTTGTCCGATCGCTGTTAGAATCGGCTCATAAAAACCTGCTTCTAAGATCAGCTGGCGATTCTGAAAATTTTCTTTGTCATAGTCCTTTGATTGCTTGATCTGGGGAGCCAGGTTGACATAGCCAAATTTCGCCAAATCAAAAGAATGGCACTTGGGACATTTAAAACTGGTCCCCACAAGTTCTAGGTCCAGTTGACAGATGGGACAGGCAAAAGCAGTGGCTGTTTGAAATCGTTGTAATTTTGGTTTAATCGGTGTATTCATATTAGTAGTGTAACAAAAGAACCTCTAGATAGCAACCGATGCTCTAATAGACTACCAAACAGAATATGAGCTGACAGAAAAAGTCAATTCACTGATGCCAATTTTAAAGGACTTGAATCAATGGGGAAAAGAATGGCTACAATAAATTTTCTTCTTTTTGTCTCTTTCATCTTGCCACTTATGTTCTCATTTTGACCACTTATCCCCAAAAGCCGTTTTTTAAATGGCTTTTTTGTTAGACTGGTTCTATCAAAAGGAGAGAGAACATGATATTACAAGCTAAAAACATCAGTAAACGATATGGAAATCATTTAGCCGTAAACAATATTCATTTACAGTTTGAAAAGGGAACCTTTAATGCGATTCTAGGACCAAATGGGGCGGGGAAATCAACAACGATTTCCATGTTGATTGGTTTGAAACAACCAACGCAAGGTGAAATCATCTATGAACCAAGTACTAAAATTGGTGTGGTCTTCCAGACTAGTGTCTTAGATGAGATGCTAACGGTTAGGGAAAATCTGACCATTCGTGCCAGACAGTACAAAGACCTAAAACCAAATCGTGTGTTTGATCTTATTGATCGGCTAGGCCTATCAGCTTTCCAAAAACAGAAATATGGGACACTTTCAGGTGGCCAAAAGCGTCGGGTTGACATTGCGCGTGCTCTACTACACAGTCCAGACCTTTTGTTCTTAGATGAGCCAACGACAGGTTTGGATATCCAAACCCGGAAGTCTATTTGGGATTTGCTCTATCAATTGCAGAGAGAAGAGGGAATGACCGTTGTATTGACCACGCATTATCTTGACGAAGCAGATGAAGCTGATCAAATTTATATTGTAGACCGTGGGGAAGTGATTGCTCAAGGATCAGCACTAGATATTAAGAGCCAGTATGCAAAAAACATCTTGAAGATTCGTTTCAAGGAGAGACAGCAGATAGAAAGTCTCAAATCTTCGGGAATGTCAGTAGAACAACAAGGACCATTAGAATATGTTTTTCAACCCGAGAGTGAAAGGGAAGCCATTGATTACCTGGCACAAGTTAGAGATAGAATAGCCCATTTTGAGTTTCGCCCAGGGACCATGGATGATGCCTTTATTGCACTTACAGGAAGGGAGGTTCGCTAATGCTAGCCTTACTAAAGCGAAATTTTTTATTGTACTTCAGAAATCGTTCAGGAGTTCTCTTCTCTCTGTTGGGAGCCTTGATTTCCTTTGTTCTTTATATTATTTTTCTTCAAAAAAATCTAACAGATGCTTGGGCTCAGCTCCCCAATAGTGGTCCTGTGTTAAATAATTGGTTAATGAGTGGGACGCTGGCTGTGACAGGGATTACGACAAGTCTGGCTGCCCTGACTCAGTTAGTAAAGGACCGTGAACATCAAGTAGATCAGGATCTTTATTTATCGGATCAGGGAAAGTGGCGGTTACCATTTTCGTATCTAACGAGCGCAATCATCATCTCTTTTTTCATGCAGGCCCTTATGTATGTGCTGATGTGTGGCTATTTTAGAGAAGTTCCAACCCTTTCTCTATTACCTGAGGTACTCCTCATCATGTTGCTTAGTAGCCTGCTTTCTAGTTTAGTGAATGCCATTTTTGTTTATTTTTTCCAATCCGTAGACAGTCTTGGGAAGTTTTCGACCATAGTGGGGACAGCTTCTGGTTTTTTGGTAGGGACTTATGTACCTTTAGGTGTTCTACCTGATTTTGCACAATTTCTAATGAAGTGCACGCCAGCAACTTATATTGCATCACTTTATCGGCAAGTACTCATGAAAGAAGCATTAAATGAAACATTTAAAGGTCAAGATAATCTTCTTCGAGAATTTCAAGAAAAAATGGGTGTTCAGCTCAAATGGCAAGCTTTATTGACAAAGGAACAAACATACCTTATAGTGTTAGGAGGTATTCTTCTAGCTTTGGGGATTTGGATTTCCTTGGCAAAAAGATCGAGTAAAAGAAAGTAAGTGAGAATTGGAGTAGGAATGAAGATTCGTTTTGAGGAAAAACAGGATATCCCAGAAAACAACCCCTGTGTGGTCATTCAAGCCAAGCAATTATCTGATCAAGCACGAGAGGTGATGGACTATCTCGAACAGTTTTCGACAGTGAATCAAGTAGTGATTCCTATCAAAACAGATGATCATTTGATCATGGTGAAAATTGATGACATTATTTTAGCCGAGATTGATAAGAATCAGCTAACCATTTATACGACAGACAAAACGTTTACCGTCAGAGATACTTTGACAAATTTTCAACATCGGATTAATCGTCGTAATTTTTTACAGATATCCCGCCACGCGGTGATGAATATCGACCATTTGGAATCGCTATCGGATAGTTTTTCAGGCAATATGATGGCTAAACTGACACGCGGCGTGAAATCAAGTGTCAGTCGGAAATATGTCAAATCCTTGATGGATTATTTAGGGGTATAGGAGAAAGTGATGAAACGAGTTATAGCTTATTTTGTATCTGGTATGAGGACAGGTTCCTTCTTTTATTTGTGTTTGGTGTTATTATCCCATGTCTATCCCAACATCGTCTATCCCGCTGTAAATGTCCGCAACATCCTAGCGATCTTTTTGATGAGTGGGACAATGGGGGTCTTGACATTCATTCTTGAGGAAGAAGAGTTTTTGACCTATAGTTTGCGTGTGATCTTGCATTTAGTTGTGACAGCTACCATCTTAGCATTGACCTACTTATTTTTTGGCTGGGGGGCAGCCTTACGGAGCCCGATTCCTTGGTTGATCTTTCTAGCTATTTACGGCCTGATCTGGCTTTATCAGATTTGGCAGCTCCATAAAAAAACTCAACGAATCAACCAAGCTTTGTTGCATCGCAGAAAAGGGAAATAGTCCCAGAAAAAAGTGTATAAGAAAACCACGAAGTTCATACCAAACTTCGTGGTTTTACTTTCTTAATAAGTTAAAACAAAGTATTTTTTCTTACCGCGACGGATAACGGTCAATTCATTTTCTAATTTATCGCTATCGCTTAAGACATAGTCAAGATCTTGGATGCGTTCGCCGTTAACGTAGATAGCACCATTTTGAACATCTTCGCGGGCTTGGCGTTTAGAATTTACCACACCAGCTGTGACCAAGAGTTCAACAATGTTGAGGTTGTCTTCTGCTTGGACCTGGTAGTTTGGCACACCACGAAGGCCTTGTTTGAGTTCTTTGACAGAAAGGTTTTTGATGTTTCCTGCAAAGAGTTGTTCTGTGATGTTGAGGGCTTCCTTGTAGGCTTCTTCACCGTGGACAAGGGTGACCACTTCACGCGCCAAGATCTTTTGAGCCAAGCGTTCATGAGGAGCAGCTTCAAACTGTTTACGGATCTCTTCAATCTCATCAAGTGACAAGAATGTGAAGATCTTCAAGAAGCGCACAGCATCCGCATCCATCACATTCATCCAGAATTGGTACATTTCGTATGGAGATGTTTTGTCTGCATTGAGCCAAACCGCATTGCCTTCTGATTTACCAAATTTCTTACCAGTTGCATCTGTGATCAAAGGCACAGTCATAACATGACCGGTTTTATCTGCTTTACGACGCATTAACTCAGTACCGGCTGTCATGTTTCCCCATTGGTCAGATCCACCGATTTGAAGGGTTACATTGTGTTCTTGATTGAGGACGTAGAAGTCATAGCCTTGCATAATTTGGTAGGCAAACTCTGTGTAAGAAATCCCTGTCTCAATCCGTTTTTTAACAGATTCTTTACTCATCATAGCATTGACCGTAAAGTATTTTCCGACATCACGAAGGAAGTCAATAAAGCTAATGCTTCCGAACCAATCGTAGTTGTTGACCATTTCGGCTTTATTGTCACCATTTTCAAAATTGAGGAAACGAGACAATTGCCCTTGAATGGAGCGAACCCATTCTTGTACAGTTTCTTTTGTTTGGAGACTACGTTCAGCATCTTTGAAGGACGGATCACCAATGAGACCAGTCGCACCGCCAACGAGCGCATAAGGTTTGTGGCCTGCTAGTTGAAGACGACGACTCGTCAAGATGGCAACCAAGTGACCAAGATGAAGGCTGTCAGCAGTTGGATCATAACCAGTATAATAAGAAACCTGACCTTCTTCCAGTGCTTTGCGTAAGGCTTCTTCATCCGTCGTTTGAAATACCAAACCACGCTCTTTTAGCTCATCAAAAATGTGCATATGTCTTTTCTCCTTTATAAGATTATTCATTTCTCTATTCTACCATAAACCACGGAAATGGCAATGCTTTCCATCATTTTCTTGTCCTTACCCAAGAAGAATGAGCGACAATTTTTATGATATTGTAATTGAAAATAAAGTGCCTAATCTGCTATAATATAGGGAACAAGGAGAAAGAATCAGTGAATCAATTAAAAGAGAAGTTGCAAGAATTTTGGAAGAAGGTTCAAAAATTCTTTGAAAATATGTATACAGAGACTCCGAATAAGGAAAAAAATGAGGAAAGTAACTGGTCTGTCGGTGATGTTTTTGCGACCTTTTTGAGGACCCTCAAACTCTTGTGGGATGTGATGATCGCCCTGTTCGTGTGCCTCTTTTTATTTGGCGCAGGGATCGGGATTGGTTATGCAGCGAGCCTCTTTAGCAATGTCAAGGTTCCGAAGACAGAAGAATTGGTCCAGCAGGTTCGCAATGTCAGCAGTGTTTCAAAACTAACCTATTCCGATAAGAGCTTGATTGCAGAAGTAGACAGTGATCTGATCCGCACGCCGGTAGCTGGAGATGCCATTTCTGATAATGTCAAAAAGGCTGTGATCGCTACTGAGGATGAGAATTTTGAAAGCCACAAGGGGGTTGTGCCCAAGGCTGTTCTTCGGGCGACGCTTGGATCTGTAGCCGGTGTGGGTTCCTCTAGTGGGGGATCAACCCTGACCCAGCAGTTGATCAAACAGCAAGTCGTGGGAGATGCTCCAACCTTTACTCGTAAGGCGACAGAGATTGTCGATGCCTTGGCTTTAGAGCGGGGGATGGATAAAAATGAAATCCTAACTACCTACTTAAACGTCTCGCCTTTTGGACGCAATAATCGGGGACAAAATATTGCAGGTGTGGAAGCCGCAGCTCAGGGGATTTTTGGCGTCTCTGCGAAAGACTTGTCCGTTCCACAAGCGGCCTTTATCGCTGGCTTGCCACAAAGTCCGATTGTCTACTCCCCTTATGCTGCTGATGGTAGCCTAAAGAGCAAGGAAAACCTAGAGTTAGGTTTGGCGCGTGCTAAAGATGTCTTGTTCAACATGTACCGGACGGGAGTCTTGTCGGAAAAAGACTATGAAACCTATGCTAAGTACGACTTAACCAAAGACTTCATCGATCCAGATGGTATCGAGAAAACACCGCATGACTACCTCTACTTCCAAGCCATGGCAGAAGCTAAAGAGGCCATGTATGACTACTTGATCAAGCGAGACAATGTAACCAAGCAAGACCTAAAAAACAATGAAACCGTCAAGGCTTATCAAGAATTAGCTGAGAGTGAGTTGCGCGAAGGTGGCTACACCATCCAAACCACTATAAACAAACCGGTTCACAATGCGATGCAGGCCGCAGTAGCGAATTTTGGAAGCGTCTTGGATGATGGAACGGGACTTGTAGAAGTTGGGAATGTCCTTATGGACAACCGAACAGGTGCCGTTTTAGGCTTTATCGGCGGACGTAATTTTGATGGTAACCAAAACAACCATGCCTTTGATACAGAGCGTTCACCAGGATCTACTATTAAGCCACTGTTGGCTTATGGGATTGCGATCGACCAAGGCTTGATGGGAAGCAATAGCATCCTTTCTAACTACCCAACTAATTTCTCAAGTGGTGAGCCAATCATGCACGTGGATAGCCGAGGGACAGCGATGATGGATCTCCGTGAGGCCCTCAATACCTCGTGGAATATTCCAGCTTACTGGACTTACCGAACTCTTCGCGAAAAGGGTGTGGATGTTCCATCCTACATGAAGAAAATGGGGTATGATATTCCTGAATATGGCATTGAGAGTCTGCCGATGGGCGGAGGAATTGAGGTCACCGTTGCCCAACATACCAATGGTTTCCAAACCATTGCTAACAATGGGGACTACCTCAAACGCTACATGGTAGAGCAAATTATTGATCGAGATGGAGATGTGGTTTACAAGCACGAGGCAGATCCTGTTCGTGTCTACTCTCCAGCAACGGCAACGATTATGCAGGATCTCTTGCGAGGGGTTATTACGTCTGGTGCTACAACGACCTTTAAGTCACGGATTAGCCAAATCAATCCAACACTGGCGGGTGCTGACTGGATTGGAAAAACCGGTACGACCAACTCAAATGGGGATATGTGGTTGATGTTATCCACACCAAGTGTTTCTTTAGGAGGTTGGATCGGCCATGACAACAATGCTTCCATGCAGACCTTGACCGGCTACAACAACAATGCTCAATACATGGCGCAGTTGGCGAATGCTATCTACCAAGCAGATCCAAGTCTCTTTGGGATTCAGGATAAATTCACTCTCGATAAGAGTGTGATCCGTTCTGAAGTGCTCAAAGCGACTGGTGAAAGACCAGGTCGCGTCAATGTCAATGGCCGGGATATCGATGTGAGCGGTCAAATGGTGACGAGCCTTTGGGCTAAAAACGGAGCTCCAACTACTCAATATCGTTTTGCAATCGGAGGATCGGATAGCGATTATCAAAGTGCTTGGGCGGCGATGCTGGGCAATACCAGTGGGAATCAGTCGAATAATAAGAACAATTCAACAACAAATAGTTCATCAAACAATAGCTCAAATCGAAACAGCTCAAATCGAAACAGCTCAAATCGTGACAATCGGCGCTAGTCTTATCTCGTAGAAAACCTAGTGAAAGTCTTGATTTTTGAAGGAAAAAACGGTATAATAGTGACAACTAATTTGTCGTGTGCTTTATTTGAAATATTGTCCAAATAAGAGCTTACAGCAGTTAAATCTTACTTGAATAAGTCGATTTAGCTGCTCTTTTTGTGCCTATTTTTTAAGAAACTTGTAGTTTGTTACACAAATTTAATTTTTCTAAAAATTGCAAAAAGCGACGAATGAGATGAAGAGACAACTCTTCACGTGATGCAAATCACACAATTGTAGTTAAAACCGGATAGGTGGTAGGAGTGATGCTACCAAGCTATCCTAGTATGGAAAAAGGAGCTAAAAACTTTGGCAGGACATGACGTTCAATACGGGAAACATCGGACCCGTCGTAGTTTTTCAAGAATCAAAGAGGTTCTTGATTTACCAAACTTGATTGAAATCCAGACAGATTCATTCAAAGATTTCTTGAATCATGGCTTGAAGGAAGTCTTTGAAGATGTGCTTCCGATCTCAAACTTCACGGATACAATGGAATTGGAATTTGTGGGTTATGAAATCCGCGAACCCAAGTATTCGCTTGAAGAAGCGCGCATCCACGATGCCAGCTACTCAGCACCAATCTTTGTGACCTTCCGTTTGGTTAACAAAGAAACAGGTGAAATCAAGACCCAAGAAGTTTTCTTTGGTGATTTCCCAATCATGACTGAAATGGGAACCTTCATCATCAATGGTGGAGAACGGATTATCGTTTCTCAGTTGGTCCGTTCACCAGGTGTCTACTTCAATGATAAGGTGGACAAGAATGGTAAGGTTGGTTATGGATCAACTGTTATCCCTAACCGTGGGGCTTGGTTAGAACTTGAAACCGACTCAAAAGACATTGCCTACACCCGCATCGACCGCACACGTAAAATTCCATTTACAACGCTTGTGCGTGCTCTTGGATTTTCAGGAGATGATGAAATCATTGATATCTTTGGGGACAGCGAATTGGTTCGCAATACCATCGAAAAAGATATCCACAAAAACCCAATGGACTCACGGACAGATGAAGCCCTCAAAGAAATCTACGAGCGTCTTCGTCCAGGTGAACCAAAAACAGCGGAAAGCTCACGTAGCTTGTTGGTAGCCCGTTTCTTTGATCCACGTCGTTATGATTTGGCACCAGTTGGTCGCTACAAGATCAACAAGAAACTCAATATCAAGAACCGCTTGTTGAATCAAACAATCGCAGAACCATTGGTGGATGCTGAAACAGGGGAAATTCTTGTAGAAGCTGGCACAGTGATGACGCGCGATGTGATTGACAGCATCTCAGAACAATTGGATAACGGTTTGAACAAAATCACCTACATTCCAAATGATGCTGCTGTTTTGACAGAGCCAGTAGAATTGCAAAAATTCAAAGTTGTCGCTCCGACAGATCCAGACCGCGTTGTCACCATCATCGGAAATGCTAACCCATCTGACAAAGTGCGCATCATCACACCTGCTGATATCTTGGCAGAGATGAGCTATTTCTTGAACCTTGCAGAAGGTCTTGGCCGTGTAGATGATATCGACCACCTTGGAAACCGTCGGATTCGTGCTGTTGGTGAATTGCTTGCCAACCAAGTGCGTCTTGGACTTTCACGGATGGAGCGAAACGTTCGCGAACGGATGTCTGTACAAGATAATGATGCCTTGACACCACAACAAATCATCAACATTCGTCCAGTAACTGCAGCGATTAAAGAATTCTTTGGATCTTCCCAATTGTCACAGTTCATGGACCAACACAACCCACTTTCTGAGTTGTCACACAAACGTCGTTTGTCTGCCTTAGGGCCTGGTGGTTTGACACGTGACCGTGCCGGATATGAAGTGCGCGACGTGCACTATACCCACTATGGTCGTATGTGTCCAATCGAAACACCTGAAGGACCAAACATCGGTTTGATCAACAACTTGTCTTCATATGGACATTTGAACAAATATGGCTTCATTCAAACACCATACCGTAAGGTAGACCGTGCAACTGGTAAAGTAACTAACGAAATCGTTTGGTTGACAGCTGATGAAGAAGATGAATACACAGTTGCGCAAGCTAACTCAAAATTAAACGCCGATGGAACTTTCGCAGAAAAAGTTGTCATGGGACGCCACCAAGGGGTTAACCAAGAATATCCAGCATCAAGTGTTGATTATATGGATGTTTCTCCAAAACAGGTAGTTGCCGTTGCGACTGCATGTATTCCTTTCTTGGAAAATGATGACTCCAACCGTGCCCTCATGGGTGCCAACATGCAACGTCAGGCTGTGCCATTGATTGATCCCAAAGCCCCTTATGTGGGTACTGGTATGGAATACCAAGCAGCACATGACTCTGGAGCGGCTGTTATCGCTCAATACGATGGTAAAGTTACTTATGCAGATGCGGACAAGGTAGAAGTTCGTCGGGAAGATGGATCTCTTGATGTTTACCATATCCAAAAATTCCGTCGTTCAAACTCAGGTACGGCCTATAACCAACGTACTCTTGTAAAAGTTGGCGATGTCGTTGAAAAAGGTGATTTTATCGCTGATGGCCCTTCTATGGAAAAAGGTGAAATGGCGCTTGGACAAAACCCAATCGTTGCCTACATGACATGGGAAGGGTACAACTTCGAGGATGCCGTTATCATGAGCGAACGCTTGGTGAAAGACGATGTCTACACATCTGTTCATTTGGAAGAATTCGAATCAGAAACACGCGATACCAAGTTAGGCCCTGAAGAAATTACTCGTGAAATTCCAAACGTTGGGGAAGATGCTCTTCGTGACTTGGATGAAACAGGTATTATCCGTATTGGTGCGGAAGTAAAAGAAGGCGATATCCTTGTCGGTAAGGTCACACCGAAGGGTGAAAAAGACCTTTCTGCTGAAGAACGTCTCCTTCACGCGATCTTTGGAGATAAATCTCGTGAAGTGCGTGATACATCACTCCGTGTACCTCACGGTGGAGATGGGGTCGTTCGCGACGTTAAGATCTTTACCCGTGCAAACGGAGATGAATTGCAATCGGGTGTCAACATGTTGGTTCGTGTTTACATCGCACAAAAACGCAAGATCCGCGTCGGAGATAAGATGGCTGGTCGTCACGGAAACAAAGGGGTTGTGTCTCGTATTGTTCCAGTTGAAGATATGCCTTACCTTCCAGATGGTACACCGGTTGATATCATGTTGAACCCTCTTGGGGTGCCATCTCGTATGAATATCGGTCAGGTTATGGAACTTCACCTTGGTATGGCAGCTCGTAACTTGGGTATTCACATCGCAACACCAGTCTTTGATGGAGCAAGCTCAGAAGATCTCTGGGATACTGTGAAAGAAGCTGGTATGGATAGCGATGCCAAGACCATCCTTTACGATGGACGTACAGGTGAGCCGTTTGACAACCGTGTTTCTGTCGGTGTCATGTACATGATCAAGCTTCACCACATGGTTGATGATAAACTCCATGCCCGTTCAGTCGGACCATACTCAATGGTTACCCAACAACCACTCGGAGGGAAAGCTCAGTTTGGTGGACAACGTTTCGGGGAAATGGAAGTGTGGGCCCTTGAGGCTTATGGTGCATCAAATGTCCTTCAAGAAATCTTGACCTACAAGTCAGATGATGTCAACGGACGTTTGAAAGCTTATGAAGCGATTACCAAAGGTAAACCAATTCCAAAACCAGGTGTACCAGAATCCTTCCGCGTTCTTGTCAAAGAATTGCAATCACTTGGTCTTGACATGCGTGTCTTGGACGAAGATGATCAAGAAGTGGAACTTCGTGACCTTGATGAAGGGGAAGACGATGATGTGATTCATGTGGATGACCTTGAAAAAGCACGTGAAAAAGCAACCAAGGAAGCAAAAGCAGCCTTTGATGCTGAAGAATCAGAAAAATAATCAGTAAAAATGATTGTCCTGTGAGAAACGAATGCTTCTGACAGGATGATTCGATAACAAGATACAGACACAAGGAGGTGGAAAGAAAGTTTCTTTTCTTCCCCCACCTAAGCTGTATCCAAATGAAACAAGTATGAAAACAAGGAAAGGTAAGAAATAGTGGTTGATGTAAATCGTTTTAAAAGTATGCAAATCACCCTAGCTTCTCCAAGCAAGGTCCGTTCATGGTCTTATGGAGAGGTCAAGAAACCTGAAACAATCAACTACCGTACATTGAAACCAGAACGTGAAGGTCTCTTTGATGAAGTCATCTTTGGACCTACAAAAGACTGGGAATGTGCGTGTGGGAAATACAAACGGATCCGTTACAAAGGGATCGTTTGTGACCGCTGTGGGGTTGAAGTAACACGTGCCAAGGTTCGTCGTGAACGTATGGGACACATCGAGTTGAAAGCGCCTGTATCACACATCTGGTACTTCAAAGGCATCCCTTCTCGTATGGGATTGACCTTGGATATGAGCCCTCGTGCCCTTGAAGAAGTTATTTACTTCGCAGCTTACGTGGTGATCGATCCAAAAGATACACCACTTGAGCACAAATCCATCATGACAGAACGTGAATACCGTGAACGCTTGCGTGAATACGGACCAGGTTCCTTTGTGGCTAAGATGGGTGCAGAAGCGATCCAAGACCTCTTGAAACAAGTGGATTTGGAAGCTGAAATTGCTCTCTTGAAAGAAGAATTGAAGACTGCAACTGGTCAAAAACGTGTGAAGGCTGTTCGTCGTTTGGATGTCTTGGATGCCTTCTACAAATCTGGTAACAAGCCAGAATGGATGGTTCTCAACATCCTTCCGGTTATTCCACCAGATCTTCGTCCGATGGTCCAATTGGATGGTGGCCGTTTTGCTGCCTCTGACTTGAACGACCTCTATCGTCGTGTGATTAACCGGAACAACCGTTTGGCACGTTTGCTTGAGTTGAATGCCCCTGGTATCATCGTGCAAAACGAAAAACGGATGCTCCAAGAAGCCGTTGATGCTTTGATCGATAACGGTCGTCGTGGTCGTCCAATCACAGGACCAGGTAGCCGTCCATTGAAATCATTGAGCCACATGCTCAAAGGGAAACAAGGACGTTTCCGTCAAAACTTGCTCGGTAAACGGGTTGACTTCTCAGGACGTTCCGTTATCGCCGTTGGTCCAACTCTTAAGATGTACCAATGTGGTGTGCCACGTGAAATGGCGATCGAGCTCTTCAAACCATTCGTCATGCGTGAAATCGTTGCGCGTGATATCGTGCAAAACGTCAAAGCTGCAAAACGCTTGGTCGAACGTGGAGATGAACGCATCTGGGATATCCTAGAAGAAGTGATCAAAGAACACCCAGTTCTTTTGAACCGCGCACCGACCCTTCACCGTTTAGGGATCCAAGCCTTTGAACCTGTCTTGATTGACGGGAAAGCCCTTCGCTTGCACCCACTTGTCTGTGAAGCCTATAATGCCGACTTTGACGGTGACCAAATGGCCATCCACGTACCGCTTTCAGAAGAAGCTCAAGCAGAAGCTCGCATCTTGATGTTGGCTGCTGAGCACATCTTGAATCCAAAAGACGGGAAGCCGGTCGTTACCCCATCTCAGGATATGGTATTGGGGAACTACTACCTCACTATGGAAGAAGCTGGTCGTGAAGGCGAAGGCATGGTCTTTAAAGACCGTGATGAAGCGGTGATGGCTCTTCGCAATGGCTATGTTCACTTGCATACACGTGTCGGAATTGCGACAGATAGCTTGAACAAACCATGGACAGAAGCGCAACAACACAAGATTCTCTTGACAACTGTTGGTAAGATCCTCTTTAACGATATCATGCCTGCAGAACTTCCATACCTTCAAGAGCCAAATAATGCCAACTTGACAGAAGGCGTTCCAGCTAAGTACTTCTTGGAGACTGGTCAAGATGTCAAAGCAGCGATTGAGAAATTGGAATTAAACGTTCCATTCAAGAAGAAAAATCTTGGAAATATCATCGCAGAAATCTTCAAACGCTTCCGTACAACTGAAACGTCTGCTTTCTTGGACCGTTTGAAAGACTTGGGTTACCATCATTCAACCCTTGCTGGTTTGACAGTGGGGATTGCCGATATTCCGGTCGTTGAAGACAAGGCAGAAATCATTGAAGAATCTCACAAACGTGTGGAACAAATCACCAAACAATTCCGTCGTGGTTTGATCACAGATGACGAACGCTACAATGCCGTTACAGCTGAATGGCGTGCAGCCCGTGAAAAATTGGAAAAACGCTTGGTGGATAACCAAGATCCGAAGAACCCAATCGTTATGATGATGGACTCTGGAGCCCGTGGTAACATTTCAAACTTCTCGCAACTTGCCGGTATGCGTGGTTTGATGGCCGCTCCAAACGGACGGATCATGGAATTGCCAATCCTGTCAAACTTCCGCGAAGGTTTGTCAGTACTCGAAATGTTCTTCTCAACTCACGGTGCCCGTAAAGGGATGACCGATACGGCCTTGAAGACAGCCGACTCAGGTTACTTGACTCGTCGTTTGGTTGACGTGGCCCAAGACGTGATTATTCGTGAAGACGACTGTGGAACAGACCGTGGACTTGTGATCCGTGCCATTACTGATGGTAAGGAAATGATCGAGCCACTCGAAGAACGTTTGACTGGTCGTTATACCAAGAAATCTGTTAAACATCCTGAAACAGGTGAAGTCATCGTTGGTCCAGATACCTTGATTTCAGAAGACCTAGCACGTGAAATTGTCAATGCTGGTGTGGAAGAAGTCACTATCCGCTCTGTCTTTACATGTAACACTCGCCATGGTGTCTGCCGTCACTGTTATGGTATCAACTTGGCGACGGGTGATGCGGTTGAAGTAGGTGAAGCAGTCGGAACTATCGCTGCCCAATCTATCGGGGAACCTGGTACACAGTTGACCATGCGTACCTTCCACACGGGTGGGGTTGCCTCAAATACCGATATCACTCAAGGTCTTCCTCGTGTCCAAGAAATCTTTGAAGCCCGCAATCCAAAAGGGGAAGCAGTCATCACTGAGGTCAAAGGGGAAGTCACAGCGATCGAAGAAGATGCTTCTACACGGACCAAGAAAGTCTTTGTTAGCGGAGCAACTGGTGAGGGTGAATATGTTGTCCCTTACACTGCCCGCATGAAAGTCGAAGTGGGAGATCAAGTCTCTCGTGGTGATGCTCTGACAGAAGGATCTATTCAACCAAAACGTCTCCTTGCCGTTCGTGATGTCTTGTCTGTTGAAACTTACCTTCTTGCGGAAGTACAAAAAGTATACCGTAGCCAAGGGGTAGAAATCGGCGACAAACACATCGAGGTAATGGTGCGTCAAATGATCCGTAAAGTACGTGTCATGGATCCAGGAGATACAGACCTTCTCATGGGTACTCTGATGGACATTACAGACTTTACAGATGCCAATAAGGATGTCCTTATTTCTGGTGGAGTTCCTGCGACTGCTCGTCCAGTCCTTATGGGAATTACCAAAGCCTCACTTGAAACCAACAGTTTCTTGTCTGCGGCTTCCTTCCAGGAAACAACTCGTGTTCTTACAGACGCAGCGATCCGTGGTAAGAAAGACCATCTCCTTGGACTTAAGGAAAATGTTATCATTGGTAAGATTATTCCTGCAGGTACAGGTATGGCTCGTTACCGTAACTTGGAACCACAAGCGATTAATGAAGTTGAAATTATCGAAGAAGTGCCATTAACAGATGGAACAGTTGATGAAGTTCAAACAGCTGAAGTCGTAGAAGAATAAGAAAATTAGTCGGAACTACAAGTTCCGGCTTTTTTTTGAAAAAATTATAAAAATTTATTATTTGAAAAATAATTGTATAATTATTGAATTATTTTTTTACCAAAAATATTAGCCCGTAAAAAGCAATGTCTTATTTGCTTACAATTAGTGATAAAATGGATATGTATTCTAAACTTCAAAATAATAAAATGACTAACTATTAGTAATTTCTTTATAAAACCCAAAATCGGTTTGACAATTCAAGTCATTGGCAGTAGAATGAAAAAAGATGTACACAAATTAAAAAAATGTCGAATTACATGCATGTCGACGGGGGAAGTTTATGGGAAAATTGAAAATTATGGTTGTGTTTGGGACGCGACCGGAGGCCATTAAAATGGCCCCTTTGGTGTTGGAGTTGCAAAAACAAAAGGAGGTTATTGAGACCATCACAGTGGTCACTGCCCAGCACCGTCAAATGCTGGACCAGGTTTTAGAAACCTTTAACATCGTACCTGATTACGATTTGGATATTATGGGGAAAAGCCAGACCTTATTAGACATTACCTCTAAAATTCTGAATCAATTAGATCCAGTTATCAAAAAAGAAAAGCCGGATATGGTGCTCGTCCATGGAGATACGACAACCACCTTTGCGGCGAGTCTGGTTGCCTTTTACAACCAAGTCCGCATTGGTCACGTCGAAGCTGGTTTGAGAACCTTTGATAAATATTCTCCATATCCAGAAGAGATGAATCGTCAAATGACGGATGATTTAGCGGATCTGTATTTTGCGCCGACGGGTGAAAGTAAGGCCAATCTCTTAAAAGAAAATCATCCGGAATCCTCTATTGTGGTGACAGGAAATACTGCCATTGATGCGCTGAAACTCACGGTTCAAGAGGACTATCACCACGAAGTGTTGGATCAATTGGATCCAGCTAAAAAAGTCATCCTGGTCACCATGCATCGAAGAGAAAATCAAGGCCAACCCATGCGAGCGGTCTTTGGGGCTCTGAGAGAAATGGTGGATCAAGAACCGACTATTGAAGTGGTTTACCCAGTGCATCTTAGTCCAGCGGTCCAAGAGGCGGCAAACGATCTATTAGGAGATCATGATCGGATCCACCTCATCGCACCTTTAGATGTGCTTGACTTCCACAACTTAGCTTCTAGAAGTTACTTTATCATGTCGGATTCAGGTGGGGTGCAAGAGGAGGCACCATCATTAGGAAAACCGGTATTGGTATTGCGCGATACAACGGAACGCCCAGAAGGGGTCAAAGCAGGGACCTTGAAATTAGTTGGAACGGATCCTGCCGTCGTCAAAATGACGATGACAGAGCTCTTAACCAACGAAAGCCTGTATCTTCAAATGGCAAATGCCCGAAATCCTTATGGGGATGGAAAAGCTTCTGAGCGAATCGTACAAGCCATTAAACATTCCTTTGGCCAGGGGGAGGCTGCCGAAGAATTTCATGAGGGAGAGAAAGAATAAATGAAAAAAACGGAAAAGTTAAGTAGATGGTTGCTGATTTTGATTGTTTTTGAAGTACTTCTTTTACTTTACTGCTTGTTTTTTGCAAGAGAGATTCTGATTGAAGAAGGATTATTCTTTGTTTTAGGATTATTTTCTGCCATTGTTTTATCGGATTTATTGTTGACATGGACCATCCTGTTGTCATTTGCCCTAGGGATTGTCTTTTTGGTGGCGGGTGTTGTCTATATCCCGTTCCATCAAGCCTTACTCTTACTTTTTAGTTTTCCGATCTTGATTGGAATCTTGATTCAAATTCGTTATCACCTCTTTAAAGAGATTGCAAAAGTAAAGGATCAAGAGCCAGAAGCTTACGCAGATTACCGCAATCGCATCGCTTCTTACAGCGGACAAACCAATGATACGATTCAAGCCTTACTCATTCACTGGTCGCACGAGGAATTGTTCTTCCAATTGCAACCGAGGGAATACAATCGGACCTTGAACCAAATCAACTATTTGTTAACGCATCATCTGAAACCAAATGAAAGCTTGTATTATGTATCAGACGGTAATTTTTTGATCTTATCTTCTAATAGTGAGCAGGATCTGCAGAGCAATTATATGACGGTCTTAAAACCGCAGTTGGAAGGACTGGTTTTCCAAGGAGAAGATGGAATTCAGGGCATCCAATTTCAGTCAGGATTTCTTGTAGTGGATCAATCCAATCGAACTAAATACTATCGCTATAAAGAAGTGATTCGTTACTTAAAACGTCAACTTGAAACAGATATTATTGTGGAATATTAGGAGGAAGACATGTCTCTTACAAATATATTTTTTAATATAGCTGTAGGCATTAGTGTATTTTTTGCCTTGTGCTTTATTGTATTATTTGTAGCTTATACGGTGATTTACCGCCGTGTCAATAAAAACTTTAAGGCGGTGGACCATGATTAGTCAAATTGTGATGATTATTGCCTTGATTTCGATTTGGCTGTCCTTAGCATGGGGCCTAGTAATCCTCTTTTCAGCTGTTCATTTTTGGTTTAAACACAGTGATTTTCGTGTCAATACGGATCCGCTTCCTTATTATCCAAAAGTGACGATCGTCGTACCCGCCCATAATGAAGATGTGGTTATTGCACAAACCGCCAAAGCGATCCTTGATATGAACTACCCACATGATCGTGTAGAATTACTGCTCTTTGCGGATAATTGTTCCGATCGCACCTATGAAGAGTGTTTAGCGGTTAAAGCATTGCCAGAGTATGCAGGACGTGATTTGACCATTATCAATCGAAGTGGGACAGGTGGGAAAGCCGGTGTGCTAAATGACGCTTTGGCGATGGCGACTGGAGACTATATCTGCGTCTATGATGCAGATGCCATGCCTGAAAAGAATGCTCTTTATTTCCTTGTGAAAGAAGTGCTCAAAGATCCAGAACGTCATGTGGCTTCTTTCGGTCGCAATAAAACACGGAATGCCAATCAAAACTTCTTGACCCGCTGTATCAACCAAGAGATTGTTGTCACCCAACGGGTTCATCATGTGGGCATGTGGCATCTCTTCAAGATTGGACGGATTCCAGGAACCAATTTCATTATTCAAACTGAGTTTGTCAAGAGTATTGGAGGATGGAAAAATGGTGCCTTAACAGAAGATACCGATATTTCCTTCAAGATTATGCAAAGTGGGAAGTTGATTGCGCTAGCCTATAATTCAGAAGCCTTCCAACAAGAGCCGGAAACTCTGAAGAGTTATTATATGCAACGGAAACGTTGGGCCAAAGGGAATTATGAAGTGGTTCTTTCTAACTTCAAGCATTTATTTGGTAAGGGAAATTGGCGCGTGAAGTTAGAAGTGACTAACTATTCCTGTGTTTTCTTCTGGTTTAATGCAGCGATCATCTTATCTGATTTGATCTTTTTTGCCAATATTCTGGCCATGTGTATCCATACAGTGGTACCAGGTGTTCAGATTCCGTTTGCTTTTGATTCTGAAAATATCTATATTGCGCAGTTGATGCTCTTCAATTGGGTCTTGATGATTGGGCTTTATCTTCTTCAGATTAATGTGGCTCTTGCCTCACAATTTGGTCAAGCAACCACCAAGCAAATTTGGTTAGCCCTAGCTGCCTATTTCACCTATTCTCAACTGTTTATCATTGTGTCAATTGATGCCATCTCTTCGATTGTGATGGATAAACTATTGCACCGGAAAGAAACCAAATGGGTTAAAACAAAACGATTCGCAGGATAGGAGAAATTATGAATACGAAAAAGATGAGATATGTATGGTTTCTAGTCATCCTTTGCATTTTCTGTTTGACCTTGTTTTTAGCGAGAACGAGAAGTAAAGTGGAGATGCGAAATCGAATTTATCGTCAGTGGAATGAGCATTTTGTTGTTTCAAAAGGGAAAGAATCCTATGTTCGAACTACCAATGATCGCAATCAAACGGTGGTTTTATCCGAGGCACAAAGTTATGGAATGCTGATTACTGTCGCAGCTGCCGAAAAAGGACAAGCCCAACAAGCAGACTTTGACCGACTCTATCAATATTATCTAAATCATCGCTTAGAAGGCACCCAATTGATGTCTTGGAAACAAACTATTGCCAATGGGGAGGCGAGTGTTGAGGGGCATAACGCAACAGATGGGGATCTCTACATTGCCTATGCTCTTCTAAAAGCTGCTCGGCAATGGCCAAAGCAAGCTAAAGACTACCAAGCACAAGCAAAAGCGATTTTAGAAGATGTTCTCTCATACAATTACAATGAAGAAAACGGTGTATTAACGGTGGGAAATTGGGCCAATCAGGATTCGGAATTTTATCATTTGATGCGGACGTCTGATACATTGCCAGCACAATTCCAGATCTTTTATGAAGTGACAAAAGATTCGAAGTGGTTGGCTATCAAAGAAAAGATGTTGCAGCAACTCCAAACGATTAGCTCCCAAACAAAAACAGGTTTACTACCTGATTTCATCTGGGTAGATGAGCAAGGAACGCGTGTAGCGGATCCCAAGACGATTGAATCCAAGTATGATGGTGCCTATTCTTATAACGCTTGTCGTCTTCCATACAACCTTATTCAAAGCAAGGACGCAGACAGTCAAAAATTGGTGAAAAAGATGCTAAACTTTTTCAAGAGTCAAAGAAACCTGTATGCGGGTTATGATTTGAAAGGGAAGGCCCTGAATATTCATCAGGCAGCAAGCTTTTTGGCACCGATTGTCTATGCCTCTGAACAAGAAAAAGGCTATTTGAAATTGGTTCAACAGAACAAGTATATCTTTACACAAGATCTACCTCTGAACAACTATTACGATGCAACCATGACAACTATGATTGCACTTGAATTGTTCTAAATACTTGAGAAGAGAGAGTTCCCCAAGATGGCTCGCCATTTTGTTGGGAAGCTCTTTTTTTGATTCTCGAAAAAAGGACCCAAGAGAAATCAAGTAGTCTATTTTTGAAAAAAATAGCAAAAATCAATTGAAAATTACCTGAAAAATGATGCTCTGAGCAGAAAACTTTTATTCTCAAAGGATTTTCTATATAATAGAGGATACAAAGGATGGAAGAGTTAATGTATCGAGTAATTGAAATGTACGGGGACTGTGAACCCTGGTGGTTTTTAGAAGGTTGGGAAGAAGATATCGTGAGTAGTCGGAAGTTTGAAGACTATTACCAGGCTTTGAAATACTACAAGCAGAAATGGTTGGAGTTGAATGCACACTTTCCAAGTTATAAGAGTCGGAGTGATCTCATGACAATCTTTTGGGATACCAAAGAGCAAGAGTGGTGTGAGGACTGCAGTGATGATGTGCAGTTTTTCCACTCGCTTGTCCTCTTAGAAGACGAGCATAAGATCCCTAAAAGCAAGCTCCGTCCAGGTTATGAAAAGGAAAAAGGCAGTCGCAAACACCGTTCTTGTCAATATACAATCGATTCAAAAAAGGGGACGACCCTGTCATAAGAGAAATTCGGAAGATTTTTTAGAGCGATCTAGAAAGTCTTCTTTTTTTGTCTTCTTTTTCGAATAGTATAAGTGAGAGGAGGAACTATGGTTCAAGAAATTGCAAAAAAATTGATCCGCCTGGGGAAAAAGGAAGAAGCTCAGGATCTTTACTTCATTCCTCGGAAGGAGGAGTACCAGGTTTTTATGAGGGTGGGAGATGAGAGACGTTTTGTACAGTCCTTCCCTTTTGAGGACATGACAGCTATTATTAGCCACTTCAAATTTGCAGCAGGGATGAATGTAGGAGAAAAAAGGCGCAGCCAGCTAGGATCGTGTGATTACCCATTAGAGGATGGAGTGGTTTCGATTCGCTTGTCGACAGTGGGGGATTATCGTGGCTATGAAAGCTTGGTCATTCGGCTCTTGCATGATGAGGAACGTGAATTGCGGTTTTGGTTTGACCAGTTGCCGGACTTGCAGAAGAAATTGGCTGGTCGTGGGCTTTATCTTTTTGCGGGTCCCGTTGGCTCGGGAAAGACCACTCTCATGCATGCGTTGGCGCAAGAGCGCTTTGCGGACCAGCAAGTCATGTCCATTGAAGATCCTGTCGAGATCAAGCAAGAGAATATGCTTCAGCTCCAGCTGAATGACCAGATCGGCATGACCTATGACAACCTGATCAAACTCTCCTTGCGCCATCGGCCGGACCTTCTCATTATTGGAGAAATCCGAGATAAGGAAACAGCTCGTGCAGTCGTACGAGCTAGTTTGACAGGAGTCACCGTCTTCTCTACTATTCATGCCAAGAGCGTTCGAGGTGTTTATGAGAGGCTCTTAGAACTTGGAGTGAGCGAGGAAGAGCTCAAGATTGTTTTACAAGGTATTTGCTACCAACGATTAATTGCAGGAGGAGGTGTGGTCGATTTTGCGACGGAAAACTACCAAGAGCACTCAGCCAGCCGCTGGAACCAACAAATGGATCTCTTGGCTCAATCGGGATATATCCAGCTGGCTCAGGCGCAAGCCGAAAAAATTATCTACCGCTAAACAAAAGCAAATCATTGAATTGTTTTTGAATCTTTATTCGAGTGGTTTTCATCTGTCTGAGATCGTCGATTTTCTGGATCGCTCTCACCTAGTGGAGAGTCGTTTGGTTTCCCAGATGCGAGAGGACCTTTCTCGGGGGCGGAGTTTTTCAGAGATGATGGCGGGGATCGGTTTTTCAGATGCAGTGACGACACAGCTGTCTCTCGCTGAGCTCCATGGCAATCTTTCATTGAGCTTGGAGAAAATCAGTGCTTACTTAGAAAACATGCGCAAGGTCAAGAAAAAGCTGATTGAGGTGAGCACCTATCCTCTCATCTTGCTTGGATTTTTAGTTCTGATTATGCTAGGCTTGCGCAATTACTTGCTCCCTCAAATGGATGCTCAAAATATTGGGACGCAATTGATCAGTTCCTTCCCCCAACTCTTTTTGGCCTTAGGAGCGGGACTGGTGACCTTCTTCTTACTCGGCTTTCTCTATTATCGAAAGTCAGGCAAGATCAACGTTTTTAGAACCTTGTCTCATCTGCCTTTCGGAAAAGGCATGATTCAAGCTTATTTGACAGCCTATTATGCTAGAGAATGGGGCAATCTGATTGGGCAAGGATTGGAGTTGTCTCAGATTTTTTCCATGATGCAGGACCAAAAATCCCAGCTTTTTCAAGAAATTGGAAGGGACTTAGCTCTTTCTTTAGACCGTGGCCAGTCTTTTTCAGAGACGGTCGGGGGGTATCCTTTTTTCAAAGAAGAATTGCCCCTTATGATTGAATATGGTGAAGTCAAATCAAAGCTCGGAAATGAACTAGAGATCTACGCTGAAAAAACATGGGAAGATTTCTTTCGTCGGGTTCACAAGGCCATGAATGTGATACAACCCTTGGTGTTTATCTTTGTGGCTCTTGTGATTGTGTTACTCTATGCAGCCATGTTGCTGCCGATTTATCAAAATATGGAGGTTCATTTATGAAAAAAATAAAAACCTATAAGGTTAAAGCTTTTACACTTATTGAAATGTTGGTGGTCTTATTGATCATCAGTGTGCTCTTATTGCTCTTTGTGCCGAATTTGACCAAGCAAAAAGACTCCGTGAAAGAGACAGGAAATGCAGCGGTTGTGAAGGTGGTCGAAAGCCAGGCTGAATTGTATGAGCTCAATCATACCAATGACCAAGCCACTCTAGCAAAACTGATTGCGGATGGAAATATTACCAACAAACAAGCTGAATCCTACCGTGCCTATTATGCGAAAAATAGTGGAGAAACTCGTGCGGTTGCAGATTAAGGCCTTCACTTTGGTGGAGACCCTTCTGACCTTGATGATCGTCAGTTTTATCTATCTGGGCTTATCGGGATCGATCAAGACGAGCTTTCAGCAGGTGGAAGAAAAAGTATTTTTTGCAGAGTTTGAACATCTCTATCAAGAAAGCCAAAAGATAGCATTGGCAAGGCAAACGGAATTGGATGTTGAAGTGACTGCAAGGAAGATTCAAACGCCCTACCAGACGGTGGAGATTCCTGATTCTGTCATTTTGCAAGATCCTAAAACTATTCGATTGGACCGAGCAGGTGGCAATTCTTCGCTAGCCAATGTTCACTTTCAGACACAGAGAGGAGTGGTGACTTATCAGCTTTCACTTGGAAATGGGAAAATTAAAAAAAGCATCCGTTCCCGCTAGTATTCTCCTAGAATCTCTGGTAGCCTTGGGTTTATTTGCCATGATTACGACTTTATTGTTAGGGGAGATCCGCCGTTCGCGCAAGGAGCGACTAGCGGATTTCAAAGAGGTAGAAGTCTTGTCGGTCGCTCAAATGGCGCTTCAGACGGGGCAAAATCATCTGGAGGCCAATGGTATTCAGGTTCAAGTCGAAAAAGATGGCGATCAACTCACAGTCTATCATCAAGGAAAGGTGGTGCTGCATGTGGAATAAAGGAAAGGTCAAGGCCTTTACCCTGCTCGAAGCCTTGGTCGCTCTCTTGGTGCTCAGTGGGGGAGTGTTGGTCTTTCAAGGCTTGACCAAGCTTCTGCATGCTGAATTGGACTACCAGGCTCATCAAAAGCAGGAAGAATGGATACTTTTTCAGCAACAATTGCAGGTGGAATTGGACCGGAGTCATTTTGAAAAAGTGGAGAACAACCATATCTACTTGGTTCAGGATCAAAAACCAATTGCCATTGGTCAATCTAAAGGAGATGATATCCGAAAAACAGATGATAAGGGCAGGGGCTATCAGCCTATGATTTCAGGGGTTCACTCTAGTCAGATTTGGCAGGAGGGAGAGTTGATTCATCTGCGGTTGAATTTTGAAGATGGTCTAGAAAGGGAGTATGTCTACCATGTGGTACCAGCGATACAAAATGAAAAAAGTTAAGGCTGGGGTCTTACTCTACGCTCTCTTGATGGCAGCGATTTTTAGTCTCTTGCTTCAGTTTTACCTGCACCGTCAGGTTGCGGAAAGACGAATCTTAAAGACGAGTCAAGAGCGTCTTCGGGCCTATGCGTTGGTGCAATTGGCTCTTGAAAAAAGAAAGAGTGATGAGAAAACATCGGATATTCACTTAAAGTCTGGAGTTGTTCAGCTACAGCAGGACACTGGTTTTCTGCATGTTCAGACTGAGATAAATGGCGAAAGCTATGAGTTTGTCCTTCCTGTAAGGGAAGAAAAAGAAAGCAAGAAAGCTAAAAAAGAAAAGAAGAAGACACAGAAAGATAAGGAGAAGGCAGGGACCGAAACGACTTCTGAAGAGACGTCAAACGAGACCAAGGAGCCAGCAGAAAATAGCGAAAAAGACTAATTTTTGGTATGATAGGGTGCGGAGGAAATCATGAATTTCGAAAAAATTGAACAAGCCTATACCTATCTATTGGAAAACACTCAAAGTATTCAAAATGAATTGTCGACCAACTTTTATGACGCCTTGATTGAACAAAATACCATGTATTTGGATGGCAAGACGGATCTAGACATTGTTAAAAACAATAGCAAAAAATTAAAAGAATTAGGTTTAAGTAAGGAAGAATGGCGCAGAGCCTACCAATTTCTATTTATGAAAGCTGCTCAGACAGAACCTTTGCAAGCGAATCACCAGTTCACACCGGATGCGATTGGTTTTATCATTACATTTTTGATCGATCAGTTGGCTAAAAGCGACCAACTGGATGTCTTAGAAGTGGGAAGTGGGACCGGAAATCTCGCTGAGACTATTGTCAATAATAGTCGTCTCAAGATCGATTACTTAGGGTTGGAAGTGGATGATCTCTTGATTGACTTATCTGCTAGTATCGCAGATGTGATGGAGTCTAGCGTTGTCTTTGCACAAGGAGATGCGGTGCGTCCGCAAGTGTTGAAAGAAAGTGACTTGATCGTTAGTGATCTTCCGATTGGTTACTATCCAGATGATGCGATTGCACAGCGCTATCAGGTAGCGAGCTCCGAAGGCCATACCTATGCCCATCACCTCATGATGGAACAGGCTTTGAAATACCTGAAACCTCAAGGAGTAGCTATCTTTTTAGCCCCCAATAACCTCTTGACGAGCCCTCAGAGTGATCTTTTAAAAGTTTGGTTGAAAGACAAGGCTCAACTCCTTGCCATGCTGATCTTGCCAGAATCTCTTTTTTCAAATCCAGCCTATGCTAAGACGATTTTCGTCCTACGAAAACAAGAAGAAGAGTCTGTTCAGCCCTTTGTCTATCCGTTTACCGATCTCCAGAATCAAGACCAGGTGGTTCACTTTATGGAAAGTTTCCAAAACTGGTTAAAGGATAGTGAAATTTGATCAAAGATCTGATATAATAGAGGAAGTGAAAACGCTTAATGAGGTGAATATATGTCGAAAACAATTTCTATTAATGCAGGAAGCTCTAGTTTGAAATGGCAATTGTACCAAATGCCAGAGGAAACTGTTCTTGCAAAAGGGTTGATTGAACGGATCGGTTTGAAGGATTCTATTTCAACTGTTAAATTTGATGGACGCTCTGAAAAACAAGTATTAGATATCCAGGACCATACACAAGCTGTAAAAATTTTGTTGGATGATTTGATTCGTTTTGATATTATCAAATCCTACGATGAGATTACAGGTGTGGGCCACCGCGTCGTTGCTGGTGGAGAATACTTCAAGGATTCTGCCTTGGTAGATGACGAAGTCCTTCGAAAAGTAGAAGAATTGTCTTTATTAGCACCTCTTCATAATCCTGCAAATGCAGCTGGAATTCGTGCCTTTAGAGAGATTTGTCCAAATATTACCAGTGTTGTGGTATTTGATACTTCTTTCCATACAACCATGCCGGAAAAAGCTTATCGTTACCCTCTTCCAACCAAATATTACACAGAAAATAAGGTCCGTAAGTACGGTGCTCATGGGACCAGTCATCAGTATGTAGCTGGTGAAGCTGCTAAACTTCTTGGGAAACCATTAGAAGAATTGAAATTGATCACCTGCCACGTTGGAAATGGTGTATCTGTTACAGCAGTTGACAAAGGAATCTCTGTCGATACCTCAATGGGTTTCACCCCTCTAGGTGGAGTCATGATGGGAACCCGTACAGGGGATCTCGATCCAGCGATTATTCCTTACTTGATGGAACATACAGAGGATTTCAGTGAGCCTGAAGATATCAGCCGCATCCTCAATCGTGAATCAGGTCTTCTGGGTGTTTCTGAATCTTCTAGCGACATGCGGGATATTCATACAGCGATGCAGAATGGAGACGAAAAAGCTAAATTGGCTTACGATATCTTTATCGATCGTTTGCAAAAATACATCGGTCAATACTTGGCTGTCTTGAACGGTGCAGATGCCATCATCTTTACAGCAGGAATCGGTGAAAATGCAGTAAACGTTCGTTCTTCTATTATCAATGGGATCAGCTGGTTTGGCTGCAAGGTCGACCCTGAAAAGAACGTCTTTGGAGTTGTTGGAGATATTTCCACAGATGATTCCCGTGTGAAGGTATTGGTTATTCCAACTGATGAAGAGTTGGTGATTGCGCGTGACGTTGAACGTTTCAAAAATCAGTAAACTGAAATAAAGTGAGAAGGCTGGAGGCGAAAGCCCCAGCCTTCTTATTTTATACAAGAAAGAGGTTGTCCATTGAAAAATATACAGTCTTTTGTTCGAGAGCACCCATTATGTAAGAATGCCCTCTGGCTCCTGCTTTTTATGCCCTTATTCTTTCTCTCACAATTTCCCCTCATCACCATGGTTTATTCCCTTCAAGAAGGAATGGATGCAAGGTGGGTCACCATCCTCACTCTCTTGGTGACAGTGGCGGTGCTCTTTGTTTTTTATAGGGTCATTAAGATGAGCCCTCTGGAGAACTTGGATGTTCGGGTCATAACCTGGCCGGCTCTGGGGAGAAATTTTCTTTTTCTTCTCTTGTTGATGGCTAATAACCTGCTCGCCTATCCCTTGTTGAAACAAGAGGCAGGTGGTACGACGGCAAACCAAGCGGCTCTGAATGAACTACAATCTCATGCTCCTTTTCTTGCTATGGGCATGGTCGTGATCCTTGTCGCTCCGATTCTAGAAGAGCTGCTCTGTCGGGCCATCATCCCTCGTTTGATCTTTCGAGGGGCAGAACCGATCGGTTACCTAGCCGGTGCTCTCTTTTTTACTTACTTGCATGGTCCGAGTACCCTAGGGGAATGGGTAGCTTACGGAGGCATGTCCTTGATCTTAACTTGGGTGGCTTATCGCTACAAGCGGATCGAGTATAGCATTTGCCTTCATATGACCTTGAATGCGCTGGCCTATTACTATCCGGTGGTCATACTCCTTTGTTTATTGCCAGTATGGAGAGTTTTCTTCCATGATAAATTATGATAAAATGGTAGGTACCAATGAGTTTTGATGCAGAACCATCCTACAGAAGGTCAGATAAAATCAGAAATCCGTATGGAGAGTAGACTCAGAGGTTTAGAACACTTGTTCTAGCCTCTTTTATTCGCAATCATGCTGTAGGAAGGGAATCAAAGGAGAACGAAAATGATTGATAAAAAATGGCTGAGTGGCCAAGGGACCCTTCTTTGCGGGATCTTAAATGTCACTCCGGATTCATTTTCTGATGGCGGTAAGTATACGAGTGTGGATGCAGCCTTGCAGCAGGCGAGAAAACTGATCCAAGAAGGAGCTCAGATCCTCGATATCGGAGGAGAATCAACCAGACCAGGTAGTCATTATGTAGAGATCCAAGAAGAGATTGACCGTGTGGTTCCGGTGATCGAAGCCATTCGGAAAGAAAGTGATGTCTTGGTCTCAGTGGATACCTGGAAGTCCCAGGTGGCGGCGGCAGCGCTCGAAGCTGGAGCTGATATTGTCAACGATATTACTGGTTTTCTTGGAGATCCTAAGATGGCTGCTGTGGTTGCGGAGCATGAAGCCAGCGCGGTTCTCATGTTTAATCCAGTGATGGCAAGACCGCATCATCCAAGTTCCACTATCTTTCCACGTTTTGGTTTCGAACCAGTCTTTTCAGAGCAAGAACTTCAACAGATGGCTCAAGAGCCGATTCAAGACGTGATGTGGACCTTCTTTGACCGCTCGCTTGCGGTCGCAAAAGAAGCCGGTGTCCAGACGGAACGGATCATGCTAGACCCTGGGATCGGCTTTGGTTTGACCAAGCGCGAGAACTTACTCTTATTACAAGAACTTGGGACGATTCACCAAAAGGGGTATCCGATCTTTCTAGGGGTCTCCCGCAAACGCTTTGTGGTCAATATTATTGAAGAAGCTGGATTTGAGACAGATCCTGCAACGGAGACTGGTTTTTGGAATCGGGACCTGGCTTCGAGCCATTTGACGAGTATTGCAGCTAGTCAAGGAGTCGAAGTGGTGCGGGTGCATGATATTCCCCTACACAAGATGGCAGCCAGTCTGGGCCAAGCCATTTTCCAAGCCCAAGAGGCAGCAGATACTAATTTAAAACAATACAAGTAAATGAAGACAAAAGAACATCAGTTGGATCTTCGTTGGCTAGAAGCCTATCGTTCCCAAGATCCACATTTCGGCTTGGAGCGCATGGAAGCTCTCTTGGCTTTGAGAGGAAATCCTCACCTAGACTGTCGGGTCATTCATGTTGCGGGGACTAATGGCAAGGGCTCTACCATTGCTACCTTGTCCCAACTTTTGAGGCAGGCAGGTTTACGCGTTGGAGTCTTTACCTCTCCTTATCTGATCCATTACAATGACCAGATCACCATTAATGGCGAAGCCATCTCCGATCAAGACCTGCAAACCTATCTGGATAGCTACCAACAGCTCTTGGAAGCTGAAGAATCAAGAGACATCTTTCAAGGTTTGACGGAATTTGAAGTGATGACGGCGATCGCCTATGATTATTTTGCTCATGAGGAGCTGGATTATGTGATTATGGAAGTCGGTATGGGGGGACGACTAGACAGTACTAACGTCTGCCAGCCCGTTCTGACCGCGATCACTTCGATTGGCTTGGATCATGTCGCCCTTCTTGGGCCAGATCTGGCTTCCATCGCCCGTGAAAAGGCTGGCATCATTAAGCCAGGAATTCCTCTGGTTCTAGGGAAATTAGAAACAGAAGCCAGCCAAGTCATTGAAGGCATTGCGATTCAGAAGCAGGCACCGATAACAGCCTATGACAGAGATTACCAAGTTGAGCTAGAGGCCTCTTGTTTATCGGGCCAATCCTTTTCTTATCACAGTTCCAAAAGAAAAAAAGCCTCCTATCAAGTAGCGCTCTTAGGTCATCACCAGGCCAGCAATGCAGCTCTTGCGATCAGTATCTGTGATGTACTTTTTGAAAGAGAAGGGCGTGAACTCTTGTCAAGAGAGTTAGTGGATGAGGCCTTGCATCAAGTCGTCTGGCCTGGCCGGATGGAAGTGGTCTCGCAGAATCCCATGATCTTGCTAGATGGGGCCCATAACCCCCACGCCGTTGCGCCTTTAATCGCAAGTCTTCGGGAACTTTTCCCAAGTCAAAAAAAGACCATTCTTTTTACCTGCATCCGGACCAAAGCCTTAGAAGAGATGCTCATTCAGTGGCAGAAACTAGAAAATAGTCGCTTGATCCTCACGAGCTTTGAAGATCCAAGAGCCTATTCTCAAGAAGAGATAAGAGCTGCTGCGAAAAACCATCAGCTTGAGGAAGTCAACTGGCAAGAGTTTCTACAAAACTGGCAAGCTAAAGGTGATGAGCTCCTCATTGTAACGGGGTCGCTCTACTTCCTTAGCCAGGTACGACCTTATTTATTAAAAACAGAAAAATCCAACTAGGAGATGATATGGATACAAAGAAAATTGAAGAAGCAGTGAAAATGATCATCGAGGCAGTCGGTGAAGATGAGAACCGTGAGGGACTTCAGGAAACGCCGATCCGCATTGCAAAGATGTACCAAGAAATCTTTGCAGGACTAGGGCAGACAGCAGAAGAGCACCTGTCTAAATCATTTGAAATCATTGATAACAATATGGTGGTCGAGAAGGATATCTTCTTCCATTCCATGTGTGAGCATCACTTTTTGCCATTTTATGGAAAAGTGCACATTGCCTACATTCCAAATGGTCGTGTGGCTGGGCTTTCAAAACTGGCTCGTACGGTCGAAGTATACGCTAAAAAACCACAGATTCAGGAACGTTTGACGGTAGAAATCGCAGATGCCTTGATGGAATATCTTGGAGCACAAGGAGCACTTGTCTGGGTAGAAGCAGAGCACATGTGTATGAACATGCGTGGTGTCCGTAAACCTGGGACCGCTACAGTGACAACTGCTGCGCGTGGACTGCTTGCGACAGATAAAGACTTAAAAAATGAAGCCTATAAACTCATGGGCCACTAATGGCTGGCTATAAGAGGTGAAGAGAGTGGATCAATTACGGATCAAGGACTTAGAGGTATACGCCTATCACGGTGTTTTTCCAACAGAAAAAGAATTAGGACAACGCTTTGTCCTAGACCTATGGGTAGATTATGAGATGACTCGTGCTGCCCGCACAGGTGATTTGGAAGCTTCGATCCATTATGGGATCTTGGCGGAACAGTTGACTGAGTGGATGCAGGCAGAAAAGATCGATCTGATTGAAACGGTGGCCTTTCAGTTGGTTCAAAAGATTTTCGAAAGCTATGCCTTCGTAGAAAAAGTTCGTCTGGAGTTGAAAAAACCTTGGGCTCCTGTTCCCTTGCCATTAGAGACTTGTTTGGTGACAATCGAACGGGAGAAAAAACGGGCCTTTATTGGGCTTGGCACCAATATGGGAGATAAACAACTGCAACTAGAGACGGCGCTAGAAAAAATCAAGGATCGAGGCATTCGACTTCTTCAGACATCCACAAGGATTGAAACAGAACCTTGGGGAGGAGTGGAGCAGGACACCTTTTTGAATCAGGTGGCAGAAGTTGAAACCTGGATGACCCCAGAGGATTTATTAGAGGCTTTACTTGCCATTGAGCAGGAAATGGGACGTATCCGTGAGGTCAAGTGGGGACCACGTGTGATTGATTTAGATCTGCTCTATATGGAGGACACCATTTGTTACAGTCCGAGCTTGATCTTGCCACATCCTTATGTGGCAGAACGTGCCTTTGTCCTAGAATCTTTGAATGAAATTGCTCCTCATTTTGTGGACCCTGTTCAAAGAAAGGCCATTCGCCAATTATGGGAGGCTGTCAAATAGTCCCTCTTCTTTGCATCATAAAAAAACAATCCCTGTTCGAGGGATTGTTGAGATTGAAGACAAAGTCTTATTAAAAAACTTTCCTTAGGTGAGTACGGATGTCAGCGAACTTCTACGAAGTTCCATGACTAATTATTGAGCCTAAGGTCTCAATAATTCCGAGTGCCTGAAACTGTATTGTTTCAGGAACTTTTCTCACAGCGGAAAATTTCAGAATATAATTGAATAACTATAACGAGTATAATTTTTAAAGAATTGATTAGATTTTATTAAAGATTCGTTTCTCTACGCTCTCAACAATCCCTCTAGTAGGAATTGTTTTTGTTTGTCTTAGTTTATTTACGATACAAGCGATCGTACTGGTAGACAGGGTCCATGGTGACATTGATCCCGAGCTTGCGAAGGACATTCTTGTCTTCGTCTGTCAGCATCACGGTTGAGTGGGCTTCGCTACCTTTCAACTTGCCTAATTCTTGCATAGCAAGATTAGCATCTTCGTTGCTCATGGCTGTAATGGCAAGGGCAATGAGGATCTCATTTGAGTGAAGACGAGGGTTGCGGCTACCCAAATGATTGATCTTCAAGCCTTGGATCGGTTGGACGTATTCTGGCTCGATTAATTTGGTTTCTTTATCAATATGCGCCAATTTCTTGCTTGCATTGATTAAGAGAGCTGCGGTTGGGCCAAAGAGATCAGAGGTTTTTCCGGTTACCATCTCGCCGTTTGGTAATTCAAGGGCCAAGGCTGGCTCGCCTGTTTCTTCTTCTTTCTGACGAGCAAGAATGGTCACTTTCCGGTCATTTGGAGTAATCCCTAAATCATTCATCAAGAGCTCAATCTTCTTGACAGCTCCTTCACCGACGCGTTCGGCTTTGACATCCAAAATAGTTTGGTAATAGCGACGGATGATTTCTTGTTGGGAAGCTTCAATCGCAGCGTCATTGTCCACAATGGCAAAGCCAACCATGTTGACGCCCATGTCTGTTGGAGAAGCATAAGGAGAGGTTCCTAAGATGCGTTCCAACATTCGCTTCAAGACAGGGAAGATTTCGATATCGCGGTTGTAATTGACCGTTGTTTCCTCATAGGTTTGAAGGTGGAAAGGATCGATCATATTGACATCGTCTAGATCTGCAGTCGCTGCTTCATAAGCCAAGTTAACTGGGTGGTGCAAAGGAAGATTCCATACTGGGAAGGTTTCAAACTTGGCATAACCTGATTTGATCCCATTTAATTGGTCATGGTACATATTGGACATACAAGTTGCAAGCTTACCAGAACCAGGTCCAGGAGCTGTCACAACGACCAAATTGCGGCTAGTTTTGATGTAGTCATTTTTCCCCATCCCTTCAGGAGAGATGATGTGGTCCATATCAGTCGGATAGCCCTTGATCGGATAGTGGAGATAAGAGGCGATCCCGCTCTTGTCCAGTTGTTTGCGAAAGGCATCTGCTGCAGCTTGTCCAGCATATTGGGTGATTACGACAGAGCCTACAAAAATCCCCAATTCATTGAATTTGTCGATCAAACGCAGTACTTCTTGGTCATAAGAAATTCCTAGATCCCCACGGGCTTTTGAGTGCTCAATGTTGTTGGCGTTGATGGCAATGACAATTTCCACCTGGTCGCGCAATTCTTGTAGCAGCTTGATCTTATTGTCTGGTTCGTATCCAGGGAGGACACGAGCAGCGTGAAAGTCTTCTAACATCTTACCACCAAATTCAAGGTAGAGCTTGCCATCGAATTGGTTGATCCGCTCAATAATGTGGTCACGTTGCAAGTTCAAATACTTTTCAGAACTAAAAGCTTGTTTTTTCATGTAAAACTCCTGTATATAAGCGAAGGGTCTGCCACACGAATCCAAGGATGAGTGTTCCGTTCCCTACCATTTCATTCTTTCATATTATATCAGAAAACAGATGGAAGATAAAATATTCTAAGATACTTTCCTAAGGGGAGTGTGGATGCCAAAGGGCTTAATGGTGACTCACGCTGGAAAGTTTCAAAGAGAACCTTGTTTCCCCCCTAAAAAAGCCCCTTACGGGGCTTCGTGATCGATGTTGTTTAATAGTGTTTGATCAAATCAACTGTAGAGCGATCCAATTTCTTAACCAATGCTTGCAAGAAGGCTTGCGCTTGCAAGAAATCATCCATGGCATAGAGGGTTTGGTGAGAGTGGATGTAACGGGCACAGACACCAATGGTGGTAGATGGCACTCCACCATTCTTCAAGTGTGCGGCACCGGCGTCGGTTCCACCCTTACCACAGTAATATTGGAATTTGATGCCCGCTTCTTCAGCAGTAGTGAGCAAGAAATCTTTCATATTTGGTAGCATGATGTGACCTGGATCGTAGAAGCGAAGCAGTGTTCCTTCCCCAATCGCACCTTGGTCTCCAAAGACATCGGCCGCTGGCGAACAGTCTACAGCAAGGAAGATTTCAGGATCAAATTTAGTGGTTGAAGTGTGGGCACCACGAAGTCCTACTTCTTCTTGAACGTTAGCCCCTACATAGAGTTCGTTGTTTAAAGCTTGTCCAGAAAGGCTCTTGGCCAATTCGCTGACCATCAAGACGCCGTAGCGGTTATCCCATGCTTTGGAGATGACGTTTTTACCATTAGCAGTGAGAATCGCAGAGCTATCTGGGACCAAGGTATCTCCAGGACGAACCCCATAGCTTTCAGCTTCGGCTTTAGAGCTAAAGCCTGCATCAAAGACGATGTCGCTAATGGCAGGTACGGTTGGTCCACCTGTACCACGTGTCAAATGTGGAGGAACAGATCCGGAAATAGCAGGGTATTCACGTCCATCACGTGTAAAGAGTTTGAAGCGTTGGCTGCTAACGACCATCGGATTCCAACCTCCGATTGGGACAACACGGAAAGTTCCGTCAGCTTTGATTTCGCTGATCATAAAACCAACTTCGTCCATGTGGGCAGCTACTAAGATACGAGGAGCGTCGGCAGTTGTTGAGTGTTTGACTCCAAAGATCCCACCGAGACCATCTGTCACGATTTCGTCCACATGAGGGGTCAATTGTTGGCGCAAATAATCCCGTACAGGAGCTTCATGACCTGAGATAGCAGGGATTTCAGTTACTTCTTTGATTTTAGAAAATAAATCAGTCATAGGTTACCTTCTTTCTGATGCTATTTTATCACTTTTTCTACAAGGATGGTAGCGTTATTATAGAAATCGGTCCCGAAAAACTGAAGGAGGAGATCCAGCCTAGACCATTGTCCCTCTGCTTATTTTGTGTTACAATAGGCACTATGAAAGCTAAAAAAATTATTTTGTCTAGTCTGGCTGTAGCAAGTGCAGGAGCTCTTGCGGCCGGTGTTTATAAAATTGCCAAAGATCAAAAGCGTCTCCGTACTCAAGAAGAGTTGGTAGCAGAAGTACGGGAGCAAATGGAAGCTATGGGGACGATTGCGACCTTGTATGTGGAACTCTACGAGTCTAGTGAAGAGCGTTTAGTAGGAGGCGTCATTTTTGAAGATGAGCGCCATTACCGCTTTGTCTATGAGGATGGTCTTTTGCAGTACGAAGAGGAAAAACTATGATTACACCAAATTCTCTAGAAGAAATTGCTTCTTGTGTAGAGCAAGAGGGCAAGAAAGTCTTTGTCTTTTCAGCTGACTGGTGTGGGGATTGCCGTTATCTCAAGCCTTTTTTGCCGGAGATTGAGGCTGAAAATCCCGAATTTACCTTTATCTTAATTGACCGAGATGCCTATATGGATCTGGCGAAAGTCTGGGATGTTTATGGGATCCCTAGTTTGGTGGTTCTGGAAAAGGATAAGGAAATCGGACGGTTTGTCAATCGGGATCGGAAAACTAAAGCCCAGATTACAACATTCTTAGCAGGATTAAAATAGGAGAAGAACATGATTGTAACATACAACAAAGAACAAGTTGGCGATGTATTGATGCTGACCTTGAAAAATAGTGGAGATGCAAAGCTCGCGGTGGAGAGAAAAGGAAAAGTGGCTCGCGTTTTCCGTGAGGACAAGCAAGAAACCGTTGCCTGGAATATCTTTGATGCCTCATCTTTCTTCGCCATCGAAGGCAAGGGCCAAGTCTTTTTGACAGATGAGCAAGTGGATCGTTTGAACCAAGAATTGGAAAAAGAAGGCTTCGCAGAACGTTTGGTCAATGATCTGGAACCAAAATTTGTGGTGGGAGAAATCCTTGAAATGGTAGCCCATCCAGATAGTGACCACTTGAATATCTGCCAAGTAGCAGTTGGACCAGATAAGACAGTTCAGATCGTAGCAGGAGCTCCAAATGCGCGAGTGGGTCTAAAGACCATTGTCGCTCTTCCAGGTGCCATGATGCCGGATGGCAGCTTGATTTTCCCAGGGGCCCTTCGTGGAGAAAAAAGTTATGGCATGATGTGCAGTCCTCGCGAATTGCACTTGCCAAATGCTCCTCAAAAACGAGGCATTATTGAATTGGATGATGCAGAAGTAGCAGGGACACCTTTTGATCCTGATCGTCACTGGCACGAATAAAGAGAAGAATCTAGGATGTTTTGAATCCTAGATTTTTTTGATTTTGATTTGTCACCTCCATTTTTTGAAATTTTTTCGAATAAATAGATAGGAGGTAAATGATGTATAATAAAGTTATTTTAATCGGTCGCTTGGTGGCGGCTCCAGAATTGCACAAAACCAGCACAGATAAATCCGTTGCCCGAGTGACTGTTGCAGTCAATCGTCGCTACAAGGATCAAAACGGGGAGCGAGAGACTGATTTTGTTAATGTCGTTGTCTGGGGGAAATTGGCTGAAACCATGGCTAGTTATGCTAGCAAAGGGAGCCTGATCTCTTTGGATGGAGAGATTCGGACGCGCCGCTACGAGAAAAATGGGGTCATGCAGTATGTGACAGAGGTCCTCTGCCAAAGTTTTCAGTTGCTAGAGAGCCGCGCTCAGCGAGCGATGCGTGAAAATGGTGGAACGGGAGATTTAGCCGATATCATCTTAGAAGAGGAAGATCTTCCTTTTTAGAAACAAAAAAAGAAAGCTGGTTCGTTTATAGACCAGCTTTTTTGATACTTGGTAGGGATTTCATTCGGGAATTACTCTTTTAAAAACGAATCAAATAAATGCATCTGTACAATAAAAGCCAGCATTTATCTTGAAAAAGTAGTAGAATAAAGTAATATATATTCAAAATTTTCAGAAAAGGAATGGAGTTTGAAGGAGAAAGAAGAAAGAAAAGAACGGTTGAAATGGCTGCTAAAACGGGTTTTACTGGTGATTCCAGTGACCTGCATCCTCTTGTGGATCTATGCCGTTTGTCAAACCAGTAGCATCAAGGATCAGACCAAGATCGGTGTCACATATATGACCATGAACAATGAGTTCTATAAAAGTATTCATTCGGAAATTAGTCGAATTGCCGATGAGAAAGGAGCTCTTGTTTATGTCCGAGATCCGGAATTGGATGAAAAAAGGCAGAGCCAGCAGATCGATGATTTTTGCGCTCAAAAAGTAAATGTGATTGTGATTAATCCGGTCAAAGGGGATAGTCAGCCGATTTTAAGGGCTCTTAAAAAAGCTAGAAAACAAGGAATTAAGATCATTGCAGTTGATACCCAGCTGAAGCATTTTAAGCCGGATGCCAGCATTGTCTCCGACAACTACCAAGCAGGAGTCTTGATTGCGAAAGAGCTGATGAAACGCTCTTCAAATGCTCGGATCCTTCTCTTGGAGCATAAGGGGACTGTTTCAGCAGATACGCGGATTCAGGGATTTAAGGATACCATCAAAGGACATGGGTCATATGAGATTATCTCGGAACTAGAAACCAAGGGTCAGACGGAGATCGCTATGCCAGCTGTCCGTAAGTTCTTGCAGTCAGGGGGGAATGTCGATACTCTAGTCTCCTTGAATGACCGTTCAGCTATAGGAGCTTTAGCAGCGATCAAGGAGCAAGGGATCACCCATCCCATTGCGATCTATGGGATTGATGGTTCACCAGATATGAAAGCCTTGCTGCACTCGACAGATGATGTCGTAGGAACCGTTGCCCAGTCTCCGTTGAAGATGGGAGACCGGGTGATGGAGGTCATCCAAGATATGGCTGATGGGAAGAGCTACCAAAAAGAAATAACCATTCCGGTTCAAATGATGACAAAGGAAAACATCGATCAATTTGATGTGAATGGGTGGCAGTAATGAGAAAATTTAGAGGTGTGAGATACAGTTTGGCCATTCTGATGGTCGTGAATTTTATCGCTGTGATGCTCAACAGTATCATCTATCTTCAAGCAACCAATTATATCATTGCTCAACGACAAGCTTCCCTATTAGTAGAACGCTTAGAGCGCATTCCTTTTGCGCCCTCTACAACTTTTTGGTTGTCTGCACTCTTATTTGCTGGGATTGCCTTGATCTCCATGAGTCGTTATCGGTCTCAAACGAGTCGATGGTCCATTTTTGATAAGTGGAATATTCTGGAGATCCTCCTGATGTTGCTCTTGATGTGGGTCCAAAATGTAGCTTATAACGGGCTTATTCTCTTGGTTTTTGCGGATATCTTCTATGGTTCCAAAGAGTTGAATACCAAGCGAGACCGCAAGTATTGGTTTGCCTTTATCCTAGTGAGTTTCTTGATGCTTCTTGTGACCAATTCAGACGTCTTTTCGCTTTTCTTTCCGATTCCTTCTCTGGATGTCTATATTCATTTTTACCCTGCCTCCATCCGGATTCTGGCCTTTTTCTTAAAGAATTCCCTCTATGCCTTGAATATGGTGCTCTTCATTATTTCGCTTTTGTTCTATATTATGAATGTTCTTGCAGAAAACCACGAAGTAGAAGAAGAGTTGGCCATGGTTTCGAAGGTGAATACGGAGTTGAACAACTATATGGCCTTGTCTGAGAAGATTGCAGAAGATCGGGAGCGCAAGCGGATTGCTCGGGAGATTCACGATACCTTGGGGCATGCGCTAACAGGGATCTCGGCAGGCTTAGATGCTGTCGGAGTCTTGATTGATATCGATCCCAATCGGGCAAAAGAGCAGGTAAAAAGCGTATCAGAAGTTGTCCGGGAAGGAATCCAGGATGTGAGAGGCTCTCTCAACCGCCTCCGTCCAGGTGCCCTTGAGGGACGAACCCTCAAAGATGCTTTAGAAAAGATGATCCGCGAGTACCAGACGCTTTCCAAGTTGCAGGTTGATTTACACTATGAATGGGTCGATGTCGATATGGACGTCATGATTGAAGATACGATCTTTCGTGTGATCCAAGAGTCTATGACCAATGCGGTTCGCCACGGCCATGCCAGTCAGATGAGCCTTCATTTTTTTGAGGATGAAGAAGATTACCTGATCGAGTTGCAGGACAATGGGGTTGGGTTTGAAACCTTGACTTATGGCTATGGACTCAAACAGATGATGGAGCGTATTTCCATCCTGGGAGGACAGCTTCAATTTGAAAGCCGCGATGGATTTTTCACGCGCGTCAGTTTACCGAAATATAAAGAAGGGAGATAAGAGATGGTAATAAAAGTAATGGTGGCAGATGACCAGGCCTTGATTCGAGAATCTCTGAAAATTATTTTGTCAGCCCACCCCGATATCGAAGTGGTGGCCACAGTGGAAGATGGGAATCACGTCTTGTCTAGCATTCCACAGACACATCCTGACCTGATCTTAATGGATATTCGGATGCCAGGTATGGATGGGGTCTTGGCGACAAAAGAAGTCAAAGAGCACTATCCGGATATCAAAATTATTATTTTAACGACCTTTGATGATGATGAATTTATCTATAGTGCACTCAAGTATGGTGCTTCAGGTTATCTTTTAAAGGGAGCCTCGACAGAGGAACTCTATGAAGCGATTAAGGTGGTGTATCAAGGCGGAGCCATGATCAACCCGAATATCGCTAGTAAAGTCTTTCAAATTTTCTCACAAATGGCCAAAACCAACTTCTCTATTGCTGTAGATGAGGACAATGTCAAGGATTTGAGCACGACGGAATGGCGTATTATCCAAGAGGTCGGCTATGGGGAGTCCAATAAAGAAATTGCAGCCAAACTCTTCTTATCAGAAGGAACCGTGCGCAATTACTTATCAACGATTTTGGCGAAATTAAACCTACGAGATCGAACGCAATTAGCGATCTGGTCAGTCCAAACAGGAGTGACGAGACGTGATTTTTCTAAAGGAAATACAGAATGAAATTGAAGCGAAAGCATCTTTGTTGGGGGATTGGCCTCCTTGTTGTGCTCTGTGCGAGCGCAGGTTTTTATTGGTGGAAACAGCAACCGACCGTACTCCATATCGGTGTTTATGCAGGTTCTAGCTGGGATGTGCCGACCAGTCAACGTTCCCATGCCTTGGATCGAGCGATTCAAAAATTTGAAAAATCCCATCCCCATGTCCGTGTAGAGTATGAAAACGGGATTCCGCAGTCGGATTATTCAGACTGGCTCTCTGAAAAGATTGTCTCAGGAAAGACGCCGGATGTGTTTATGGTCTCTGAGCAAGATCTTTCTTTATTAGCAGCGCGAGGCGTATTAGAAAAGTTAAACGGCTATATGGATCGAAAAGATCAAGCAACATTTTATCCCGTTGCCTTTGAATCGGGTGTCTATCAGGGGCAAACCTATGCCTTACCTTATGAAAGCAATCCGATTTTGATGTGTGTCAATAAAGATCTCTTGGATAAAGAAGGCATCGCGGTTCCCAAAGAAGGTTGGACCCTTGAAGAGTTCTATACGATTTGCAAGAAACTAACCAAAGATACCAATGGAGATGGGCAATTGGACCAATTTGGGAGCACAGAATACACCTGGAAAGAAGCCTTGGCGGCAAATGGAGGTCATCTCTTTCAAGGAGGCATGCTCAAGCTGACAGCTCCAGAAGTGAAAGAGTCTTTGACTTTTCTGCAAAAATTGGAAGATCTAAATAAAAATTACAAGGTGAGCTCTAAAGATTTTGACCAGGGGAAAGTTGCCTTCTACCCCATGACCTTGGCCCAATATCGGACCTATAAACCTTATCCCTACCACGTTTCTAAATATTCAAACTTCACCTGGACCTGTATCCCGATGCCTGCTAAGTCAAAAACGACCAAGGCAACCTTGGTCACGACGACTTCTTTTGCTATGTCGGCTCGAAGTTCTCATTCCAAGTTGGCTTGGGAATTGATGCAACTCTTAACAGAGGATCCAGAAATTCAACAAACTCTCTTTGCCCAATCCCAGGGGATCTCTGTCATGCCACAGGTAGTCAAGAGTCGCTCTAGTAAAGACCTCTTGCAGGTAGATGATTTTGGAACGGATTCCTTGACCAATCAGACCTTGAACCGCATCATGGAACAAGCTGTTGAAAGTAGTCCGAAAAATGTCTCAAAAGAGGTGTTAGAAAAGCTAGACTACTTGATTGGTAATGCCTTGCGCGATCAGGATGTCGAGAACCGCTTGCCTCAAATTCAGAGGGAGATTGAAAGTAGTCTACAGGTAGGAGTTTAGAGTAAAATAAGATGGCATTTTGTCAAGTGACAGATGTCATTTTTTTATTGCTAAATGTCATATTGGGAATGTGACATTTGACAATGTAAAAGCGCTTTCAAATAGTCTACAATAGAGTCAAATAAAGGAGGCGTAGAAAAATGAAATACCTCATTTTGGTCAGTCATGGTGGACTGGCAGAAGGTCTAAAAACATCACTAGCCATGTTTGCTGGTGACAAGTTGGATCAGGTCATCGCAGTTGGACTCAAAGAAGGAAAATCAGTCGATGACTTCGCAGTTGATTTCAGAGAGAGCATTTCAGGATTGACAGCTGATGATTCTGTTTTGGTCTTGGCAGATATTGTAGGGGGGAGTCCATTAACCACTGCAGCCACGGTTCTAGAAGAAGCCGGAAAGCTTGATGGAGCCTTGATCCTTGGTGGGATGAACCTCACCATGGCCTTGACGGCAGTTGTGATGAAGGATGTGCTCGATGGAGACGATTTGTCAGCCACCATCTTATCAGAAGCACGATCTGCACTACAGCCTTTTGAAGTTTCAGCCACAAGTGCTGAAGAAGATGATGACGATATTTAATAGGGAGGTACCTTATGGTAGTAACATTTGTACGGATTGATGACCGCATGATTCACGGTCAAACAGTCACACGCTGGGCAAAGGAAAAACCATGTGATGGTTTAATTGCCGTAAATGATGCAGCAGCATCAAACAAGGTTTTGATTCAAGCTTACAAAGGCGCATCAGACAAGAAAACCTTTGTATGGACAAAGGAAGCCTTTAAAGAAAAATCAGCAAAAGTAACAGAATCAGATAGTCGTTACTTCTTGATCACCAAAAATCCAATCGATATGAAGGAAATTTTGGTCGACCAAGGGTTTGTCCCAGGTGATGTTAAAGAAATCATCGTAGGCCCTGCAAATGATCGTCCTGGAGCTGTAAAATTGGGAAATAACCAATCCATCACTCAGGAAGAAGCAGAAGCCTTCCAAGCCATTCAAGCAGCAGGCTACAAGGTGAAATTCCAATTGTTGCCAGATGTTTCTATCGGGTATTGGGATGATTTCAAATCAAAATTTGGTTTTTAAAACTAACAGTCCTATCTGTTAGGTAAATATATTTACAAACAAAAGGAGCGTTTGTTATGACAATTTCATGGATTCAAGCAATCTTGCTTGGTATTTTCGCCAGCTTGTCTTCAATGCCTGGTATGGGAGGTTCCAGTATCGGGAACTATACACTCGGTCGTCCTTTGATCGGTGGGTTGATTTCAGGTTTAATTCTTGGAGATGTGACAACTGGTATTATGGTCGGGGTTGCCCTTCAAGTCGTTTATATCGCCTTGGTAACACCTGGTGGTACTGTATCTGCCGATGTGCGTGCCATCTCTTACATCGGTGTTCCTCTTGCTATCTTGTTTGTGCATGCCAATAACATCACAGATGAAGCTGGAATCGCCGCAGCTGCAGCTCCAATCGGTGCAGCCGTTGGGACAATCGGTACAGTTCTTTTCTACGGTACCGCTACTATGAACTTGGTTTGGCAACACATTGGTTGGAAAGCCGTTGAAGAAGGAAACTTCAAAAAACTCTACGCAGTTGACTGGGTTTACCCTTGGATCTCTCACTTCCTCTTCTCTTTCCTTCCAACAATGATTATCACCAAATACGGTGAAAACATGGTTGATTTGATGAAACAATACCTTCCTATGGATGGTTACTGGATGAAAGCCCTCTTTACAGTCGGTGCTCTTCTCCCATGTGTCGGTATTGCCATCTTGTTGAAACAAATTGTTACAGAAGCAACTGACTTCATTCCATTCTTTGTTGGATTTACCTTGGCGAAATCTCTCGGATTGAACTTGGTATCCAGTGCCGTTGTTTCATTAATCTTTGCAGTAATCTACTATGAACTTGAAGTGATCAAATCGATGAAAGCTGCTCCAGCCGGAGTGGTGGACCTAGACGATGATGAGGAGGATATTTAAAATGGCTGATAGAAAGAAAATTTCAAAGAAAACATTAGCAAAAGCATTCCATCATTGGTATTATGGTCATTTGACTTGTTTCTCTCAAGAACATATGCAAACCTTCGGGTACTTGACTTCTATGCTTCCAATCGTAGAAGAAATGTATGACACAAAAGAAGAACAAAAGGATGCTATGCAAACCTATACGGCCTTCTTCAACACTGAACCACAACTTGGATCTCTTGTTGTAGGGATCACAGCTGGTTTGGAAGAAGCGCGTGCAAACGGAGATGCAGTAGATGGCGAAACCATCAACGGTATGCGTGCCGGTTTGATGGGACCAATCGCTGGTATTGGTGACTCATTGGTCGTTGGTACCTTGATCCCAGTTCTCTTGGGGATTGCCCTTGGACTTTCTAAAGGTGGTAACGTCGCTGGTGCCCTCTTCTATATCGTCGTATGGAACCTCTTAGTCTACTTTGGTATGCGCTTTGCCTTCTTCAAAGGTTACCAATTAGGGGATAAAGCCGTTGAATTCCTTGTAGGACCAAAAGGACAAGCTCTTCGTAAAGCGATCAGCGTTGTCGGTGGTATGGTTATCGGTGCCGTAGCAGCTACTTGGGTATCTGTTACAACAGCCCTTCAATTCAAGAATTCTGAAGGAAAAGTCTTCTTGAACATCCAAGAAAAGATCGATGGTGTTTATCCAGGTCTCTTGACAGCAGCCTTCATCACTCTTTGCTGGTGGTTGATGTCTAAGAAAAAAATTTCACCAAACAAAGTTATGTTACTTCTCGTTGTAGTTGCTTTGATCGGTGTTGCCCTTGGTATCTTTGATCCACATCTTAAATACTAAGGAAAAGAAAAAACGAATTTGCTAGTAGGAGTTTTTGAGAATGAAGTGAATTGACCTCCTTTATTTGCACTTCATTCTCAATTTTTATCAGGAGGAATCCCATGGTTACAAAACAAGAACTTGTCAATGGATATGAAACAGAAATCAAGTACCAACGCCACATGCTTGAAAACCTTGGTCGTTGGTTCAGCTTACTCTTTATCATTGCCAGTATTGGTGTGGTATTGATCTATCTCTTTCACAAAAGTTTCCTCCCACTCTTGATCCTCGGGATTTTACTAGCCTTGGTTGGAATTTTAGGCATGATTGTTTTTGGATATGGCATCTACCGCGGTCGGATCAATCTTCAAAAAGTGATCGATGATTTCAATCAAAAATTGACAATTTTAAATTGATATTTTAGAAACATCTCATTTATTTTTGAGGTGTTTTTTTCTTGACTATTTCTGACCAAGTGATACAATAGAAACATAAGTTAGCACTTGTGTATAGAGAGTGCTAAAAACACGTATGGAGGAATGAACATGTTAAAACCATTAGGAGACCGTGTGGTCTTAAAAGTAGAAGAAAAAGAACAGACTGTTGGAGGTTTTGTCCTCGCAGGTGCGAGCAAGGCCGATACAAAAACAGCTGAAGTGGTTGCCGTTGGTGAAGGTGTGCGTACCCTAAGTGGTGAACTCATCGCTCCAGCTGTAAAAGCAGGAGACCACGTTTTGGTTGAAAGCCATGCAGGAATTGAAGTGAAAGATGGGGAAGAAACCTACACCATCGTTGGAACAGCAAACATTCTTGCAATTGTAGAGTAAGAGAAGAAAGAGGTAAGAGAAATGGCAAAAGATATTAAATTTTCATCTGATGCACGTTCTGCAATGGTCCGTGGTGTCGATGTCTTAGCAGATACAGTGAAAGTTACGTTGGGCCCTAAAGGGCGCAATGTGGTTCTTGAAAAATCATTTGGTTCACCCTTGATCACAAATGATGGGGTGACCATCGCAAAAGAAATTGAATTGGAAGACCATTTTGAAAATATGGGTGCTAAATTGGTGTCAGAAGTGGCTTCTAAGACCAATGATATCGCAGGTGACGGTACAACAACCGCAACGGTTTTGACTCAAGCCATCGTCCGTGAAGGGATCAAAAACGTCACTGCAGGAGCGAACCCAATCGGTATCCGTCGTGGGATTGAGACCGCTGTTGCAACAGCAGTAGAAGCTTTGAAAAACAATGCGATTCCAGTATCAAGTAAGGAAGCGATTGCTCAAGTAGCTGCTGTGTCTTCTCGTTCTGAAAAAGTCGGTGAGTACATCTCTGAAGCCATGGAAAAAGTTGGCAAAGATGGGGTCATCACCATTGAAGAGTCTCGTGGAATGGAAACCGAGCTTGAAGTGGTTGAAGGCATGCAGTTTGACCGTGGTTACCTCTCACAATACATGGTCACTGATAATGAAAAAATGGTGGCAGATCTTGAAAATCCATACATTTTGATCACTGACAAAAAGATCTCAAACATCCAAGAAATCTTGCCATTGTTGGAAAGCATTCTTCAAAGCAACCGTCCACTCTTGATCATCGCAGATGATGTAGATGGCGAAGCTCTTCCAACACTTGTCTTGAACAAGATCCGCGGTACCTTTAATGTCGTAGCTGTTAAGGCACCAGGATTTGGTGATCGCCGCAAAGCCATGCTAGAAGATATCGCTATCTTGACAGGTGGAACTGTTATCACAGAAGATCTCGGTCTTGAATTGAAAGATGCAACCATTGAAGCCCTTGGTCAAGCAGCTAAAGTTTCAGTCGATAAAGACAGTACTGTCATTGTCGAAGGTTCTGGTAACCCAGAAGCGATCGCTAACCGTGTGGCTGTCATCAAGTCACAAATTGAAACCACAACCTCTGAGTTTGACCGTGAAAAATTACAAGAACGTTTGGCTAAATTGTCTGGTGGTGTTGCCGTGATCAAGGTCGGTGCTGCAACAGAAACAGAATTGAAAGAAATGAAACTCCGTATCGAAGATGCCCTTAATGCGACTCGCGCAGCCGTTGAAGAAGGGATCGTTGCCGGAGGTGGTACAGCTCTTGTCAATGTCATCTCTGCAGTCGCAGCCCTTGAATTGGAAGGGGATGAAGCGACCGGACGCAATATCGTGCTTCGTGCTTTGGAAGAGCCAGTTCGCCAAATTGCCCACAATGCCGGTTACGAAGGATCTATTGTGATTGATCGCTTGAAAAATGCTGAAGTCGGAACAGGCTTCAATGCTGCAACAGGTGAATGGGTGAATATGATTGATGCAGGAATCATCGACCCAGTTAAAGTGAGCCGTTCAGCCCTTCAAAACGCTGCTTCCGTAGCGAGTCTGATCTTGACGACCGAAGCAGTCGTAGCCAACAAACCAGAACCAGCAGCCCCAGCAGGACCAGGAATGGATCCAAGCATGATGGGTGGGATGATGTAACCTGATACCAATGATTGGTGCTAAAGCACCGAATCATTGGACGGTAGCCGCTATGTTGCGGCCTACCTAATCATCTTACTAGCTCAAAGGGAGGAAAATATCGTTCCTCCCTTTTCACGTCGTAACCCCTTGATTAATTGATCAGGTGCATTTATTGTTATGGCAAGCACCATGGTGCCTTGCCGTAGTGTCTTACTAAGAAAATAAAGAAGGCGTTATTGGCCTTCTTTATTTTCTGTCGTAACTGTTACAAATGATTGAGGCTATGCCTCTCATCGTTGGACGGTAGCCACTATGTTGCGGCCTGGTTAATCGTCCTACTAGCTCAAAGGGAGTGGAAGATTCTTTCCTCCCTTTTTATCTTGTTTTGGAATTTTCATTTGTTATGGAATAATATTTTTATTTTAAATTTTGTAACAGAAATGATAAATACTAATTAAAGAGGACTTGCGTAGATGCTTGGGAATCAAGCGTTTGTGGTGTTTTCAGGCGGAGGAATATTTGCCAACAAATTGCAATACAAATTAACTGATTTTGTAATAATTCTAGTGTATACTAGTAAGAGTAGATCACAGGTCTACATTGTTGCAAGGGGAGAACTTCCCACATACATGTCTATTGACAATAAAACTTGATCGTAATATCGCTGTTAGTAAAATGAGAGTTTGAACATAGCATAGATTTTATCGACCTTTTTCATATTAAAAAATATTTTTCAAATTCCCCTTGCGCAAGCTCTTCCGGATTCCTCCGGGAGAGTTTTTTGTTTAGGAGAAAAGGTAGAAGGCCTATCAAGTCTCTTTTGAAAGAGTGGCTCAGTAGGCATCATTTATGGTAAAATAGAACATATTCGTAGAGGGGAAGGAGTGAGGACTTTGTTGAAGATTTTTGTGTTAGAAGATGAATGGATCCAACAATCGCGTATCGAAGCGGTCTTGCAGGATCTCATCCGTCAAAAATCCCTGCAGTGCAAAGCGCCAGAAGTGTTTGGGAAGTCAAGCCAGTTGCTGGATGTTGTCACAGAGAGAGGCGCCCATCACCTATTTTTTTTAGATATCGAGATTAAAGGTGAGGAGAAAAAGGGTCTAGAGATCGCAAAAGAGATTCGTAAGAAAGACCCCCATGCGACCATTGTCTTTGTCACCACTCACTCTGAATTCATGCCCATTACCTTTCAGTACAAAGTAGCTGCCTTGGATTTTATCGATAAAACGCTGGGTGAGGAAGAGTTCAGAGAGAGAATCAGCTCAGCCATCGATTATACCTTGGAGCAAGCTGGGACCACGATTGCGCAAGATGCTTTTACATTTGAGAGTGCGATGGCGCGAGTACAAGTTCCCTTTAATAAGATTTTGTATGTTGAAACGTCTCCAACTATTCACAAGGTCATTTTACATACCCAGGATGAGCGCTTGGAATTTTACGCTAGTATTGCCGATATCGAAAAAGCAGATCCCCGCTTGTATCGGTGTCACCGCTCCTTTGTGGTGAATCCACAAAATATTACGAAGATTGATAAAGAAGACAAGAAAGCTTTTTTTGAAAATGGGGACAATTGCTTGATCTCACGGACCAAGTACAGAGGCTTACTGGAAGCTTTGAAAAAATAGAAGGGAGAAAGAATTGCTGTTAGATGTTCTAATATTTTACCTAAAGTTCTTCGTCAGTATGCTGATCTATCGTCATATCAGTAGACAAGAGTTCGCCTTGCGCTGGCTCTTTTTGTGCCCCTTCTTCTTTGCAGTCGTCTTTACCCTTGTGCCACCGGTAGGCTTTTTTGGCTATTTCTTAGTATTTATTGCCTATAGTTTCTACCGAAATCGTAACATACGACACCTTTTGAATATTTTTTACGGGCTCTACCCGGTTGTCATGGAGAGTCTCATTGCGCGTCTCTTAGCCTTTTATGTCTTTCCAATGTTAGGGATCGTACTTGTTCATGAGGCATCTGTCAGCTGGTATGATGCTCTACTTGAATTGCTGGTCTTTCCTGTTTATATAGGAATCACTAAATTGTTAAAACTAGATTTTACAGATTTAAAAGTAGGGTTTCAACGGCAGTATTTTAATCGTTTCTTACTCCCGATGGATCTTTCCATGTTTGTGTATTTAGTCAGTGTTGTAGGTCTGGTGGTTTTTGAGGATGTTATTCCTCATGCAGATGCTTTACGGGAACAGTTAAATAGTATTTATTTGATTTTGTTTTTTGTGATGCTCTTGTATTTCAATGCAGTGTCTAAAGAACGATTGAAACAAGAAATTCTGGAACAAAAAGATAGGCAACTGCAGGAGTTAGCCACCTATAGCCAACACGTCGAAATGCTCTATGGGGAGATTCGTGCCTTTCGTCACGATTACCTGAATATTTTAACCAGTCTCAAATTAAGTATTGAGCATGAAGATCTCAACGCGATCAGGGAAGTCTATGAGAATGTTCTCCGAGAGAGTGGCCAACAATTTTACGATAGCAAGTTTGATATTGCTAAACTCAGTCACATTGAAAATCCAGCTGTAAAAAGTGTTCTGTCCGCAAAATTATTGGAAGCTCAAAATAAAGGGATTGGGATCTCTGTCGAGATCGATGAACCTGTTCGTGATTTATTCATCGAGGTTTTAGATTTCATCACCTTCTTATCCATTCTTTGTGACAATGCTATCGAAGCGAGTCTCGAATCAGACGACCCCCAGCTGACTCTTGCCATGCTTCAGGAGGCAAACTCCCTCATCTTAATCGTTGAAAATAGTACAAAAGCTGAAAAAATAGAACTGGCGAGAATTTTTGAAAAGGACTACTCGAGTAAAGGAGAAGACCGCGGTCTTGGTTTGTACAAGATCCAACAATTACTGGAAAAATATCCCAAAACGACAGTGTCTACCAAGAGTTCAAACTACCGATTTACCCAGAGCCTGACCTTTTGGAAGGAATAATGGAAGAGAGAGTGGGACAGAAATCGGTCATTCGTTAGAATTCGATTTCGTCGTCCCACCTCCGCACAGTTGAGTAGGGCTGTAAAAGCTGATGAAATCAGCGTAGTAGAGCCCACTCAACCACTGCGTCTTGCTCGACAATCAAAAATAATTGAGAGGCTAGGACTTTTGTCCCAGCCTCTTTTTTGACCATTCACGACGATTTTCTGACCGATTCTGACAGAGAGCTACAAAGACTGTCCCTTTGAAGTATACTGTATACAAGATCAATAAGAAAAGAGGGATCGTATGTTTCAGGTAGCATCTATTACAAAATCATTTAAGGAGAAAGCTGTATTAAAGGGGGTGTCTTTTTCGATAGAAGAAGGAGACAAAATTGCCTTGCTGGGAAATAATGGGGCAGGTAAAAGCACCCTGTTTAACATTATCGCAGGGCAGCTCCAGGCCGATTCGGGAACGATAAAGACTTCGCTTGATTTTCAAAGAGAAATTGGGATGATGCCTCAGGGAGATCTGCTCATCGAGGATCTAACTGTTGCCGAACTCGTCGAATTAAAAAGCCGGATGAATCAGCTGAAGCAGGCTGATATCAATGGACTCTTAGAAATGGTCGAATTGAGAGAATCAAGAGTGCAGATGGTGGGCAGTCTTTCCGGTGGTCAAAAGAGACGCTTGTCCTTGTTGTTAACTATTTTGAATCATCCAAAGTTGATTTTTTTAGATGAGCCAACGACTGGCATGGACTTGGAAGCAGTGGATAATTTTTGGAAATTACTGGAGCAGCAAGAATTTACATCTGTTGTGGTGACCCATGATTTTAACCAAATTGATGCCTTTTTTACAAAAGTCCTGATTTTAAAAGAGGGTCGAATTGCTGCAACAAAGGCTGTTGAGGACATTCACCAGGCTGGTCAAACCATTGAGCAGTATTTCCGAGAAGAGATGAATAAAGGAGGGGAATAAGCATGAAAAAGATTCAATTAAAACAAGTTTTACGAAATAAGCGCTTCGTATTATTCACCATTATTTTACCCATAGGCTGGTATATCTTCTTTTATCAGCTTCAAAAAGGGGTTTCGCCAAGTATTTTATTAGGTATTGCCGTATTTATCGGGGTCATTGGCAATAGCCTTGCAACCTTTAGTAAGCGGATCGCCTCAGATATTGGCTTTTATTCTTTTGAATCCCACTTTACAAGCTATAGTGTCAAGAACTATTTATGGGATCAAAGCATCGTACAACTGATTCTGAACAGCTTGATCTTTTTAGCAGTACTAGTAGTTGCTGTTCTAGGTTTTCACTTTCCGGTGACGACTAGCCTGTTGGTACAATTTTTCCTCTTATCCTTGATGGGGATCTACTTTAGTGTGATTGGCTTTGTACTTGGGGTCAGGGTAGATGCTAAGACGATTGATACCATTGGCTTTCCTGTCATTATTTTGGCCGCTATGACCATTATTCCCTTTGATACGCTTGGCGCAAGTGGAGGATTTATGGACCTGGTTGGCAAGCTACAACGGGTTTTCCCAGGCTATTATTATACAAAGCTGATCCAAGATTTGACCGAGAAACAAACGATCGATGTCTCTCAATTGGCGCTATTTGTTGCCGTATTTGGATTGAATTTGCTATTTTTCTATCTGCTCGTACCCAAAGGGAAAATGGGGAACTAAGAGCAGTTAAAAAGAGGCT
>NZ_JAPVYS010000009.1:0-85088 GCF_041431945.1 Streptococcus sp. 27098_8_66 | reverse complement strand
GTTGTAGTTGTTGATGTCTTATCACCATCCACACCACCGTTTGCATTAATATTTGCAACAGATGCATTTACTTCCTTGGCAACAACGGCTTGCTCACCTTTAACGTGATACCATACTTTAGTATTGTTCAAGAAATTTTTTTGATTTTCATTCTCTACTTTAGTCTGGTAAAAGATCAGGACACCAGTCTTATTGATTTCGTTTTGAGGAATAGTAACCGTAATTTTTCCTGCTGCATCAATTGTGAAAGTTGCTCCAGGAAAGTCTGCTAAGAAATCATCGATAGCAGTTGAGCCACCGTAATATCCTGGTTTGTTACCTGTAGTAGTAATACTAAAACTATCTTTTACAAGTGAATGACCACCTTGGATGACATCTTCAACACGAACATCACCATCTACATCTAATTTCATAGCATTAATGGTTAGTGTCCAAAGAATATGTTCAGGATCATTCGCGTGCATATCACCCGCTTTGAGATAGAATGGAGCGCTGTTAACACCAGTAGCCATTTTCTTAACGTTTAATTCTACTGTTCTAGCTCCACTAATAATAGTGAATTTCCCAACATGCTCCTTATCGGTTGCTGTATTGTTATGACCTTCAATCTCAAACTCACCCCAACCTCGAATGTTTTGAAGGTTTTTGATGCCTTCATTGAAAGTAACTGTCGCAGATCCATCTGTAATGACCATGTCTCCAACGTAAGTTCCGTCGATGCTTAGGGGAATAGTCTTTTTAAATCCGACACCATAGACTGTTCCAGAACTAGTCCAATTAACTTTTAAGGTATCTCCTGGTTGAATTTTTTGAGCATGCTCATCAAATGTAAACTTAACGGTTGTTTGTCCACCATCTGTGATTTCTTCGGACGAAACAGTTAGTGAGCTAATATTGTTGCTGACATCTCCAGCTTTTACCATATCAGATTGCGACAATACGATGAATAATAGTGGTAAAAATACGATAAAGAAGACTTTGACAAGTCTACTTAGATTCATTTTTTTCATTCTCTTCTCCCAATTTGTCTCCAATTATTCAAATCTATTTGTATGTCGTTTTAAAAGGACTTACAAATAGATGTATAATTTATAGGCTGTTTTTTCAGGACAACCAATAAAAATTCACCTCCTACTAGTCTAAACTCGAAAAGACACCCTGTAAAGTGAATTATATCACAAATTAGTACAGTTTTAAATATAAAAATGTTTTATCTGTGAAATTTTAAGTGTTTTACAAAAATCAGATAAATGAAAAAGGACTATTGTTTATTAAAATAGTCCTTTTAGCTTAAAGTGTAACAACTTCAAGCTTATGTTTTATCTCATTGTCACAAATTCTTCAGATCCGGTTGGGTGAATGGCGACAGTTGCATCGAAATCGGCTTTTGTCGCTCCCATCTTGATAGCAACTGCAAATCCTTGGATCATTTCATCGACTCCGTAGCCAAGACCATGAAGGCCAACGACCCTTTCCTCGGGACCAGCAGTGATGAGTTTGAATTTTGCTTGCTGGCGGTGTTGGGTTACAGCAGTGTACATGGAAGCAAATTGAGAAGTATAGACTTTGATATTCTCTTTACCATAAGTTTGCTGGGCTTCTTCCTCTGTTAAGCCAACGGTTCCGATAGCAGGGTGTGAAAATACAACGGTTGGGATGTTTGTATAATCCATTTTGAAATTGACTTTTCCATTGAATAGTCGTTCAGAAAGAGTGCGTCCAGCTTTAATAGCGACAGGAGTTAATTCTTTTTCTCCTGTAACATCCCCAAGAGCATAGATTCCTGGAATAACTGTATTCTGGTATTCATCCACTGCAATGAATCCTTTTTCATTTAAGGTGACGCCTGCAGCTTCTAGATTGAGATCCTGGACGTTTGGTTTTCGTCCTGTTGCCCAGATAACATGATCTGCCACGTGGCTGGTCCTATCTTCAAAATAAATCTTCACACGACCGTCTGCTAATTTTTCAAGCTTCATGGGAACCTTATGTTTGTGAAGCGGAAGGTTTTGTTTTTCCATTTCTTCCATTAAGCCATCGACAATGTAGGAATCAAAACTGCGTAAAACCCGATCTTTTCGGATGAAGAGGTCTGTTTGGACTCCTAAATGGTGGAGCACACCAGCTAGTTCCACCGCGATGTAGCCAGCCCCAATAATGGCAACGGAACTTGGCAGTTCTTCCCAAGCAAAGACATCGTCAGAAGTTTCGCCAAATTCAGCTCCAGGAACAGAAGGAATATGAGGATGGGCTCCTGTCGCAATTACGATATGCTTGGCCTTAATGGTTTCTCCATTGACCTCAACCGTATGAGCATCTACAAAACGAGCACGTCCTTCAATTCGTTCAACCCCATTGCGTTTGAAACTGCCATCATAGGAATTACGGGAACGGTCAATATAGGCTTCGCGATTTTTTCTTAAGGTTGCAAAATCAAATCTTGTTTGTTCAGAAGTAAATCCATAGTCTGGTCCATAATCGCGAATAGCTTCTGCAATTTGTGCACCATACCACATAATTTTTTTAGGCACACATCCTCTGTTGACACAGGTACCACCCAGTTGTTTTTCTTCAATGACGGCAGCCCGAGCTCCGTGCTCCCCAGCCCGGTTTATCGTAGCGATTCCTCCACTACCTCCACCGATTGAAATAATATCAAATTCTTTCATGTTTTCCTCCAAAATAGGATTTCAGTTTGATTGTAATATCAACTGTTACAAAAGTCAAGGGTTTAGCATGTTAGCAAGCTTTAAAATTTCATTTTGTCGTGTCAATTTTAGATAGAAAAGTAAGGAAATGTGGTATACTATGGTATAGAATAAAACGCTTTCTTTGATGGAGAAAAACGATGAAGAAATTGAAAAAATGGCAACTATTTACAGCTGCAGGTGTAGCAATTGCGGTGATTGGAACAGGAAGTGTGATGGTGTTTTCGCACCCAAGTACGCCTGATCAAGCAGTCACGAAAGAAACTCCAATGGTGCAAACGGTCAAGGATGGATCGATCGCTTCTTCGGTCTTGCTAACTGGAAAGGTCACTGCCAACCAGGAACAGTATGTCTATTTTGATGGAACCAAAGGGGATTTGCAGTCGATTTTGGTCAATGTAGGAGATCAAGTAACGGCTGGTCAGCCAATTGTTCAGTATAGCAGTACGGAGGCCCAAACAGCTTACGATGCAGCCGTTCGTGCTGTCAATAAGGCGGATCGTCAGCTAAATGATTTGCTGACAAATGGTGTGACTATTGATACCACAGGGGATGAAGAAGCAGATGCCAAGTTAGCTTCACAGACCCAACGAACAGTCGATTCTCAAGCTAGCGATTTACGAGATGCCTTGTCTGATGCGGTTGATAATATGAACAAGGCTAAGGCTCTTCTGGATGCGACAACCGTAAAAAGTAATACAAATGGTACCGTAGTCGAAGTCAATAAAGATGTTTCAAAATCGACTACAGGGACCAACCAAACTCTGGTTCACATTGTGAGCAACGGAAATTTACAAGTTAAAGGGGAATTGTCTGAATACAATTTGGCCAATATCTCTGAAGGTCAGGAAGTGATTCTCACTTCCAAAGTCTATCCGGATAAAACTTGGACAGGAAAAATTTCTTATGTAGCCAACTATCCGACTGACGCTGGTCAAGCAGGTGCTAATGCAGCAGGTGGAACACAAGGAAGCGGTGGTGCCAAGTACCCATTCACAGTGGATATTACCAGTGAGATTGGGGAACTCAAACAAGGCTTTTCTGTTAATATTGAAGTCAAAAGTTCTACTCAACATCCTCTTGTTCCCGTGACAAGTGTCATGGCTGATGGGGATACAAGTTATGTATGGACGGTCGAAAATGGCAAGGCTAAGAAAGTAAAAGTAACGCTTGGTAACGCCGATGCTGAAAACCAGGAAATCTTGTCAGGCTTGAAGAAAGATGCTCAAGTTATTGTGAATCCTAATGAGAAACTGGAAGATGGAAAAGAGATCGGAAAATATGACAAAATTGATTGAACTAAAAGGAATCAATAAAACCTATAAAAATGGGGATCAGGAACTTCGTGTCTTAAAAGATATCGATTTAGAAGTCGAAGAGGGTGAGTTTGTAGCCATTATGGGCCCATCTGGCTCAGGGAAATCAACCTTGATGAACGTCATTGGCTTGTTGGATCGGCCGACCAGTGGAGAGTATTTTCTAGAAGGACAGGAAGTTGGAAATCTTAGTGAGAAAAAATTAGCACGTGTTCGAAATGAACAGATCGGTTTTGTCTTTCAACAATTCTTCCTTCTTTCCAAGCTCAATGCTTTTCAAAATGTAGAACTACCTCTCATTTATGCAGGAGTTCATCCTGCTAAACGGAAGGAATTAGCTGAGCAGTACATTGAAAAGGTGGAGCTCCATTCTCGCATGCACCATTTGCCTTCAGAGCTCTCAGGGGGTCAAAAACAGCGGGTTGCGATTGCTCGAGCTCTTGTCAATCAGCCAGCCATCGTCTTAGCGGATGAGCCGACTGGAGCCCTAGACACTAAGACGGGGGAGCAAATAATGGACTTATTAACCAAGCTAAATCAAGAAGGAAAAACCATTATCATGGTTACACACGAGCCAGAAATTGCAGCCTTTGCGCATCGTCGCATCGTTATTCGTGATGGAGTGATCTCCTCAGATAGCAAGCTGGAAAGGGGGACCTAATGCAAAATTGGAAATTTGCGATCAGCTCGATTCTGAGTCATAAATTACGGTCTTTCTTGACCATGGTAGGGATCATTATTGGGGTTGCTTCTGTCGTTGTCATCATGGCACTTGGAGATGGTATGAAAGCTGGTGTCACCAAGACTTTTACCAAGGACCAAGAGTATGTACAAATCTCTTATTCTCCCAACAAGAGTGGCTATGTGACAGGAATCAATATTGGCCCTTCTGAAGATACGGGAGAAGGCGGAGGCGAAAGTGGCCCTGCAGCTGAAGACCGAGGGATGGCTGCTCCATCGGATATCGATGGGGAAAACGCTGAAGATATTGATGGTCAAGTTCAAGAAGCACCACCAGTTGTGCAAGAATCTTGGGTTAAGGAATTAACCAAGATTCAAGGAATTGATGGTTACTATGTTGGCAATACCTCCAATGCAACCATTGCTTTTCAAAATAAAAAAGCAGAAGGGGTAAACATCCAAGGGGTAAATGAAACCTATTTTTCTGTCAAAAAGGTTGAGCTCTTATCTGGACGAAAATTAACCCCTTCAGACTATAGTAATTTTTCACGGGTGGTGCTTCTGGATGAAGGCTTAGCTCAACAATTATTTGGAACGGAGAATCCACTGAATCAGGTGGTCTCTGTTGGGGACAACAATTATCGCGTCGTTGGTATTTTCAAGGATCCAAATGCAGGGACAGCCCTCTATGGAGCTTCTTCAGGTGGCAGTGCCTTGATGGCAAATACTCAGCTGGCCTCTGAATTCGGAACGGATGAAATTCAAAATATTGTCGTCCATGTGCCGAATGTGAAGCAGATTAAAACCGTTGGGATTGAGGCTGCTCAAAAGTTAACAGAACTTTCAGGTGTTCGCCAAGGAGAATTTCAAATCTTTAATTTGGATAGTATCCTAGAGGAAACCAACAAAGTAGTGGGAATTATGACGACAGTGATTGGTGCCATTGCAGGGATTTCCCTCTTAGTTGGTGGGATTGGAGTCATGAATATCATGTTGGTTTCTGTCACCGAGCGGACGAGAGAAATTGGTCTTCGCAAAGCATTGGGAGCAACTCGGGGTAAGATTTTGGTTCAATTTTTGATTGAGTCGATGGTTTTGACCATCATTGGAGGTCTGATTGGACTTGGCCTTGCTTATGGTGTGAATAGCTTGATTACTACACTCGCAGCAGCCTCCTTAGAAGGACCACCGATTATTTCCTTAAATGTCGCAATCGGTAGCATTATTTTCTCTGCTTTTGTAGGCATTATCTTTGGAATTTTACCAGCTAATAAGGCTTCTAAGTTAAATCCTATCGAAGCACTGCGTTATGAATAAAAAAATAGGAGCGTGTCAGGATGAATGGTTCAAGATTCTCCACGCTCCTTTTTGATGCTGTTGTGGAATAGCTTGTCGAAACCTTTTCAATCATCTCGTCTTATACAGATCAAGCTATTTAGGTAGTCAACAACGGTCTTCAGATATTTTTGAGTATTCATTCAAGAAGCTGCATTTTTTCTTCCATTATATTTTTGTTTAATTGGTAAATATTAGTGAATTTCTGCTCTAAATATGATAGAATAGGGGAGAATAACTTAGGAGGTTCCAAATGACTACTGAACATATGGAAGAATTAAATGACCAGCAGATTGTCCGTCGTGAGAAAATGGCGGCCCTTCGTGAACAAGGAATCGATCCATTTGGAAAACGATTCGAACGCACTGCAAATTCAGGTCAATTAAAAGAAAAATATTCAGAATTAGATAAAGAACAACTCCACGACTTGAACGAAACAGCTATTATTGCCGGTCGTCTCGTAACCAAACGTGGAAAAGGAAAGGTTGGCTTTGCCCATCTTCAAGACCGTGAAGGTCAAATTCAGATCTACGTTCGTAAGGATGCAGTTGGAGAAGAAAACTACGAGATCTTCAAAAAAGCAGACCTTGGTGATTTCCTTGGTGTTGAAGGGGAAATCATGCGCACAGACATGGGTGAACTTTCGATTAAAGCAACTCATATCACTCACTTGTCAAAAGCCCTTCGTCCTTTGCCTGAAAAATTCCACGGACTTTCAGACGTTGAAACCATCTATCGTAAACGTTATTTGGATTTGATTTCAAACCGTGAAAGCTTTGAACGCTTTGTAACCCGTTCAAAAATCATCTCTGAAATCCGTCGTTATTTAGATGGTCAAGGATTCCTTGAAGTGGAAACACCAGTGCTTCACAATGAAGCTGGGGGTGCGGCTGCCAAACCATTTATCACTCATCACAATGCACAAAACATTGACATGGTGCTTCGTATCGCGACTGAGCTCCACTTGAAACGTTTGATTGTTGGTGGGATGGAACGCGTTTATGAAATCGGACGGATCTTCCGTAACGAAGGAATGGATGCTACTCACAACCCTGAATTTACTTCGATAGAAGTCTACCAAGCTTACGCTGACTTCCACGATATCATGGACTTAACAGAAGGCATTATCCAACATGCTGCGAAAGCGGTCCATGGTGATGGTCCAATTGACTATCAAGGAACAGAAATCAAAATCAACGAACCATTCAAACGGGTTCACATGGTTGATGCGATCAAAGAAATCACAGGTGTTGACTTCTGGCAAGACATGACCTTTGAAGAAGCTGTAGCACTTGCAAACGAAAAACATGTACCGGTTGAAAAACACTACACAGAGGTGGGACAAATTATCAATGCCTTCTTCGAAGAATTCGTTGAAGAAACCTTGACGCAACCAACATTTGTTTACGGTCACCCAGTAGCAGTATCTCCATTGGCTAAGAAAAATCCAGAAGATCCACGCTTCACTGACCGTTTCGAACTCTTCATCATGACCAAAGAGTATGCCAATGCCTTCACGGAATTGAATGATCCAATCGATCAATTGCAACGGTTTGAAGCGCAAGCGCGTGCCAAAGAATTGGGAGATGACGAAGCTACAGGCATCGATTATGACTATGTTGAAGCCCTTGAATATGGTATGCCACCAACAGGTGGACTTGGAATTGGTATTGACCGTCTCGTTATGTTGTTGACAAATGTAACAACAATTCGCGACGTCCTTCTCTTCCCAACTATGAAATAAGCTAAAAGAAACACTGATCGCAAGATCAGTGTTTTTTAGTCTTCCATATAAGAAGTGTCGTTCCAAGTGTCTAAGTGATAGTGCTCAAAATCATCTGTTGTCAAAATCGTCACGCTGGCATTGTCTAGTCCGCCATTTTTGCGGAGTTCTCCTGTTTCATAACCAAGCAAGGTTCGAATAGAAGCTGTCAAATTAGCTCCGTGTCCAACGATGAGAACGGTATCGAGCTCTTTTCCGTTCAAGTTTTTTACAAAATCACAGGTACGTTTGGTCGTTTCATAGACAGATTCTGCATCAAAGATTTCATTTTGAAAGCATGCTAAGTTATGCCGAAACGCAGCCATTTGTTGGGGATAGATAGCCGAAATGGTAGAAATTTTAGCTCCTTCTAGTTTTCCCAAATTCCACTCACGAAGAGCAGATGTTACTTGTAATTTTAGAGGTATCTCCAATTGATCGAGGATGATCTGTGCGGTATGGACTGCCCGTGGCAGATCACTTGCAAAGACTGCATCAAAAGGAACAGTAGCTAGATGCTTTCCTAATTTTTCAAGCTGATGAATGGAGGCTGGCAACAACGGAGAATCGCCATTTGATCCTTGAAAACGTCCCTCTTCATTCCATTCTGTCCGTCCGTGTCGAATAAAATATAGTTTCACGATCTTGTCTCCTTCTCCATCTTTATTCCAAAATATCAGCAAAAGTCGCCTTGACGAAGTCTGCTAGAAGTTGTGGTTTGATTTGAATACTATGGCCAATTTCCCCAGCAGATACGATCATGGTTTCTAACTGAAGGGCTGATTTATCAATAAAGATAGGAAAAGAATGCTTTTGATGAATGCCCACCGGATTATTGGCACCATGAATATAACCCGTTGTTTTTTCAAGATCTTTCTGAGGAATCATAGCCACTTTCTTATTCCCCGATAATTTGGCTAACTTTTTTTCTGATAAATGCTCTGTAATAGGAATGATCCCAATCACGGGACCCGTTTTATCCCCTTTGAGAGCTAGGGTTTTGAAAATAGTAGAGCGATCAATTCCTTCTGGTAAGATCCCTTCTAAAGCGTTGATTTGTAAGCCTATGTGCTCAATTTTTGCTTTCGTCAAGATCTGCTCGACCAAGGTTTTTTTCACTTTATTTTTTTTTGCCACGGCTTTCTCCTTTTCTCTTTTTCTCTACAAAATCAGATTTCACTAGACCATTATAACATATAATAGCGACAATATTGCCTTCTCCTTAAAAATAGAAAACAGCAGAAAAAGTGAAGATCACTTGATCTGCTGTTTTAAGGCTATGAGGAAGAGCCATCTTTTTGTACCTTGAATAGTTTCCGATAAATCGCTTCTTGGTCTTGCGTCGGAGCAATTTGGTTGAGATCCAAGTAGTGTGAGAATCCATTTAATTGCCCTTGAGAGGTATATTGATGCAAGTCGTATTCCGTGTTGGTATCTGGCGCGGCATTATAGTAGCCATCATCAAATCCATAAGTAGGAATCCAAAGAGCCGTAAATTTATCAGTGGAGATACTATGTTCTTCCATGAAGTAGGTTCCGATATAGAGTCCAATATTTTTTGCACCCAAAGCTTGTAGTTTTGCTCGGAAAGCTTCAACACCTGCGTTCATATCCTTCATGGTTTTTTCCTCAACGTCTAACCAATAGTAAGTCGGTTTGTAAGGAGAAGCAGCCTTGTAAAATTCTTCTGCTTCTTTTTCCATTTCTTTTTTATCCTTAGCAGCGACATAAGCATAGACTGCGACAGGGATATTTCGTTTTTGGAATTCTTGGATATGGGTTTTATAAGATTTATCCAGACCATTTAAGTAGGTTGCCGCATTTTCCTTTTTAGCTTGAGCCCCGCTATGGACACGAACGATCACACCACCTACATTTCTGGAGAGGATATCGTAATCAATTTCGCTTGGCAATTGCCAGCCTGAGATATCAATGATCGGGCGGCCAACTAGTTCTGGATTGATGTCTTCTTTTTTAGAAGAAGAGCTTGCAGTGGTTGTTTTTCGAGGTGTATTGGAGTTCGGAATCGTTTGTGTTGTTTCTTGTTGCTCTCTTGCTTGCATATCAGCAATCGTTCGTGAAAGAACGAGAAAAGAAATGAAACCGATAAAAAAGACTAAGAGAACAACGGGTTTTATCCTTTTTCTCATACAAAATCATTTTACCGTAAATAAAACGAAAAGGCAAAACTTAATGCTTAAAAGATCACGATTTCAGCCATTGTTTTCAAAAAAAAGGAATCTTTTCATCAAAAAAGGATAAAAATATATGAAAATAAGAAGAATCATTAGAATATTTCTTGAAAATGGGGAAGAAGCCGAATCTTTTCTAGCATTTCCTTGGTTTTGCTTCTTAAAAATGATATAATGTAGGTTGAACATTAGGAATATGGTGAATTATGAAAATTGAAAAAAGACATCTTTTAAATTATTCCATCCTCATTCCCTATTTGATTTTATCTATTATTGGTTTGATTGTAGTCTATTCGACAACAAGTGCCTTGGCAATTCAAAGTGGAGTGAGTTCGATTCGAATGGTACGGACACAGGGGCTCTTCTTCATCTTTAGTCTCCTAACCATTGCCTTGATTTATAAATTTAGCCTAGACTTCCTGCGAAATAAAAAAGTATTAGCTTTTGTCATCTTTATTGAGGTGATTTTGTTGATCTTGTCTAGGTTTATCACGGATACGGTCAATGGAGCTCACGGTTGGTTGACGATTGCAGGAATGTTTAGTATCCAGCCAGCAGAATACCTCAAGGTGATTTTAGTCTGGTATCTGGCCTTGATTTTTTCTAAACGACAAGATGAAATCCGTGATTATGATTACCAAGCCTTGACGCACAATGAATGGATTCCAAGAAATTTAAACGATTGGCGTTGGCTGACCTTGATTCTGATTGGAATCGTTGTGATCATGCCGGACTTGGGAAATGCGACGATCTTGGCCTTAACGGTCTTGATCATGATTACGGCTAGTGGAGTTGGCTACCGTTGGTTTACCTCACTACTTGCTTTAGTTGTTGGAGCATCGTCCATTGTCCTTGGTTCAATATGGATCATCGGTGTGGACCGTGTCGCTAAAATTCCAGTCTTTGGTTATGTAGCCAAACGTTTTAGTGCCTTCTTTAACCCCTTTAATGATTTGTCTGGCGCAGGTCACCAATTAGCTAATTCTTACTATGCCATGAGTAATGGTGGTTGGTTTGGCTTGGGGCTAGGAAATTCCATTGAAAAACAAGGTTACTTACCAGAAGCGCACACAGACTTTGTGTTTGCGATTGTGATTGAAGAATTAGGTTTTGTTGGAGCTAGCTTGATTCTTGCTCTCTTATTCTTCTTAATTCTTCGGATCATTTTAGTCGGTATTCGAGCAAAGAATCCTTTTAATTCGATGATGGCCATTGGGATTGGTGGGATGATCTTAGTGCAAACCTTCATTAACATCGGAGGTATTTCTGGTTTGATTCCGTCTACAGGAGTGACCTTCCCCTTCTTATCCCAAGGGGGAAATAGCTTATGGGTCTTATCCATAGCGATTGCTTTCGTTTTGAATATCGATGCTAGTGAAAAACGGGCCAAGATAGAACAAGAAGGCATGGTTTTTGAAGAAAAAGGTAAAATCAAACCTTATTATTAAAAGGGAATTGTTGAATGGCTATTCAAAAAGGAGAAAAAATGGTCTTACAAAAATTAGAGAACTTCACAAATAAAGATATTATCAAAGAAGAAGCCGAAATTTTAACTAATTTATTAGATGATATTACGAAAAATTTGGTTCGTCCGGAAACCTTTGATAAAATTAGGCAGTTGAAGGATCTATCAAAAACACAGAACTATCGTGAGTTGAATCAACTAGTGGAACAATTGACAAATGAAGAAATGACAGTGATTTCACGTTATTTTGCTATTTTACCACTCTTGATTAACATCTCAGAAGATGTCGATTTGGCCTATGAAATCAATCATTTGAATAACGTGGATGGTGAATACCTCGGAAAACTTTCTTCAACGATCAAGGAAGTTGCAAAAAATGAAGATGCACAGGAAATTCTTGAAAACCTCAATATTGTACCTGTTTTAACAGCCCATCCAACTCAAGTGCAAAGAAAAACCATGCTGGATCTAACCAATCATATTCATGCTCTTCTTCGTCAGCACCGGGATGTTAAAGCGGGTTTAATGAATGAGGATAAGTGGTATAACAACCTTCGTTGTAATATTGAAATCATGATGCAAACGGATATGATTCGTGACAAAAAATTGAAGGTTACTAATGAGATCACCAATGTCATGGAATATTACAATAGCTCTTTCTTACAAGCTGTTCCAAATCTTATGTTGGAATACAAACGCTTGGCAAAAGAGCATGGATTAGAGCTTGAACAACCACGTCCGATCACAATGGGCATGTGGATTGGGGGAGACCGGGACGGGAATCCGTTTGTAACAGCTGAGACCTTAAAGCGTTCAGCAACTATTCAGAGTGAAGTCATTTTGAACTATTACATCGAAAAGATTTCTAAATTATACCGTCATTTCTCGCTTTCAACGAGTCTTTCTAAAACAAGTGAAGCAGTAGCTGAAATGGCAGCCCTATCAAGTGATACATCTGTCTTTCGTGAAAAAGAACCTTACCGTCGGGCTTTCCACTATATCCAGTCAAAATTGATTCAAACCTTGGTCAATTTAAAAGAATGGACGATGGTTGGGGAAACTAGAGAAGATCGTTATGCTGTCGAGAGGTTATTAGGAACAAATGCTCATCAACAAGGGCCAGTTTCTGATTATATCGGCAATCGTATTTCTGGGGCTCTAAAGAAAATTTCTGAGAAAGAGTCTCCAGCTTATGCATCAGCTCAAGAATTTAAAGAAGACCTTGAAAAGATCAAAGATTCCTTGTTAGAAAACAAATCAGAGTATTTAATTTCTGGTGAGTTTGCAGAACTTCTAGAAGCCATCGATGTTTTTGGATTCTATCTCGCCTCTATTGATATGCGCCAGGATTCGAGTGTACATGAAGCCTGTGTGGCAGAATTACTGAAATCATCAGGGATTAATGACCACTATTCTGATTTATCAGAGGATGAAAAGTGTCAAGTTCTCTTGAAAGAACTTTTAGAAGACCCACGTATTTTATCAGCAACCCATGCTGAAAAATCTGAACTGCTTGAAAAAGAATTGGCGATTTTCCAAACGGCCCGTGAATTGAAGGATCGTTTAGGAGAAGAAGTCATTCGTCAAAACATCATTTCTCATGCAACAAGTGTGTCAGATATGTTGGAATTGGCTGTGATGTTGAAAGAAGTGGGCTTAGTCGATACGGAAAAAGCTCGCGTTCAAATCGTACCGTTGTTTGAAACGATCGAAGATTTGGATCATTCAGAAGAAACCATGAGAAGTTACTTGTCTCTTCCAATTGCCAAACGTTGGATTGCTTCTAAGAACAACTACCAAGAGATTATGTTAGGTTACTCTGATTCCAACAAAGATGGTGGATACTTGTCTTCTTGTTGGACCCTCTTTAAAGCCCAACAACAATTGACCGCTATCGGAGATGAGTTTGGAGTGAAGATTACCTTCTTCCATGGTCGTGGTGGTACTGTTGGCCGTGGTGGAGGTCCTACTTATGAAGCCATCACTTCTCAACCATTGAAATCCATTAATGACCGTATCCGCTTAACCGAGCAAGGGGAAGTAATCGGCAATAAATATGGAAATAAAGATGCTGCCTACTACAACCTTGAGATGCTGGTTTCGGCAACCATTAACCGAATGATTGCCGAACAAAAGAGTCCATTCTCTATGTTTGATCGTTTCGGGGAAGTCATGGATAAAGTCGTGAATCGCAGTTACGATATCTATCGTGATTTGGTCTTTGGAAATGAGCACTTCTATGATTACTTCTTTGAATCAAGTCCGATCAAAGCAATTTCAAGCTTTAATATTGGTTCACGTCCTGCTGCTCGTAAGACCATTACTGAAATCGGTGGTTTGCGTGCTATCCCATGGGTCTTCTCATGGTCACAAAGTCGGGTGATGTTCCCTGGTTGGTACGGAGTAGGTTCTAGCTTTAAGGAATTTATCGATGAGGATCCTGAGAATATCGAAACCCTTCGGTACATGTATAAAAACTGGCCTTTCTTCCAATCTCTCTTGTCAAATGTGGACATGGTCTTATCCAAAGCCAACATGGACATTGCTTTTGAGTACGCGCAATTGTGTGAGGAAGAAGAAGTCCGCAATATCTATCAGATCATCTTACATGAATGGCAATTGACGAAGGACATCATCTTGATGATTGAAGAACAAGACGAGTTGCTCGCTGAAAACCCTTATTTGAAAGAAAGTTTGGATTATCGGATGCCGTACTTTAACGTCTTGAACTATATTCAGTTAGAATTGATTCGACGTCAACGGACCGGCCAATTATCAGCTGATCAAGACAAGCTAATCCATATCACCATCAACGGGGTGGCAACAGGATTACGTAATTCAGGTTAAAAAAATCGGAACGTCTGTTCCGATTTTTTCTGCTCTGAAACAAAGAGATAGAAGATGCTTAATGAGCTTGAGTAGACGATTTTAAATGAGAATTTTCAAAGCTAGAACAGGATCTTTCAGCAAGAGGACAAAATAAAAGAAAAGAAGAGGAATAATTAAGAAAATATAGGTAAAAGGCTTGCAATTTCATCTAAAATTCGATAGAATAGTAAGGAAAGTTAGACTGTATTGCCTACTGTCTATCTATAAAATATATTTTATTGGAGGCTTTTACTCAAATGGCAAAAGAAAAATACGATCGTAGTAAACCGCACGTTAACATCGGTACAATCGGACACGTTGACCACGGTAAAACTACCCTAACTGCAGCAATCACAACTGTTTTGGCACGTCGCTTGCCTTCATCAGTTAACCAACCAAAAGACTATGCGTCTATCGATGCTGCTCCAGAAGAACGCGAACGCGGTATCACTATCAACACTGCACACGTTGAGTACGAAACTGCTAAACGTCACTACGCTCACATCGACGCTCCAGGACACGCGGACTATGTTAAAAACATGATCACTGGTGCCGCTCAAATGGACGGAGCTATCCTTGTAGTAGCTTCAACTGATGGACCAATGCCACAAACACGTGAACACATCCTTCTTTCACGTCAGGTTGGTGTTAAACACTTGATCGTCTTCATGAACAAAGTTGACTTGGTTGACGATGAAGAATTGCTTGAATTGGTTGAAATGGAAATCCGTGACCTTCTTTCAGAATACGATTTCCCAGGTGATGACCTTCCAGTTATCCAAGGTTCAGCTCTTAAAGCTCTTGAAGGTGACTCTAAATATGAAGACATCATCATGGAATTGATGGATACTGTTGATGAGTACATCCCAGAACCAGAACGCGATACCGACAAACCATTGCTTCTTCCAGTCGAAGACGTATTCTCAATCACTGGACGTGGTACAGTTGCTTCAGGTCGTATCGACCGTGGTGTTGTTCGTGTCAACGACGAAATCGAAATCGTTGGTATCAAAGAAAAAATCCAAAAAGCAGTTGTTACTGGTGTTGAAATGTTCCGTAAACAACTTGACGAAGGTCTTGCAGGGGATAACGTTGGTGTGCTTCTTCGTGGTATCCAACGTGATGAAATCGAACGTGGACAAGTTATCGCTAAACCAGGTTCAATCAACCCACACACTAAATTCAAAGGTGAAGTTTACATCCTTACTAAAGAAGAAGGTGGACGTCATACTCCATTCTTCAACAACTACCGTCCACAGTTCTACTTCCGTACAACTGACGTGACTGGATCTATCGAACTTCCAGCAGGAACTGAAATGGTAATGCCTGGTGATAACGTGACTATCGACGTTGAGTTGATCCACCCAATCGCCGTTGAACAAGGTACTACATTCTCAATCCGTGAAGGTGGACGTACTGTTGGTTCAGGTATGGTTACTGAAATCGAAGCTTAATTCGATCTAGTTCCCAGATTAACAATTATATAGACAGACAGAAAACCCCGTGAAGACGGGGTTTTTATTTTGGTAAAAAGTAAAATGAGCTTGTGCAACCTTTCATTATGACGAAATTTATGGTAAAATAGATAGTATAAAATTAGAAAAAAGAGGTATGTGAAATGTCACGTAAACCATTTATCGCTGGTAACTGGAAAATGAACAAAAATCCAGAAGAAGCAAAAGCATTCGTTGAAGCTGTAGCATCAAAACTTCCTTCAGCTGATCTTGTTGAAGCTGGCATCGCAGCTCCTGCAGTTGACTTGACAGCTGTACTTGCTGCTGCTAAAGGTTCAAACCTTAAAGTTGCTGCACAAAACACTTACTTTGAAAATGCTGGTGCCTTCACTGGTGAAACTAGCCCACAAGTTTTGAAAGAAATCGGTACTGACTACGTTGTTATCGGTCACTCAGAACGTCGTGACTACTTCCACGAAACTGATGAAGACATCAACAAAAAAGCAAAAGCAATCTTTGCGAACGGTATGCTTCCAATCATCTGTTGTGGTGAGTCTCTTGAAACTTACGAAGCTGGTAAAGCAGCAGAATTCGTAGGTGCTCAAGTTTCAGCTGCTCTTGCTGGATTGACTGCAGAACAAGTAGCTTCAACAGTAATCGCCTACGAACCAATCTGGGCTATCGGTACTGGTAAATCTGCTTCACAAGACGATGCACAAAAAATGTGTAAAGTTGTTCGTGACGTTGTAGCTGCTGACTTTGGTCAAGAAGTGGCTGACAAAGTACGTGTTCAATACGGTGGTTCAGTTAAACCTGAAAATGTTGCTGAATACATGGCTTGTCCAGACGTTGACGGAGCTCTTGTAGGTGGTGCATCACTTGAAGCTGAAAGCTTCTTGGCATTGCTTGACTTCGTTAAATAATGACATATAAAAGGCGAGAGGTTTCTCGTCTTTTTTATAGTAGAAAAGACCAGCTTCAAAGCTGGTCTTTTGAGTTAGGAACGTCCTAATAGTTTCTTAATGAGAGAAATCATTTTGTATTTCAGAGGACTTGGGTAATAACGGAAGGTCCCCATCTTACGGACGATGTAGCCGTTGAAGTTTTGTTTGAAACGAAGCACACCGTCTGACCCGTCAAAGATTCCTTGAATACCTAGGAAGTTATATCTTGGGATACCACGTTTGATGGTTTCAAGCATCATATATTCTTGGAGAACAGCAGGAGCATAGAACTTATTAAATTCTGTATAAGAGCCACTGAATAAATAGGTGGATTCTTGTGGCATATAGACGAAGAGGCTACCTGCAAGAATGACGTCTTGATCTCCATATTTTTCAATATATTCTTTCGCGTCCTTCTTTCTCACCTCAAAGGTATCAAACTGGCTAGAGAATTCACGAAGTTGATTTTGTTTTTTTTCTGAATTGGGGTTGACTTCAAGATCCTTCTGTAATTTCTCAATCTTCTGTGCTAGTTTTCCTTGGTCTTTTTCAAGATTCGTGTAGTAATGGTGGAAGTTCAGTGTTGCGATCATGAAATCTGCATTGTCGCCAAAACTGTCATAGAAAGTTTGGTAATAATCCAAGGTTTTATCCTGATAGTCGCGACGGTCACTGGTAGAGGAAGTAATATCCTTAAAGAGTTGCAGTTCATCTCGGTTTAATCGTTTCAGTTCAATACCGAAAGATTTGGCTTTTTTGACAAGTGGCTTTCCTTTTTTACTGAAGCCCTTGAGAAGATTTTTTTCGGTGATACCCTCCATATCTTTCACATAATGCCAATCACCTTCTCCACCTGGATAACCTGTTGTTAAACCATCATGCTGATAGCCCAATTTTTTTAGGGTATCCATGAAATGGGTTTGCTCTTCACTGGTTGGATTGCCGTCACTGTCAAAAGTTTGATAGGTATCATAGGGCTTAATAACGAGTTCAATAGCCCCATTTTCTTTCGCATAGTCTTTTAAGGTTGCATAGAAAGGTTCTAGCATAGCTTCCTCTTGGTAAAGGGGGCCAGAATTGATTTCCATGTGGAGACCTCCTGTCATAGGAAGACTGTACAAGATCGCTGCCACTTGGACTTGATCTTCTTGTTTCCAAGCGATAAATTGGACCGTGTTTCCTCGCTTTTCAAGCAGATCTGCCATTTCAGCAGACTGGATAAAAGAGCGATGGGAGACAGTATTTGCAAATGAGGTAAATTCTTCTTTTGAAATTGTCGTAAGAGTCATGTAACTTATTTACTCCTTAATTTTTTCCGGATCTTGTAGACTTTGTTTACAAGTGGATAGAGTGGACTGGTTGGGAGGTTGAATTCCCCAACAAATTCTTCAATGACAGGATTAAATTTTGATTTGAAATGATAGAGACCACCATCGAGTGAATTTTCAATGCCCCCCATATTTTGCCAAGAAGCAGCACGATCAAAAGCGTGTTGGGCAGTTTCATACCAGGTGAGGATGGCAGGTTGGTAACGGCGGAATTCTTCATCCATCCCTGCATAAACATTTTCAGACGTCCCACCGAATTCAAGGGTTAAGGTACCAGATAAAGGAACAATCTGTCTACCTGCTTGGAGATGCTGCTCAAGAAATTGCAGTTCTTCCTCTATACGCTCTTTTTCTTTTTGGTTGTTCTCAACCTTGCCAGGCTTTGTTTTTTCTGTGAATTTTTCAGCTTCAGCCTTGTTTTTTTCAAGATCTTTTGTAAGGGAGGTTTTTCGCTCTGCGAGATCAAGCGTAGACAAAGTAATGTAGGATTGTCCTTGGTAGGTTGTGAGTAGTTTTTCGTAGTAGTCTTTTCCACGTAAATGAATGCTTTTACGAGCTTCAGTCTTTTTCATGAGAGAAGCAAAGTCCCCTAACAATTCAGTCCCGCCAAATTGGACCTGGATCCCTTTGTTCCGAGCAGTTCGGATGGCTTGTCGAGTAGATTTTGAAAGATCTTGCTCAGTGAAAAACTCTTTGTGGATATTCGCTTGAAAGCGTGGTTGGATATTTTCTGCCATATCACTGGTTTGGCCAGTCCATTCAATTCCTTCTTTTGTTAAGGTATCGATTACCGCTTGCACAGCAGGAGCTTCCGTCTTTTCTTGTCCAATCAAGTGTTTACTCAAGAAAAGACTTGGATCAAATTTCACAAACAAGGCCTTGTATTGTTTGGCTATCTTTTTAAGGGACTGGATCACATATGAAACTAGCTCTTTGTTTTGGTAATCCATGATTGGGCCTCGAGGAATGTAAAGCATGGAAAAGCCAAGTGGCAGGGGTTGAATCAAGATGCTTGCAACAGCGACTAATTGGTCTTCTTGATAAAAACCAACCCGTTCATTTCCCCAATTATCTTTAATTTTTGCCCATGAGCTGCTTTGTAAGAGATTGGTTTGGTCACTCTGAATAACAAAGTCATCATGCTCACTAGCAGAAATTCCTAGCTGGTAATGGTACATTTCTTATAATACCCACTTTCTAATGGCGTATGCAACGCCAGATTCATCATTTGATTTGGTGATAGTTGTAGCAATTTTTTTAAGAGCTGGATTGCCATTTTCCATAACGACAGCATGTCCCACGACTTCTAACATGGAGCGGTCATTTTCCTCATCTCCGATAGCCATGGTTTCTTCTTGCTGGATTCCAAGTCGTTCAGCTAGATGAAGAACAGCTGCTCCCTTATTGGTTGTTTTCCCTAGAATTTCTAAATAAAAAGGAGCTGATTTGACCATAGTGAAGCGGTCCTTGAATTCTTTAGGGATTTTTGCAATCGCAGCATCCAGAATGTCTGGTTCATCGATATACATGGCCTTGACAAATTCTTTCTCACGAACTTCTTCAGGCGTCCGGTAATAAAGGGGCATATTGACCAGTTGAGATTCATGAATGGTGTAGCGTCCGATATCTCGATTGCTGGTATAGATGCCGTCTTTAGTAATAGCATGGGAGTGAATCTGAAGTTTGTTTGCGAGAGCCTCGATATCGAGATAGTCCTCATAATGTAAAAGGTCTTTGATGAGTTCTTTTCCAGTAGCAGTTTCTTGCACCAGACCGCCATTAAAGGTAATGACATAGTCTCCAGGATCCATCAAATGGAGTTCTTTTAAAAGTTTTGAGACCCCTGCGATAGGACGACCGGTTGTGATCACGATTTTAACGCCTGCGGCTTTAGCGTCTTGAATGGCTTCAAATACAGAAGGTGTGATCTCTTTTTTTGAATTGAGAAGTGTACCGTCGATATCGATCGCAACTAATTTAATGGACATCCGTCTCTCCTATAAAATAATCATTGGAGATATAGGAAGTGAATTCCTCTACTTGCTTACTGAAAAGTCCATTAACCTCCAGCATTTCTTTTGGGAAATAGAAGCGGTTGTCCCCATAGCGAGTTCCTGCTAAAGCAGCGACGAGTGGAGACAACTGAGACAATTCAGCGAGACTTCCATCTTTTCGGATCATTTCGATCTGGGTACGCGGTTTTTCAAGCTCAGGTCGATAAATATCGTAGGGCAGGTCGAAATTTTGATGAATTGCTGTGTAGTAGGTTGGATTAAACCCAACCTCTTTAATCAGTTTTTCAAGGATTGCTAAGTCTTTTCGCTTATCTTCTGTAAATAGAATCGATTTAAAGACTTTCCGATTAATATAGCGCTGAGCAAGATCAGACAAGATGGTATCCGGACTATCCATCCAGACTTGGAAATAGGTATTCATCACACCGTCATCTAGATTTAGGTAGTCTTGGATAGTTACTTCTTCTTCAAAAAATGGAATCAAGCGAGGTGAAGTCAATTGAAAATACTCTTTCTGATCTGGATAAATGGTTCTAGCACGCTTGAGTAGATTTTGAAGGAGGACTTCCATGGCACGAGTAGCCGGGTGGAAGTAGACCTGCATATACATTTGGTAACGGCTGACCACGTAATCCTCGACAGCGTGCATGCCATTTTGTTGGAAGGCAATGCCATTTTCAATCGGTCGAATTACGCGCAAAATACGGGTCAAGTCAAATTTTCCATAGGAAGCACCCGTAAAGTAGGCATCCCGCAGTAAATAATCCATTCGGTCCACATCAATTTGACTAGAAATCAATTGTACCACTTGTTTATTGGGATAGGTATGATCAATGACGCTGGCTACACGATTTGGGAAATCAGGTGCTACCTGTAAGAGGATTTGATTGACCTCCGTCTCTGGACTGGTGATGATCAGCTGGGTCATTTTTTCATGATCGGTCCCAAAGAGTCCTTCGAAGGTATGGGAATAGGCACCATGTCCAATGTCATGAAGAAGAGCGGCTGTCATGGTCAGTAAGTTTTCATCAGAATTCCATTGCTCTGCATACTTTTCCTCAAAAATGGACAGGATGCGTCTTGAAATTTCATAGGCGCCAAGACAGTGAGAAAAACGACTATGCTCCCCACCGTGGAAGGTAAAACCAGATGTCCCCAGTTGTTTGATGCGGCGTAGTCGTTGAAATTCTTTACTATTAATTAATTGATAAATGATGGGATGATCCACATGAACGTAATCATGTACGGGATCGCGAAAGACTTTTTCATTCATGGGTCTATTATAGCAAAAAAAAGCCTATTTTGCGATCTAGAGGCTAATAGGGGCAGTCAAAATGCGTAAAATTTGATAGAATAGTAAGGCAAGAAAAGAAGAGAAGGAGACAAAGATGCAGATTCGCATTCAAAATACCATTCGATTTGGAGAAGAAATGGAAATCGTTGATCAGTACTATCAAGGTGAATGGAAGGAAAAAGCAGGTTTTCAATATCTCTTGTATACCAATGAAGAAGATGAAAAGGTTGCTTTGAAATTTTCCAATGATGAATTGGTCATGACACGATTCTCAAGTCCTAAATCCATCATGCGTTTCTACAAAAATGAAGATGGTGGGGCAATCATCCCAACTCCGATGGGCATTCAGCAGTTTTTGATTACAACAGACCTCTTTCAATTAGAAGCAGGTCATTTGCAAGTCTCTTATCGCTTGTTAACTCTCGATGGAGAACAGGAATTTGCCGATTATCAATTACTGGTGGAATGGGAAGAATAATCCTCATTAAATTATTAGAGATCCCGCTTGCTTTATTCTATAAAAATGGTATAATAAAACCACTCAAGGGAGTAGCTGGCGGTTTTCCGCGATAGTGTCGTCATTACGAAATTATTTCCGGCACTATATTAAACGGCGAGACTTGTTTTTTCAAACAGGTCTCTTTTTTGTGCAAAAGAGACCTAGTAGAAAGCTATAAGGAGGAAATTATTTTGTCAAAAGAACAAAATAAAGCTTTGTTTTATACACAGAGTAAAGAAGAAGTTCTAAAGGAATTGGACTCTTCAATTGAAGGCTTGTCAACTGCTCAAGCTCAAGAACGCTTAGCGACTTATGGTCGTAATGAGTTGGAAGAGGGAGAGAAACGTGGCCTACTAGCTAAATTCCTTGATCAATTTAAGGATTTGATGATTATCATCTTGCTTGCGGCAGCGGCACTTTCTGTGATTACAGAAGGAATGGACGGTCTAACGGATGCCATTATCATCTTGGCTGTTGTAGTCTTGAATGCTGCCTTTGGGGTTTACCAAGAAGGGCAAGCAGAAGCAGCCATTGAAGCTCTGAAAAATATGTCTAGCCCGATGGCTCGTGTTCGTCGTGATGGTCATGTTATTGAGATTGACTCAAAAGAATTGGTGCCTGGGGACATCGTCTTGCTTGAAGCTGGAGATGTGGTGCCTGCCGATATGCGTTTGCTTGAAGCGGCGTCTCTTAAAATCGAAGAAGCTGCTCTTACTGGTGAGTCTGTACCGGTTGAAAAGGATATTACTCAAATGGTAGAAGCAGATGCTGGTATTGGGGACCGAGTTAATATGGGTTACCAAAACTCAAACGTAACTTACGGTCGTGGTATTGGTGTCGTGACAAACACTGGTATGTACACAGAAGTTGGTAAGATTGCAGATATGTTGGCTAATGCCGACGAGACAGAGACACCGTTGAAGCAAAGCTTGGAACAATTATCTAAGGCCTTGACTTACTTAATCATTGTGATTGCAGTGATTACCTTCTTGGTTGGTGTCTTTGTTCGTGGCGAACACCCATTAGAAGGCTTGATGGTGGCGGTTGCCCTTGCGGTTGCAGCTATTCCAGAAGGTCTCCCTGCCATTGTAACCATCGTTCTATCTTTGGGAACTACAACCCTTGCAAAACGTAATTCGATTGTCCGTAAATTGCCAGCGGTTGAAACGCTTGGTTCAACAGAAATCATTGCATCTGATAAAACAGGTACTTTGACCATGAACCAAATGACGGTTGAAAAAGTTTATACCAACGGTCAATTGCAAAGCTCGGCATCTGAAATTGCTGCTAACAACAATACGCTACGTATCATGAACTTTGCCAATGACACTAAGGTGGACCCATCTGGCAAGCTGATTGGGGATCCAACGGAGACAGCTCTTGTACAGTTTGGTTTGGACCACAACTTTGATGTTCGTGAAGTCTTGAAGGATGAGCCACGTGTGGCTGAATTGCCATTTGACTCAGACCGTAAACTCATGTCTACCATTCATAAGGAAGCAGACGGTTCTTACTTTATCGCTGTCAAGGGTGCTCCTGATCAATTGCTCAAGCGCGTGACTCGTATTGAAGTCAATGGGGAAGTTCGTCCAATCACAGAAGAGGATAAAAATGCTATCCTTGCAACCAACAAAGACTTGGCTAAACAAGCCCTTCGTGTCTTGATGATGGCTTATAAGACAAGCCATGAAATTCCAACCTTGGAATCTGAAATCGTTGAGTCTGATCTCATTTTCTCTGGTTTGGTCGGCATGATTGACCCTGAGCGCCCAGAAGCTGCAGAAGCTGTACGTGTCGCTAAAGAAGCAGGTATCCGCCCAATCATGATTACGGGTGACCACCAAGATACAGCTGAAGCTATTGCCAAACGTCTCGGAATCATCGATCCAAATGATACAGAAGACCATGTCTTCACTGGTGCTGAATTGAATGAACTCACTGATGAAGAATTCCAAAAAGTCTTCAAGCAATACTCTGTATACGCACGTGTATCACCTGAGCACAAGGTTCGCATCGTTAAAGCTTGGCAAAATGAAGGTAAGGTTGTCGCTATGACGGGTGATGGGGTCAACGATGCACCTTCACTTAAGACAGCTGACATCGGTATCGGTATGGGGATTACAGGTACAGAAGTTTCTAAAGGAGCATCTGATATGGTCCTTGCCGATGATAACTTTGCAACTATTATCGTAGCGGTTGAAGAAGGACGTAAGGTCTTCTCAAATATCCAAAAATCCATCCAATATCTCTTGTCTGCTAATATGGCTGAGGTCTTCACTATCTTCTTTGCAACCTTGTTTGGTTGGGATGTGTTGCAACCAGTGCATCTTCTCTGGATCAATTTGGTAACCGATACTCTTCCAGCCATCGCTCTTGGTGTGGAACCAGCTGAGCCCGGTGTCATGACCCACAAACCTCGTGGACGTAAATCTAACTTCTTTGACGGTGGGGTCTTTGGAGCCATTCTTTATCAAGGAATCTTCCAAACCATGCTAGTTCTTGGTGTTTATGGCTGGGCCTTACTCTCTCCAGAACATGCGACTCGTGCCGAAATCCATGCAGATGCTTTGACCATGGCCTTTGCAACTCTTGGTTTGATCCAATTGCTCCATGCCTTTAACGTTAAATCGGTTTACCAATCCATCTTTAAAGTGGGACTCTTCAAGAACAAGACCTTTAACTGGTCGATTCCAGTTGCCTTTGTTCTCTTGATGGCGACCATCATTATCCCTGGATTTAACAAACTCTTCCATGTGTCTCATTTAAGCTTGACACAATGGTTAGCTGTTATGATTGGTTCGCTCTTGATTGTTGTTCTTGTTGAGATTGTTAAAGCCGTTCAACGTGCACTTGGAAAAGATAAAAACGCCATTTAAATATAAAAGAAGTCATCTCCGGATGGCTTTTTTTGCGGGCAAAATGGACTGGGCATATTTCTTGAGGTACGTGTAGATTTTTGATAAACTAGTCAACAGTTTGAAGAAAGGAAACTTAGTTATGAAAAAGTTTTTTGCTGAAGTAATCGGCACATTTATGCTTGTCTTTATCGGGACTGGCGCAGTTGTTTTTGGAAATGGGACAGAAGGTCTGGGACATTTAGGAATTGCCTTGGCATTCGGTTTATCCATTGTTGCAGCAGCTTACTCAATTGGGACTGTTTCTGGTGCCCACTTGAACCCGGCTGTTTCGATTGCCATGTTTGTGAACAAACGCTTGTCTTCAAAGGACTTGGTTAATTATATTGCAGCTCAAGTAGTGGGGGCGGTTCTCGCATCTGCAACAGTTCTCTTCCTCTTGTCAAATTCAGGTATGTCAACAGCTAGTCTTGGTGAAAACGCCCTAGCGAAGGGTGTGACTCCATTTGGCGGATTCTTGTTTGAAGTAATTGCTTCCTTTATCTTTATTTTGGTCATCATGACAGTGACATCAGCTACCAAAGGTAATGGCAAGATCGCTGGTCTTGTGATCGGTTTGAGCTTGACTTTGATTATTCTTGTTGGTTTGAACATTACTGGACTTTCTGTTAACCCAGCTCGTAGCTTGGCACCTGCCCTCTTTGTTGGTGGTGCAGCCCTTCAACAAATTTGGATCTTTATCTTGGCTCCAATTGTCGGTGGTGTTCTGGCTGCAATCGTTGCAAAAAATCTCTTGGATACAGAAGAGTAATAAAAAATTGGTTCCGAAGGAACCAATTCAGATTGAAAACAAAGTCATATAAAAAACTTTCCTTAGGTGAGTACGGATGTCAGCGAACTTCTTCGAAGTTCCATGACTAATTATTGAGCCTAGGGTCTCAATAATTCCGAGTGCCTGAAATGTTATTGTTTCAGGCACTTTTCTCACAGCGGAAAGTTTCGGTATTTTCTCGATCGATTTAAAAATTGGAACTTATTTATTTTTTTGCAGAATCGCTTAACTTATTTTACTTTAAAATAGTTTGTCTACATTCTAAATTGGTTCCGAAGGGACCAATTTTTTTATAGTTCAAGGATGGTCATGGCTTGAGAAAATTCATGAGCGAGCTGTTTTTTCTTGTATGCTTTAAATTCGGGGAGGTCTTTGATTCTGCGATAGCGTTTGTAGGGATCGTATCGTTTTGGAAAATCATATTCAGGAAAAGCTTCGAAAAATTGTTTGCAAAGCTCCCATTCTCGGACATAGCCTAAAGGTCTGGCATGATAGGTGATGGTGTCGATTGTCCTATCTGAAATTCGGTGGTGGCTGTGTCCAAATATGACATCTTTGACAGGGAATTGCCGAAAAAGCTCATGAAAGGCTTGGCTCCCTAGAAAAGCATTGAAGCGTTCAAAATAAGGGTAGCGCAGGAGAAATTGACTATGAGGCACAAAGTGCATAGCAATAATCAAGGGTTGATCTATACGCATGAGCTCTTGTTCCAGCTCTTGCAACAGACGTTGGGTAATGGCTGGATCGGATCCCATTCGTTGGAGGCGTCTGTCAAACCAAAATAGATTCTTGGTTTGGAGATGTTTTTGGGGAGAGACGGTAGGAACAAAGCTGTAGTCATACCAGCCCGAAAAAGCAAGAAGCGTATGATTGGAGAAGGGAATCTTTTGAAATTCAAAAGGTCTTATGGCTTCTTCTGATAGGCCCAGCATATCATGATTTCCCAAGCTGAAGGTCATTGGAAGGTGACATTGAAGTTGGTCTAAAAATTCCTGTGGGGTCTTTTCAAAGCCATTGGCAATATCTCCTGCAATATGGAGATGTTGAATTTTTTTGTCCTTGAAAAGAGTGATCAGGGTCTCTAATTCTTCTTTGCCGAAGTTGTTTGAATCAATATGTAAATCGGACATAAAAGCTACTGTTGTCATGCTACCAGTCTAGCATAAGAGGATCTTTTTTTCTAACAATTAGGTTACAAATGAATAGAAAAAATGCTGAAAATCAGCTGGCTTGGCAGTGGTCAACCAGTAGATCCAATATTGGAAGGTGGGCAAATAGTGAAGGTTATGATATAATAGACTAGATACATAGAAAGAGGTACTTATGGACATTTCAGAAATTCGTCAAAAAATTGACGCAAATCGTGAAAAATTAGCTTCTTTCAGGGGGTCTCTTTGACTTAGAGGCATTGGAAGAAGAAATTGCCATTTTAGAAAATAAAATGACAGAACCTGATTTTTGGGATGATAACATTGCTGCGCAAAAGACATCTCAAGAATTAAATGAACTCAAGCAGACCTATGAAAATTTCCATCAAATGGTGGATCTCTTTGATGAGTCAGAAATCTTACTGGACTTTTTGGCAGAAGACGATTCGGTCAAGGAAGAATTGATCGAGAAGTTGGAGGAGCTGGATAAACGTATGACCAGCTATGAGATGACCTTGCTATTGTCTGAACCCTATGACAATAATAATGCCATCCTAGAAATCCACCCAGGTTCAGGAGGAACAGAAGCTCAGGACTGGGGCGACATGCTTCTTCGGATGTATACTCGTTTTGGGAATGCTCATGGCTTCAAGGTTGAAGTCTTGGACTATCAGGCTGGAGATGAGGCTGGAATCAAGTCTGTAACCCTATCCTTTGAAGGGCCACATGCATACGGTCTTCTGAAATCTGAAATGGGGGTACACCGTTTGGTTCGAATCTCTCCATTTGACTCCGCTAAACGTCGTCATACCTCCTTTACATCTGTTGAGGTCATGCCCGAATTAGACGATACCATTGAAGTCGAAGTTCGTGATGATGATATCAAGATGGACACCTTCCGCTCTGGAGGAGCTGGTGGACAAAACGTCAACAAGGTTTCTACAGGGGTGCGCTTGACCCACATTCCGACAGGGATTGTAGTGGCATCCACCGTGGATCGGACCCAATACGGGAACCGTGATCGTGCGATGAAGATGTTGCAAGCTAAACTCTACCAATTAGAGCAAGAGAAAAAAGCAGCAGAAGTAGATTCTCTAAAAGGGGATAAAAAAGAAATCACCTGGGGAAGTCAAATCCGCTCCTATGTTTTTACCCCTTATACCATGGTTAAGGATCACCGGACCAACTACGAAGTAGCGCAGGTGGACAAGGTGATGGATGGAGATATCGATGGCTTTATCGATGCCTACCTTAAATGGCGTCTCCAATAACCTCGAGGGAATCAACCAGAAAAGAATGAAAGGAATTTCATTACATGTCAATGATTGAAATGAAAGATGTTGTCAAAAAGTATGACAACGGGACAACGGCCCTTCGCGGGGTCTCTGTCCAAATTGAACCAGGAGAATTTGCCTACATCGTAGGACCTTCTGGTGCAGGGAAGTCGACCTTTATTCGACTTTTATACCGTGAAGTCAAACACGATAAAGGAAGTTTGAAAGTAGCTGATTTTGATTTGGATAAAATCAAAAAACGCGATATTCCTATGTTGCGACGCAATGTAGGAGTGGTCTTCCAAGATTATAAATTGCTTCCAAAGAAAACCGTTTATGAAAATATTGCCTACGCTATGCAAGTTATCGGTGAGCGCCGTCGCAATATTAAAAAGCGTGTTATGGAAGTTTTGGATCTTGTCGGATTGAAACACAAGGTCCGCTCATTCCCGAATGAATTGTCAGGGGGAGAGCAACAACGGATTGCGATTGCTCGTGCGATCGTCAACAATCCGAAAGTCTTGATTGCGGATGAGCCAACGGGTAACTTGGACCCAGATAATTCATGGGAAATCATGAATCTTTTGGAGCGGATTAACCTGCAAGGGACCACAGTATTGATGGCGACCCACAATAGCCAGATTGTAAATACTTTACGTCACCGTGTCATCGCGATTGAAAATGGTCGTGTAGTGCGTGATGAAGCGGAAGGAGAGTACGGATACGATGATTAGAAGATTTTTCCGACACTTAATCGAATCGCTTAAAAGCTTGAAACGAAATGGTTGGATGACGATTGCAGCGGTCAGCTCGGTTATGATTACCCTTAGCTTGGTTGCTATTTTCGCCTCAGTTATTGCCAATACTATCAAGCTTTCAGATGATATTCAAAACAGTGTGCGGGTTGTAGTATACATGCGCAAGGATATTCAAGATCAGAGCGAGCAGATTGAAAAAGACGGTCAAACCGTGACCAATGAAAACTACCATAAGGTCTACGATGCTCTGACAGCCATGAAACATGTTGACAAGGTTGATTTTTCCAGCAAGGAAGAGCAGTATGATAAACTGATCAAAACGGCTGGGAACAACTGGAAGATTTTTGATGGAGATGCCAATCCTCTCTATGATGCTTATTATGTAGAGACAACAGCTCCTAAATATGTAAAGCAAGTTTCGGCTGATGCCAAAAAAATTGAAGGAGTTTCTGAGGTTAAAGATGGTGGAGTCGATACCCAACGCTTGTTCGCCCTTGGAACCTTCATCAGAAACTGGGGCTTGATTGGTGTAGCTTTATTGATCTTCATCGCAGTCTTCTTGATTTCAAATACCATTCGGATTACCATCATTTCACGTAGTCGTGAGATTAAGATTATGCGACTGGTAGGAGCAAAAAATGGCTATATTCGTGCACCATTCCTTTTAGAAGGTGCTTGGATCGGTCTCTTGGGAGCCTTGGTTCCTTCAGCTTTGGTCTTCTATGTTTATAATGTTGTCTATACATCTATGAACAATAACTTGGCAGACCAAAACTTGTATCTCTATAGTCCTCATCTCTTGGTACCGATCATGGTCGGTGGCCTCTTTGGATTAGGAATTTTGATTGGAGCGATTGGTTCTTCAATCTCCATGAGACGTTTTCTTAAGATATAATAAAAAAGCAAGTTCGCACTTGCTTTTTTTGTCTACTTTTATGAGGACAGGAAGGATGATAAGGATTCTTTAGGATTGTCTAAAGAAGGGATTGAACATCTTCTCGTGACCAATAGAAGTTTCAGGGCCATGACCGGGATAGACAGTGTAGGAAGATGGAAGGGTAAAGAGCTCTTCTCTGATACTGCTAAGCAACTGTGCCGCGTTCCCTGTCGGAAGATCGGTCCGTCCAATGGTTTCGCGAAAAAGGGCATCACCAGATAGAACCAGGTGATCCTCAGGAAAGACGATGGAGACCCCTCCTGCAGAGTGGCCTGGTGTCTCCAGAACATAAAAGTGGAAATCAGCTATTTGGTAATCGGAGCGAATGTCATAAAGGAAGTCGGCCTCCTTGCATACAACATCTTCTAAATCTGCATGCCGATCCAAACCAGATAAATTATCGACAGGAGAAGACAACCAACTGGCTTCTGCTGAATGGATATAAACAGGTGGGAAATGATAGGTCTGACGAACCTTTTCAAGACTCATAATATGATCGTAATGTGTATGGGTTAAAAGAATTGCTACAATCGGTTTTCCTATGCGATCAATTTGTTTCTGAATAGCCGCCCAGTCGCTACCTGGATCGACAAGAATAAGGGAGTGTTCATTTTCAAGGTAGTAGGTGTTTTCATAAGCTATAGGATTAACAGTACGATAGATTTTCATAAGGACTCCTTTCTAGAATAGTGTATCAAATTGCGAGGAAAATAACAGGATTGAAGTCAGCCTGAAAGGAGAAAAAAATCTGCAGAGCTTGCTCAAACGTGATATAATTTTAAGTATTATGACAAGACAGAAACGGAAATATGCCATTGTGGATCTGGAAGCGACCAGTGCTGGAAGCAATGCTAAAATCATTCAGGTTGGGATTGTCATCATCGAAGATGGGAGGATTACGCAATCCTATGAGACGGATGTGAATCCCCATGAACGATTGGATGAGCATATCAAACAATTGACTGGCCTGACAGATGCTCGCTTGAAAAAAGCACCAGAGTTTGCACAAGTGGCAAAAGAAATTTTTGAATTAATAGAAGATGCCGTCTTTGTGGCCCATAATGTCAAATTTGATGCAAATTTATTGGCAGAAGCCCTCTTTTGGGAAGGATTTGAGCTAACGACTCCTCGGATTGATACGGTTGAATTGTCTCAAATTTTCTATCCGACTTTAGAACGCTACAATTTAGGAGCGCTTGCGGCTGAACTGGAAATTGAGTTGCACCATGCTCACTCCGCTCTAGCGGATGCTATGGCAACAGCCCAGCTGCTGTTGAAATTGAGAGAGAAAATTGCGAGCTTACCAAGAGGATTGATCGAAAAACTTCTTTCGATGGCAGATTGTTTGATTTATGAATCACGACTCTTAATAGAAGATGCGCTTGAAGACAGTAGCCTTTTTTTACCAGCTCATTTAGTAGAAGTTCATGGTCTCTATCTGCGAAAGCAACAGCAGTTTTTAGAAAGTCGTCATTTGTCTGAACAGTTTGAACTCAATATGCAGCTGTTGGGAATGGAGGCTTATCCGGAGCAAAGAGAATTTGTTGCCTATATCGAGAATAGTTTGCAACAACCACTTCCGAGTTTTATTGAAGCGCCAACTGGTATTGGGAAGACCTACGCTTATCTATTAACGCTTTTGGCGAAAACCTCCAAGCGCATTCTTGTCAGTGTTCCCACTAAAATTCTTCAGGATCAAATTATGAAGAAGGAAGGAAAGACCATCCAAGATCTTTTCCAAATTCCCTTTCATAGTCTGAAAAGTCCCAAGGATTACATCCAACTCGATAAATTTTATGAGGCCTTACAGAGTGAGTCAGATAATGGGATGATTCGACGCTTTAAAATGCAACTGTTGGTTTGGCTGACCATGACGGAAACGGGAGAATTCAGTGAAATTGGCCAACTCTATCGTCATCTTCATTTTGTAGCTGACATTTGCCACGATGGCCAATTGTCGAAGCGTTCACTTTTTTATCAGGAAGATTTTTGGCGCCTCGGCCAGGAAAAAGTGAAAACCAGCCGGGTAATTCTGACCAATCATGCCTATCTGTTAACTCGTCTAGAGGATGATAAGAGTCTACTTCAAGAATCTGTTCTGGTAGTGGATGAAGCGCAAAAACTCTTCTTTGCTTTAGAGCAGTTTTCACAGAGAGAAGAAACCTTGCAATCTCTTCTTCTAGGCTTGCAACACGCCATCGAAGAGGAAAAAGATCTTCTGCAGCGACGGTTGCTGGAAAGTATTCAATTTGAATTAAATGCCTGCTCTAAGGAAGTTGTACAAGGAAAAACAGCGATCTTATCAGATCAAACAGTGGCAAAAATTCGACAGGATGTATCGGAATTAAAAAACGAATCTCTAGAGAATCTAAGAGAATTGTTTGATGAGCGCTACCAAACCTTTTGGATAGACAAAGAAGTGGTTGAAAGCCACCAGATTCTTCGTCTCCATGGAGGAGTGGAGGACTTACTATCCTTTAAGGAATTTGTACCTGAAGAAGTGACCGTGCTCTTTGTATCAGCGACGATCGCTATCAGTAAAAAAGTGCATTTACCTGCTCTTTTAGGATATCAAAAGCAGCAAATCTATCGGGTACCGATAACAGTCAAACAACACCAGGAATTGCTGGTGCCGATTGATTTTCCAGATGTTGTTTCTTTATCTTCAGTGGAATACGCAGGGGAGATTTGTCAGCTCGTCGGTGAACTCCTTCCTTTACGAAAGCCAATTTTTCTTTTGTTTACTTCAAAAGAATTGTTACTGGAGACGTCAAACGCCTTGAAGTTTCCTCACTTGGCCCAGTATCGAAATGGGGATGCAGCCAATATTAAGCGACGATTTGACCGAGGAGAAAGCTCCATTTTATTGGGAACAGGAAGCTTCTGGGAGGGAGTCGATTTCTCCCAACAAAAAGAAGTGATTCAAATCATCACGCGCCTTCCTTTTGACAATCCTAAAGATTATATGGTTCAAAAGCTGAATACAAAACTCAGAGAACAGGGGAAAAATCCCTTTTACGACTATAGTCTTCCAGTCGCGATTTTAAGGCTAAAACAGGCTATTGGGAGAACCAGCCGTTTTCAAGATCAGGAATCTTTGGTGCTTTTATTAGATCAGCGGGTGGTAACCAAGCGATATGGAAAACAAATTTTGGATGGTTTGCAACAAGTGTTGCCCCTTCACACGACATTGAGAGAGCGGCTTGTTGAGCAAGCAGCTGACTTTTTTGAAAGGAATTGAGAAAATGAAAAATAAAGGATTTGGACTTGCAATTGCATTTGTACTGGCACTTTGTGCTATGTTGTTGGGAACTTTCTTTCCCATTATTGGCTCCAGTGTTTTTGCCTTAATTTTAGGAATTGTCCTTAATGAATTTGTGGATTTGCCGGAGAATTCACGACCAGGCTTGAACTGGTCCGGTAAGAAATTGTTGCAGTATTCGATTATCTTCATGGGATTTAGCTTGCCCATTGCGACAGTTGCCTCTACAGGTTTGTCTTCTTTAAAGATTAGTCTGCCAACGATAACCGTTGCCTTTCTTGCAGCTATTATTTTTGGGAGAGTCTTCCACCTGAAATCTCATCTACGGACCTTAATTGGGTTTGGTACAGCTATTTGTGGTGGATCTGCTATTGCAGCAGCAGCGCCGATCATTGAAGCAGACGAAGAGGAAATTGCCCTATCTATGTCAACTATTTTCTTCTTCAACATTTTGGCTGTCTTTATCTTTCCAGTATTAGGGCATTTATGGCATATGTCTAATTTCCAATTTGGCCTCTGGTCAGGAACAGCCATTAACGATACGTCATCTGTTGTAGCAGCAGCATTTTCTTACAGTAAAGCAGCGGGGCAAATGGCTACAATTGTTAAGTTAACACGCGCCCTGATGATTGTACCAGTTTGTTTGGGCTTGATCGGTTTAAAATGGTATCGGAGTAAACAACAAGGAAGAAACAAAGGAATGTTAAAGAAAATTATTCCTTGGTTTATTATCTGGTTTATTGTGGCTTCCATTCTTTCTTCTATTGGCCTGGTACCTAAAGTGGTCCTACCTTACCTAAATGACCTTTCTCACCTCTTTATGGCCATGGCCTTGGTTGGAATCGGAAGCAAGGTTTCTTGGAAACAGTTCCGTGCGGCAGGAGCAGCCCCCCTTCTGGTAGGTTTGATTGCTTGGTTCTGTGTGGCAGGATCTAGCTTGATTCTACAGATGTTGTTCTATTAATTAATTTGATGATTCTCACAGAAAGGAACGTGAATGAAGAAAAATCATTTTTGGACGATCCACCTGGATTATTCGATCATTGGAATTGTCTTCACCCTACTTATAATAGGGATCTTATCCGTTTATGTGGCAGTTTCTCATGATTATCCCCAAATGGTGTGGCCTTTTTTAGGGCAGCAATTGGCCTGGATTGGTGTGGGATGTGTCATTTGCCTGATTGTGACGATTTTTAGCACGAAATTTCTTTGGAAAATCACTCCCTTTCTTTACCTGCTTGGCCTAGCCTTGATGGTTCTTCCTCTTGTGTTTTATAATCCCAACTTGGTAGCTTCAACAGGAGCTAAAAACTGGGTGGCTTATGGGAACATCACCTTGTTTCAGCCCTCAGAATTTATGAAGATCCCCTTCATCCTGATGCTGTCACGCTCTATTGTCCGATTTTTGCAAAGAAATAAGGGGCGTGAGAGATTATTACGACAAGATTGGTTTTTGATTCTAGAGTTGACCATCTATACGATTCCGGTATTTGCCTTATTGGCTCTCCAGCAGGACTTGGGAACGGCCTTAGTATTCTTGGCAATCTTTGCGGGCTTAGTGCTCGTTTCAGGAGTTTCCTGGAAAATTATCTTGCCGATCATCTTGCTTCTAGCAGGTGGGCTAGCAGGCTTTCTCTTCCTCTTTCTTTCAGAAGGGGGACGGGCTTTTCTGCACCAACAATTAGGGATGCCAACCTACCAGATGAACCGTATTTTAGCCTGGTTAAATCCTTTTGACTATGCACAAACCACCACCTACCAGCAGGCGCAAGGACAGCTAGCCATTGCAAGTGGTGGCCTCTTTGGGCAAGGTTTTAATGTCTCCAATTTATTGGTTCCCGTACGGGAAAGTGATATGATTTTTACAGTAGTAGCAGAAGACTTTGGCTTTGTTGGAGCTCTGGTGCTGTTGATTTTATATGTGACCCTGATTTACCGCATTTTAAAAATTACCCTCCAGTCCAATAACCAATTTTATACCTATATTTCCATTGGATTTATTATGATGCTGGTCTTTCATATTTTTGAAAATGTCGGAGCGGTAACGGGTCTTCTTCCCTTGACGGGAATTCCCCTCCCCTTTATCTCACAAGGTGGGTCCTCTATTATTAGTAATCTGATTGGGATTGGTCTGGTCCTCTCAATATATAATCATAGTAGCAAAAAGAAAGAGCCAGAAGTAGGGCCTCCAATCCGTAAAAAAGTAGTCCTTAAAAAGGCGCAATAGATAGAAAGAAGGAATGAAAATGAAAAAAGTAGCAACGGTTTTAGCAAACGGTTTTGAAGAAATTGAAGCCTTGACCATTGTCGATGTTTTGAGACGGGCTGGGATCGACTGTGACCTCGTTGGGATGGAAGAAACGGTCACAGGTTCTCACCAGATCACAGTGGAAGTCGATCGCCTCTGGAATGGGGACCTGTCAGATTATGATGGAATCTTCTTACCAGGTGGGATGCCAGGAGCTGCGAATTTGCGGGATAATCCGGAATTGATTGCAGCCCTTCAAGAAGAAAGTAGGAAGGGAAAAATCATCTCTGCGATTTGTGCAGCACCAATTGTCTTGGCGCGTGCCGGTCTCTTAAAAGATAAACACTATACGTGTTACGATGGTTTTGAAGAGGAGATTCAAGATGGGCACTATCAGAAAGAAACAGTGGTGAAAGACGGGAATCTCTTGACCAGTCGTGGACCTTCAACTGCGCTTGCCTTAGCCTATGCCTTGGTAGAACAGTTTGGAGGAGATGCCCAAAGCCTTCGTCAAGGAATGCTCTATCAAGATGTCTTTGGAGATGCTTTAAATTGCTCTTTTGGACACCATATTTTCTGGTGAAAGTTTACATTCTATGACGGAAAATGACTTCTCTATGATTTAAAATGAAATGACCGTAAAAAATGGCTAAAATCCCCCCTAAATGAGGGTTTTAGCTTATTTTTTTTGTCCATTTGTGGTATAATATTGACTATGAATTATCATGATTTTATATGGGATCTTGGTGGGACGCTATTGGATAATTACGAAACGTCCACAAATGCCTTTGTAGCGACATTGAAGGACTTTCACATTCAAGCCGATCATGATTCTGTTTATGCAGCATTAAAAATCTCAACACAGGATGCAATTCAAACCTTTGCACCTCATATTTCCAATTTTCGTACGGAATACAAGAAAAAAGAAGCCTTGGGCTTGCAAGAGCCGGTCTTATTTGAGGGAGCAAAAGAGTTATTAGAAGAGATCCAAGCACATGGAGGACGCCATTTTTTGGTATCTCATCGGGATCGCCAAGTTTTGACCCTTATTGAACAGACAGGCATTGCACCCTACTTTACGGAGATTGTAACGGCAGACGAGGGCTTTCCTCGAAAACCAGACCCAGCCTCTATGCTTTATTTGAAGGAAAAATATGGTATTCAAGACGGTCTGGTCATCGGAGATCGTCCGATCGATATAGAAGCTGGAAAGGCTGCAGGGCTTTCGACCTATTTATTTGATTCCATGCCACACTTACACCAGTTTATATTTGAATAGAAAAGGGAAATTATGACAGAGGATAAACAGCAAGAAAATCAAGCACAAGAATATGATGCCAGTCAGATTCAGGTCTTGGAAGGACTAGAAGCCGTTCGGATGCGTCCGGGAATGTATATTGGTTCTACCTCAAAAGAAGGTCTTCATCACCTGGTCTGGGAAATCGTAGATAACTCGATTGACGAAGCCTTAGCTGGTTTTGCTAGCCATATTGAAGTTTTCATTGAAGCAGATAATTCGATCACGGTTGTCGATGATGGTCGTGGGATCCCAGTGGATATCCAAGAAAAGACAGGTCGACCTGCCGTCGAAACTGTCTTTACCGTACTTCACGCAGGAGGAAAATTCGGCGGAGGCGGCTACAAGGTATCTGGTGGTCTTCACGGGGTAGGGTCATCCGTCGTGAATGCCCTCTCCACATCCCTCGATGTTCGCGTCTATAAAAATGGCAGTATCCATTACCAAGAGTATCGACGTGGACACGTTGTGGATGATTTGAAAGTCATCGGGGAGACAGATCGGACAGGGACAACCGTCCACTTTATTCCAGACCCAGAAATCTTCACGGAAACCACCGAGTATGATTTTGAAAAATTAAATAAACGGATTCAAGAATTAGCCTTTTTGAATCGTGGCTTGCGTATTTCTTTGACGGATAAGCGAGAAGGCCTGGAGCAAGAAAAGCATTACCACTACGAAGGTGGGATCTCTAGTTACGTCGAATACATCAATGAAAACAAAGATGTCATCTTTGAAAAACCAATCTACACAGATGGTGAAATGGATGATATTACCGTTGAAGTGGCTATGCAATATACCACAGGCTACCATGAGACGGTCATGAGTTTTGCCAATAACATTCATACCCATGAAGGTGGGACTCATGAACAGGGCTTCCGTACAGCTCTCACTCGTGTGATCAATGATTACGCTAAGAAAAATAAACTCTTAAAAGAAAACGAAGACAATCTAACTGGGGAAGATGTTCGAGAAGGCTTAACAGCAGTGATCTCGGTTAAACATCCAAATCCACAGTTTGAAGGACAAACCAAGACCAAACTTGGAAATTCAGAAGTTGTTAAGATTACCAATCGACTCTTTAGTGATGCCTTTTCTGATTTCCTTTTGGAAAATCCGCAAATTGCTAAGAAAATCGTCGAAAAAGGGATTTTAGCGGCGAAAGCTCGCGTAGCTGCTAAGCGAGCGCGTGAGGTGACCCGTAAGAAATCAGGGCTTGAGATTTCCAACCTACCTGGTAAATTGGCAGATTGCTCTTCAAATAATCCACAAGAAACAGAACTCTTTATCGTCGAAGGGGATTCAGCCGGAGGATCTGCAAAATCTGGTCGAAATCGGGAATTCCAAGCGATTCTCCCAATCCGTGGTAAGATCTTGAACGTTGAAAAAGCCAGTATGGATAAAATTCTAGCCAATGAAGAGATCCGTAGTTTATTTACTGCTATGGGAACTGGATTTGGTGCCGAATTTGATGTTACAAAAGCGCGTTATCAAAAATTAGTCATCATGACCGATGCCGATGTCGATGGTGCTCATATCCGAACCCTTCTATTGACCTTGATCTATCGCTATATGAAACCAGTCTTGGAAGCGGGATATGTTTATATTGCGCAACCACCAATCTATGGGGTCAAAGTCGGTAGTGAAATCAAAGAATATATCCAACCTGGTGCCAACCAAGAAGCTGAATTAGCTGCAGCTATGGAACGTTATTCAGAAGGTCGCTCAAAACCAACCATCCAACGCTATAAAGGTCTTGGAGAAATGGATGATCACCAATTATGGGAAACAACCATGAATCCAGAACACCGCTTGATGGCACGAGTATCAGTAGACGATGCTGCGGAAGCAGATAAGATCTTTGATATGTTGATGGGGGACCGCGTGGAACCACGTCGTGAATTTATCGAAGAAAACGCTGAATATAGTACACTCGATGTATAAAATTCACCGAACGCTTCCCATTAATGGATATTTTATGGTATAATTACTAGGATTACGTTCAAGTAATACGATGAAGGAGTTTTTATATGTCTAGTGGACTAATTGTTCTCATCTTTATTGTCGTCCTTATCTTGATTGTAGGATATGTGGTTGCAGTCATTTTGAGAAAACGAAATGAAGCCTTACTGGCAGCACTGGAAGAACGAAAAGAAAAGTTATACAACCTTCCGGTCAACGATGAAGTAGAGGCCGTAAAAAACATGCATTTGATTGGTCAAAGTCAAATTGCATTTCGTGAATGGAATCAAAAATGGGTAGATTTATCCTTAAATTCATTTGCTGATATTGAAAACAATCTGTTTGAAGCGGAAGGCTATAACAATTCTTTCCGTTTCATGAAGGCTAAACAAGCCATTGACAATATCGAAAGTCAGATCCAATTGATCGACGAAGATATCAAGGCGATTCGCAAAGCCCTTTCTGATCTGGAAGAGCAGGAACAAAAGAATAGCGGTCGTGTGGTTCATGCCTTGGATATGTTTGAAGAACTTCAAAAAGAAGTCACTTCAGACCCAGATCGTTATGGCAGTGCGCTTCCTGAAATTGAAAAACAAATTGGAAATATTCAATCTGAGTTTTCACAATTTGTAACCTTGAATTCTTCAGGTGACCCTGTTGAAGCGGCTGAAATCCTTGATACAGCTGAAAATCATATTGTAGCCTTAAAACAAATTGTTGAGCGTGTGCCAGAAATTGTCACTGCTCTTCAAGCAAAACTTCCTGATCAATTAGAGGATTTGGAAAGTGGCTACCGCAAGCTTTTGGAATCTGGATACCACTTCACTGAAACAGATATTGAATCTCGTTTCCAACAGTTGCATGCTTCCTTGAAGAACAATATGGCAAATGTATCTGCCCTTGAATTGGACAATGCCATTTACGAAAATGAACAAATTCAAGAAGAAATCGATGCATTGTATCACATCTTTACTCGTGAAATCGAATCACAAAAAGTCGTGAAGAAGTTAGTGAAACAACTGCCTGGCTATTTGAAACACGCAAAAGATAACAATAGCAACCTTGCAGCAGAAGTGGAACGCCTTGGTAAAACATTCGTCTTGAATGAAAGCTTCAGCCAACAGTTAAAAGAGTTGGAAGCTGAGCTATCTTCACAAGAAAATGTGGTAGAAGATGCCTTGAAAGATTCATCTGAAACACAAAAAGCTTATTCTATCGTAGAAGAAGAGTTAGAAGCTATTGAGGCTCGCTTGAAAGAAATCGAAGATGAGCAAATCGGCTTGAGTGATTCCCTTTCAAAAGTTGAAAAAGACGATGCCAATGCTCGCCAAAAAGTTAACATCTATGCCAACCGTTTGCATGCCGTTAAACGCTATATGGACAAGCGAAACTTGCCAGGAATCCCTCAAGAATTCTTGGAATTATTCTTCACAGCAAGCAACAATACAGAGGCTTTGATGGATGAGTTGGAAGGGGATAAAATCAACATCGAGTCAACCAATCGTTTGTTAGATATTTTGACAAATGATATGAATGAATTGGAAGAAGCGACTTATCGAATTGTACAAAATGCTACTTTAACCGAGCAGTTATTGCAATACTCGAACCGTTACCGTTCATTTGATGATCATGTGCAAGCTGCCTTTGATGAATCCCTTTATATTTTCGAAAGAGAATATGACTATGCAGCTTCCTTTAAGGTGATCTCAGATGCTTTGGAAATGGTAGAAGCTGGCGTGACAGATCGCTTTGTTACTTCGTATGAAAAAACTCGGGAGCAAATTCGCTTCTAATAACAAAAAAACGACTTTTTAGGAGGTCGTTTTTTTTATCTTCAATTGATCATTGAAACTTGAAATTTAAACCCTATTTTTGTATAGTAAGGGAGAAATAAGAAAGGAAAGCGATGAAAGAAGTAACAGGTCTCCTCGTTATGGATGTAGATGGAACTTTGATCCAACAAGAAGGAATTGATTTACTAGCTCAAGAAGCTGGCGTGGGACAAAAAGTAGCAGAGATTACGGCACAAGCAATGAATGGAGAGTTGGATTTTAAAGCATCTTTACAGGCGCGTGTCGCTTTATTGAAGGGATTAGAGGCCTCTATCTTTCCGAAAATTGTAGAGCAGATGGACGTCACACCGGGAGCTAAGGTCTTAATCACGGAACTTCATCAAAGAGGTTACAAGGTTGGCCTTGTTTCAGGGGGATTTCATGAAGTCATCGATCCTATCGCGAAGTCTTTAGGAATTGATCTAGTTCGTGCTAATCGTTTGCAGACTTTTGATGGCCGTCTGACAGGGAAAGTGCTCGGAGAGATTGTGACCCCTGAAAGAAAAAAAGACTTCCTCCTGACATGGGCGAGAGAAAATCATATTCCACGAAGTCAGACGATTGCTATGGGAGATGGTGCCAATGATCTTCCCATGATTGAAACAGCCGGAATCGGGATTGCCTTTATGGCAAAGCCGATCGTTGCCGAACGAGCTCCATACCGTATTAAGACGAGGGATCTAAGCCTTGTTCTTGAAATTCTAGACCAGCATAGAAAGGAAACAGCATGCATATCCTACTAGCACCGGATTCATTTAAAGAATCCTTATCCGCCAAACAAGTAGCAGAAGCCTTAAAAAAAGGATTTCAAGAGGCTCTACCAGATGCAACTTTTGACCTCCTTCCCATAGGGGATGGTGGCGAAGGAACCATGGATACACTCGCTGGCGTTCTGAATTTAACCAAGAAGCATACTCAGGTAACAGGACCATTTGGGAAGCCTGTTTCAATGGCTTATTACCGAAAAGATGAGATGGCATTTTTTGAGATGGCCTCTCTTGTTGGCTTAGGCTCTATCCCAGCTGAAAAACGCAATCCACTAGAACTAGAGACACGAGGAATTGGTGAACTGATTTTGCAATTGGTTGACCAAGGGGTTAAAACGATCTGTGTAGGAATTGGTGGTTCTGCAACGAATGATGGTGGGATTGGGATGGCTGCTGGACTTGGGGTAGCCTTCTATGATGATCAAGGCCATCTGCTTCGTCCTGTCGGGGCTTCGATCGGTCGTGTGGCTAGAATAGATACCAGTGCGGTTCCAAAAGCTTTACAAGACATCGAGCTCCAAGTCTTAACGGATGTAACCAATCCTCTCTGTGGCAGTCAAGGAGCGACCTATATCTTTGGTGGGCAAAAGGGATTAAATCCCCTTCTGTTTCCAGCTGTTGATCAGGCTATGCAAGGTTTTTACCAATTAGTAGATGCACAAATATTGTCCATGCCTGGTGCCGGAGCTGGAGGTGGCATGGCTGCTGGCTTGGTCGCTTTTGCCGGTGGTCAGATCTCCTCAGGAATTGAAAAAAGTCTCGATTTGATTGACTTTGATCACAAAGTACAAAAAGCTGATCTAGTCGTTGTTGGGGAAGGTAGGATGGATCTCCAATCTCTTTCTGGGAAGGCACCTGTCGGGGTGGCCAAACGAACACCAGAGAAGATCCCAGTGCTTGCTATTTGTGGTAGCTTAGCGGAGGATTTGCCTGCTTTTCCTAGTCATCACATTGAAGCTGCCTTCTCTATCGTACCTGGTCCTTGTGAGGTAGCAGATGCACTCGCTCACGCTGAAAGGAATCTGATTTCCTGTGCTCGAAATATTGGGAACCTTTTAAAAATAAAAGCAAACTAAAAAACCAATGGAAAGGAGATGTTCCCTTCCATTGGTTTTTCTTTAGCTAAAGAGACGTTTCCAAAATGATTTCTTTTCTGGACTGGCAGTCTCTTCTTTCTTTTCAAACAAATTTGGATACTGGAGACTCATATCTGTTGGAGAAATTCCAGATGGGTGGTCAGTATGGATGATGAGACCAAAGGGGGAATGGCGACAGTCATCTGAAACAATGCTTGCCACAAGACCAAGATCCTTTGTTTTTTTCAAATATTGAAGTTGGCTGGTTTCATCCAAGGCAGGCGAAATCTTGACTAATACAGGCTCAAAGCGTTCTGAAATGTTCGTGAGAATTGAAGAATAGTGCTCTAAATAGAGATTGTCCCTTGCCTCCTCCAAGGTACATGAAGCAATCACACGCTCCTCATATGTCTCCAAAAATCGACGCTGCTCATCCGGATTGAATCGAGTAGGACCAGCAGCTTTTTCTAAAATCGTTTTATTAATATCTGTCATAAGTTTAGTATAGCATAAAGCGTAGCAGAAGAGTAGAAGAATGCGAAAAAATTAAATAAGGAGGGGAAATGGCAGAAAATAAGATAGTGGAACCGTTTTCTTGTTAAAAACTTCTCAATTTTCGTAGATTTCCTTGTTTTTTCTTGAAAAAATAGCCTAATTACGATATAATAGAGGAGTAAAAAATATAACTCAATAAGGAGAATAAGAAATGTCAATTATTACTGATGTTTACGCTCGCGAAGTCCTAGACTCACGCGGTAACCCAACACTTGAAGTAGAAGTATATACTGAATCAGGTGCTCATGGACGTGGTATGGTTCCATCAGGAGCTTCTACTGGTGAACACGAAGCAGTTGAACTTCGTGACGGTGACAAATCTCGTTACGGTGGTCTTGGTACTCAAAAAGCTGTTGACAACGTAAACAACATCATTGCTGAAGCAATCATCGGCTATGATGTACGTGATCAACAAGCTATCGACCGTGCTATGATCGCTCTTGACGGTACTCCTAACAAAGGTAAATTGGGAGCAAACGCAATCCTTGGTGTGTCTATCGCTGTAGCTCGTGCTGCTGCTGACTACCTTGAAATCCCACTTTACAGCTACCTTGGTGGATTCAACACTAAAGTTCTTCCAACTCCAATGATGAACATCATCAATGGTGGATCTCACTCAGATGCTCCAATCGCTTTCCAAGAATTCATGATCGTACCTGCTGGTGCACCTACATTCAAAGAAGCTCTTCGTTGGGGTGCTGAAATCTTCCACGCTCTTAAGAAAATCCTTAAAGGTCGTGGTCTTGAAACAGCCGTTGGTGACGAAGGTGGATTTGCTCCTCGTTTCGACGGAACTGAAGATGGTGTAGAAACTATCATCGCTGCTATCGAAGCTGCTGGTTATGTTCCAGGTAAAGACGTATTTATCGGATTTGACTGTGCATCATCAGAATTCTACGATAAAGAACGCAAAGTTTACGATTACACTAAATTTGAAGGTGAAGGCGCTGCTGTTCGTACTGCTGAAGAACAAATCGCTTACCTTGAAGGATTGGTTGACAAATACCCTATCATACTTATCGAAGATGGTATGGATGAAAACGACTGGGACGGTTGGAAAGCTCTTACTGAACGTCTTGGTGGTAAAGTTCAATTGATTGGTGACGACCTCTTCGTAACAAACACTGATTACCTTTCACGTGGTATCGAAGAAGGTGCTGCTAACTCAATCCTTATCAAAGTTAACCAAATCGGTACTCTTACTGAAACATTCGACGCTATCGAAATGGCGAAAGAAGCTGGTTACACTGCCGTTGTATCACACCGTTCAGGTGAAACTGAAGATTCAACAATCGCTGATATCGCAGTTGCAACAAACGCAGGACAAATCAAGACTGGTTCACTTTCACGTACAGACCGTATCGCTAAATACAACCAATTGCTTCGCATCGAAGATCAACTTGGTGAAGTAGCTGAATACCGTGGATTGAAATCATTCTACAACCTTAAGAAATAATCTAGTTTACTAGACTAAAAAGATCCTTGAGTTTTCTCAAGGATTTTTTTTGCGATCAGCTCAAACAAAAACTCCTCAACTACAGCGTTGAGGAGTAGTGTTATTAGAACAAGCCTTTGATTTTGTCCAAGGCACCGCTGACCATTTCATTTCCAGAAACAAGCCCTTTTGCTTGTTCAAGGTAGTCACCGAGGTTGTCTTTGTTGTCTTCAACAAATTTCTTTGCAGCGTCAAAATCTTTCTTTTCGATCATTTCTTTTACTTGGTTAAATAAGTCCATTGGATTCATGCTTGGATCTCCTAAAATATAAGTTATGAAATCAGGCTCGCGCCTTTTTCTCATTTATTTAATCATTTTTTTAGAGGTTTGACAACTAAAACGACTTAATGAAAAACAGTACAAACAGCTTCTGGGACATAGAAGTCGTGGGATAGGAGGGTCAATTTTCCACTAGCTAGATCCCGCTTGAAGACGCTTGCGTTAGGTGAATCTTGATGGGCTGCGATGAGGTAGTTTTGATCGGGACTAATAGTGAAATCACGTGGATTGAGCCCTTGGCTTGGAACAATTTCAATGAGTTCTAAGCTGCCATCTGCTACAACTTTAAATACAGCGATAGAATTGTGAGCACGGTTAGATGCATAAAGGAATTTTCCATCGGCTGAGAGCTTGATAGCAGAAGCCCATTTTTGACCATCGTAGTCTGATGGAAGTGTGGAAACGGTTTGGAAGTGTTCGAATTCACCCACACCGTCATAAAATAGGACGTCGATTGTGGCATTTAATTCATTGATGAGATAAGCAGTCTTGTAGTGGGGATGAAAGACAAGGTGACGAGGTCCTGCACCTGGAGCTGTTTGGTACTGATTGATCAGGGTAAGTTTTCCTTCCTCACTGACATCATAGACATGCAAACTGTCTGTTCCTAGGTCACACGTGATCAGGTATTGATCTGGCGTAAGGTCTGCATAGTGGGCATGCGGACTTGCTTGATTGGCGTGGGGACCACTTCCTTGATGAGTGTCCTCATCGACAAAGGACAAACGCCCATCTGCCTCTATCTTGTATACGAGAACTTGCCCTTTGTGATAGTTGGCTCCATAGACTAGTTGACGGTTATCATCGACAGAGACATAGCAGAGTGGAGCCCCTTCTTCGACAACGTGATTGAGCGGCTGAAAATCGGCTGTAAAACTAGCGATTCCCCCTTTTCCCTCTTCAGCTCCGACACTATAAAGATTGCCTTTTTTAGAAAAAGCGAGATAGGTTGGATTGGGCTCAGCAGCCACTAGTGCAAGATGGCTCAATGTGCCTGTTTCAGGGTCGAATTGTGCCTTGTAAATTCCTTTGGATTCTTTTTTGGTATAGGTACCGAAATAAATGGTTTGAGACATAGGTCACCTCGTATGATTTGTTAGGTTTATTATATCAAAGGTCCTATTGGAAGGCAATTGCTAGTTGAAAAGGAGAGAGCCTTTCTTTCTTATTTTGCTAGTTTTTTCGTAACTTCACGCTTAAAAAATGCTAAAATAGATACATGTTGAAATGAAAAGGAGTTTCCCGTGGATAATAAAGAAAAACAGTTTAGTATGTCTTGGTTTTTTAGATGGTTTTTAGACAACAAGGCTATTACCGTATTTTTAGTTACCTTGCTCTTGGGTCTGAACCTCTTGGTCTTGAGTAAGATCACCTTTATTTTTATTCCGATTTTTGAGTTTGCAGGAGCGGTCATGCTGCCTGTTATTATCTCTGGTTTGCTCTATTACTTGCTCAATCCTATTGTCGACTTTCTTGAAAGAAAAGGTCTTAAGCGGATTTTTGCGATTTCCTTCGTCTTTTTCTTGATTGCAGTGCTCTTAATCTGGGGTCTAGCTGTCGTGATTCCAGCTGTCCAACGACAAGTGGTGAGTTTCTTTCATAACCTGCCAACTTATTTGGAGAAGGCCAATGCAACCATTGACGATTTTCTAGACAATCGCGTCTCTTCTGATATCAAACCTCAGTTGGATGAGATCACCAAGGAATTGTCTGCAAATATTACTACTTGGGCCAGTTCGATCTCTGGGCGGGCTGTCAATTGGGTCAGCAACTTGATTGGAGTTGCTTCGCAAGTCATCGTTGCCTTGATCATCATGCCTTTTATTGTTTTCTATCTTCTTCGAGATGGAAAAAATTTAAAAGGCCACATTGTTCGCTTCTTACCGACAAAGATTCGTAAATCGGCTGAACAAGTTCTCTCAGATGTCAATACCCAGCTCTCCAATTATGTTCGAGGGCAAATTACGGTAGCCATTGTCGTCGCCATTATGTTTATCCTCTTCTTTAAGATCATTGGCTTACGTTATGCGGTGACACTTGGGATCTCTGCGGGGATCTTGAATTTAATCCCTTACTTGGGTAGTTTCTTAGCCATGTTACCTGCTTTAGTCTTAGGCTTGGTAGCAGGACCAGAGATGTTTATCAAGGTCTTAATCGTATTTGCAGTGGAGCAAACCATTGAAGGACGTTTCGTATCTCCTTTGGTTTTGGGAAGCCAGTTAAATATCCATCCGATTACCATTTTATTTGTGCTTTTGACGTCAGGATCTATGTTTGGAATCTGGGGAGTTTTCCTTGGTATTCCGGTCTATGCGTCTGCTAAGGTCGTTATTGGAGCTATCTTTGAATGGTATAAGGTCGTCAGTGGCTTGTATGAAGAACACAATGAAGTAGAAGAGGAAACACAGAGTGAGTCATAGTCAACAAATGGTAGAGGCTCTTGATCAGCAAGAGCTAGAAGAAGCAGAAGTTCAATTTCAAAAGGCCTTGTTAGAAGATAGTGAAGCGCAACTATTGGATTTGGGTCAATATCTTGAAAGTATTGGTTTTTACCCTCAGGCAAAAGAGGTTTATGAACAGATTGCAGAAACCTATCCAGAAGTATACCTGAGTTTGGCAACCATCCTTGCAGAGGAAGGGCAAACGGAAGAGGCCTTTGCATATTTAGAAGAAATTGGCCCTGAGTCTAACTGGTATGTAGCAAGTCTCTTGGTCAAGGCAGATCTCTATCAGCTGGAAGGTCTCGCAGATGTGGCGCGTGAAAAATTAGTTGAAGCAGCCAGTCTGTCTGATGATCCGATCATTCAATTAGGGTTAGCTGAAATCGATCTGGAATTGGAACGCTACCAAGAGGCTATCCAAGAGTATGCCCAGTTGGACAATCGGGAGATTTTGGAAGCGACAGGGATTTCTACCTATCAACGGATTGGTTTTGCCTATGCCAATCTTGGTAAGTTTGAAGCAGCTGTGCCCTTCTTAGAGAAAGCTCTGGAGATTGAGTTTGATGACCAGATTGCCTACGAATTGGCGACCTTATTGTCTGATCAAGAAGAATACCAAAAAGCCCTGATCTACTACAAACAAATTGACACCTTGTCGCATGATTTTGAAGGGTATGAGTACGGGTATGCCTTGGCCTTACAGGCAGAAAATGACCGTGAAAAAGCGCTTGAAATCGCCAAACAAGGGATTGAGAAGAATCCATTTGACGCACAGTTGAAGCTCCTTGCCTCTCAGCTTTCTTATGAACTCCACCAGCCTGAACAGGCAGAAACTTATCTGTTGGAAGCTAAAGAAGTGGCAGATGATCTCGAAGAGATTGCTCTTCGCCTCACTACCCTTTATTTAGAACAGGAGCGTTTTGACCAAGTCTTAGATTGGCAAAATGAAGATGTCGAAACAGTTGTCACCCGTTGGAACATTGCTCGTGCTTTGGCTGCCTTAGAGAAAACAGAAGAAGCCGTATCAGCCTACCAAGAGCTCTATGAGGACTTGAAGGAAAATCCAGAATTCCTCGAAGCCTATGTTTATCTGTTGCGTGAAGCTGGCGATGTGACAAGGGCGCGTGAAGTGGCCAACCAGTATTTGGCGATCGTACCAGACGATGTGCAGATGCAAACCATCTATGATAGCCTCTAATAAAACCATATCGTGAAGTTTCGGAACAGTTTGTGGTATACTGGTAGAAGATAGAATGAGGAGAGAAAAACATGGAACCAGTGAAACTTTTTCAATACAATACCTTGGGTGCCCTAATGGCGGGTCTGTACGGGGGTTCCTTTACGATTGGAGAACTCTTGGAACATGGGGATCTAGGAGTTGGAACGCTTGATTCTATTGATGGAGAGTTGATCGTATTAGATGGAAAGGCTTATCAGGCTAAGGGATCAGGCGACCATCCTGAAATTGTCGAAGTTTCTCCTGATGCCAAGGTTCCTTATGCAGCAGTTGTTCCTCACCAAGCAGAAGTGATTTTCCGTCAACGCTTTGAAATGACGGACGAGGAATTGGAAGCTCGTATTGAGTCTTATTACGATGGCGAAAATCTTTTTCGCTCCATTAAGATTCGTGGTGACTTTGTCAAGATGCATGTCCGTATGATTCCAAAATCAACACCGGAGATGAAGTTTGCAGAGGTTGCAACCCATCAGCCAGAGTATACACGGGAAAATGTCACTGGAACCATTGTCGGTTTTTGGACACCCGAAATTTTCCATGGTGTGAGTGTGGCTGGTTATCATTTGCACTTTATTTCAGATGACCACACCTTTGGTGGCCATGTCATGGATTTTGTCATCACAGAAGGGATTGTAGAGGTGGGAGCCATCGATCAGCTGGATCAACGTTTCCCAGTTCAAGACCGTCAGTACCTCTTTGCCAAATTCAATGTTGATGAGGTCAAAGAAGACATCAATAAAGCAGAATAAAAGGTTGAGCGTAGCTCAACCTTTTAGAATGTAGACAAACTGTTCTAAGTATGCTGAAAAATAAAATGAGGTATACTTTTAGGCTCATTCAACATATATTGAAACTTTCCGCCGTGAGAAAAGTGCTTGAAATATAATCATTTCAAGCACTCGGGAGTTTTGGAACTTTAGGTCCAAAACTAAGTCATGGAACTTCTTTGAAGTTCGCTGACGTCCGTTCTCACCTAAGGAAAGTTTCTTAAATAACATTATCTTCAATACGAAAGGTTGAGCATCGCTCAACCTTTTATTTTTGAAATCAGTCCGTTAGTTTCATGGCTTTGATTTTTTCTTCTTCTGGGGTAACCCGCAGAGTCTTTTGGCCGGTGTAGGTGACAAAACCTGGCTTTCCACCAGTTGGTTTATTGAGTTTCTTGGCTTCGATCATATCTACTTGGACCAGGTTTGAGAGACGGGCCTTGGAATAGTAGGCGGCCAACTCTGCAGCATCGGTCTTCACTTCATCCGATGGATTTAGATTTCCTGTAATGACGACATGACTTCCCGGGATATCTTTTGCATGGAACCAGAGCTCGTCTTTTTTAGCGATCTTAAAGGTCAGTTCATCGTTTTGCAGATTATTGCGACCCACTAAAATGATGGTTTTTCCATCACTAGCCAGGTATTTTTCTGGTTTTTTCCGTTTATGAATTTTTTCACGGTTGCGCCGTTTGATAAAGCCGGTCTGGATTAGCTCTTCTCGAATCTCTGCCACCTCAGCTAGGCTCGCTTGAGAAAGGGCTGTTTCAACCGTTTCAAGATAGGAAATGGTTTCCTTGGTTTCTTGAATGAGGATGGTCAAATGTTTGACGGCTTCTTTTAACTTCTGGTAGCGTTTGAAGTAGCGTTGGGCATTTTGATTGGGGGTCAGGGCCTTATTGAGTTGGATGGTGATCGGTTCATTGGTATAGTAATTATCCAAAACAACCTGGTCTTGGTCGTTTGGTACCTGATGGAGGAAGGTTGTCAACAATTCTCCTTTTTGGCGGAATTCTTCCGCATTGTCGGTCGCCGCTAACTCCGCTTCTTGCTTGGCTAATTTTTTCCGGTTCTTTTCAAGATCGTTTTCAACCTTGCGGATTAATTCACTGGCCTGTTGTTGCACCCGATCGCGCTCAGCCTTGTCTCGGTAATAGTCATCCAGCAGATCGGAAAGTGTTTCAAATGTTTGACTCGACGCATCCGCAAAGGGGATAGCTGAGAAGGATTTGGTCGTTAGGCGTGGCTCAGAAGGTGCCTCGAAAAAGGCACGGAAGGTTTTTAATTTTTCATCCGTCTCAAGTCGCTTGGCTAATTCTTGAGCCGTATCTCGCCCCAAACCTTGGAAACATTTTTGAAGGTTTTTTGGGTTTAACTCTTCCTTGTGAAGAAGGGCAAAAAGGGATTCATCTCCAATTGTAAAAGGATTGACCGAGTTGGTTTTCGGAGGAGCTACATAGGTTGATCCAGGGAGAATGGTCCGGTAGCTATTTTGTGAGAAGCCGACATGTTTAATAGCTTCGATGATTTTATTGCTGGTGCGGTCCAGGAGAATAATATTACTGTGCTTGCCCATGATTTCGATCATGAGGCTGACAGAAATGGCATCTCCAATTTCATTTTTATTGGAGACACGGATTTCAAGAATCCGGTCGTTCTCCATTTGCTCAATCCCTTCAATGACAGCGCCTTGAAGATATTTGCGCATAACCATAATAAAGGTATTGGGAAAGGCAGGATTTTCAAAGTTGGTCTGGGTCCGTTGAATCCGTCCAAAGACAGAATGGGCAGAGAGCAAGAGTTTTTGGTTTTTCCGATTGCCTCGGATTTGAAGCACCAATTCTTGCTCGAAAGGTTGGTTAATTTTTTGAATGCGACCACTCAAGAGTTCGGCCTTCAATTCTTGCACCATATGGTGTAAAAAAAATCCATCAAAAGACATGGGATTCCTCATCATTCTAGCGTTTATTCTAGTAAATTATATCAAAATTAGAGAGGAAATCCCAGAAAGAAGCAAGAGGATGTTCAATAGAAAATGCGAACGTTTTCAAAAAAATGCAGAAAAAGTATTGACATTTTTGAAAGAAAATTTTAAAATGTAAGAAATTAGAAAAGTAGTAAATGAAAGTTTCAAGAGAGCCTACGGTTGCTGAGAGTGGGTAGCGGCAGTTTATGAAATTGGACTAATGATGAGATGAATTTGAAACAATAAAAATTCGGTTGGCACACCTTATCGTGCAACTTGTTGCTAGACAAGACAGAGATATGGGGGGAGACTATCTTTTTCCCATAAGTGAGGTGGCACCGCGATGACACGTCCTCACATAGCTTTTGCTATGTGTGGGCGTGTTTTTTGTTTTAGATGAGAAGGGAGAAAAGATATGAAGAAACGATGGCGTCGCAGTCTTTAGATGATAGGAAAAAGAAGAAAATGAAAAAATAGAAGAGGTATTAAAAATGAAAAATAAACGGTTAATGGGAATTATTGGTTTGATTGCAGCAGCAGTCATTGGGACAGCGATCTATTCAGCTACAGCAGGCAAAGATAACAAGGCAGCAACTAGCAATGAAAAAGCTAAAGTTGGGGTCTTGCAGTTGGTCAGCCACCCTTCGCTTGATTTGATCTACAAGGGAATTCAAGATGGTTTGGCTGAAGAAGGTTATGACAAGGACAAAGTGGACATTGACTTCCTCAATGCAGAAGGGGACCAAAACAAGGTTGCAACCATGAGTAAACAATTGGTAGACAAAGATAACCAAGTCTTGATTGGGATTGCAACCCCATCTGCTCAAGGTTTGGCTAGTGCAACCAAAGACAAACCAATTGTCATGGGTGCTGTAACCGATCCAGTCGGCGCAAACTTGGTCAAAGATTTGAAAAAACCAGGTGGCAATATCACTGGGGTATCTGACCACAATCCTACTGAGCAACAGTTGAAATTGATCAAAGAGTTGACTCCAAACGTAAAAACAATCGGGGTTCTATACTCAACCAGTGAAGACAATTCAAAATCTCAAGTAGAAGAATTTACAAAATTGGCTGAAAAAGCAGGCTACAAGGTGGTTCCGTATTCAGTTCCTTCTACAAACGAAATTGCTTCAACAGTATCGGTTATGTCAGGTAAAGTGGATGCTATCTGGGTTCCAATCGACAATACCATCGCATCAGCCTTCTCAACTGTTGTTGAAGCCAATAAAGATGCTAAAAAACCAATCTTCCCAAGTGCGACAGCCATGGTAGAAGCGGGTGGCCTTGGTTCAGTCGTTGTCGACCAACATGATCTTGGAGTAGCAACTGGTAAAATGGCTGCGAAGATCTTGAAAGGTCAAAAACCTGCGGATACACCTGTTGAAATCTTTAGCCAAGGAAAATCTGTCATCAATAAAAAAGTCGCAGATGAATTGGGCATTACTATTCCAGAATCTGTCTTGAAAGATGCTGGACAAGTCATTAAATAAAAAGGAAACGAATCACAAGAATGGCAGGGGAATTTGGCTTTGGCAGGTCTTTAAATCGTGACCATTAAAAATGTCTACCAGTGCTCATGACCAACTATGTTACTCATGGTAGAGGAGAAAGATATGGAAGTTAAGATAACAGATCTTCATCCGACCCAACTATATTTATCAGAAAAGAAGTTACAAGCTATCCAGATGCTGGATCAGTCGGCAGACATCATCAATGTGGATCCAATTAGTGTTCTTGCATTTGGAGATCGCTTCTTGATTACAGACGGGCATCACAGGGCTTACCAAGCTTTATTGGCAGGTCGGGATACGATTTCTGCTGAGTTTGATAGAGATGGTGGCGATGCCTTGTATGCTCTTTATGCGCAAGCTTGCGAGGAAAGAAAGATAACCTCTGTTTTGGATTTAAAACATCGTATCTTACCTCAAGATGAGTATGAAGCCAAATGGTATAACTGGTGTGATGGTTTTAACCAAGCAGCCACTCTTCTATTGGAAAGGCAAGCAGATGAGACAGACAAGGCAAATAGATAATGCACTGTATTTCTAGTGAATTAGTCTCATCTAACTTGTTTTTTAACTAAAAATCTGATAAACTAGATAGTAATTGAATAGAAATCTGCAAGACTAGTACCTCAAGGGAAGTGCGACAGGGAGAAGAGCCGTGACTGAAAGCTCTTTGCATGAAAGCTGGGTGAATTCACTTGCGCAAGGATTTAGAAATTAAGGTCTGGTTTACAGATAAAAACGGATGGTACCGCGTGTCAACGCTCCGATTAGGAGAAGGCACGCGGTTTTTTTCTATGTCTGTAGGTGGACCATGATGGAGGAAATATGTCAACGATTGAAGAACAACTAAAAGCGCTTCGAGAAGAAACGCTGGCAGCCTTGAAGCAGATCTCTGCTGAAAATGAAAAAGAGATGCAAGAACTACGGGTCTCTGTTCTTGGGAAAAAAGGTTCCCTTACTGAAATCCTTAAAGGGATGAAAGATGTCTCTGCTAAAATGCGTCCGGTTATCGGGAAACACGTCAATGAAGCGCGTGATGTTTTGACGGCTGCCTTTGAAGAATCAGCCAAACTCTTGGAAGAAAAGAAAGTGGAAGCTCAACTGGCTAGCGAGAGTATCGATGTAACGCTTCCCGGTCGTCCGGTTGCTAGTGGTTACCGTCATATCTTGACCCAAACCAGTGAAGAAATCGAAGATATCTTTATCGGAATGGGCTACCAAGTCGTGGATGGCTTTGAAGTGGAGCAAGACTATTATAACTTTGAACGGATGAATCTGCCTAAAGATCACCCAGCGCGGGATATGCAGGATACCTTCTATATCACAGAAGAAATCTTGCTTCGGACCCATACCTCACCTGTACAGGCGCGGGCTATGGATGCGCATGACTTTAGCAAGGGACCATTGAAGATGATCTCTCCAGGGCGGGTTTTCCGTCGGGATACGGATGATGCGACCCACAGCCACCAATTCCATCAAATCGAAGGCTTGGTCGTTGGGAAAAGCATTTCTATGGCCGACCTTCAAGGAACGCTTCAATTGATCGTGCAAAAGATGTTTGGTGCAGAACGTCAAATCCGTTTGCGTCCTTCTTACTTCCCATTTACTGAGCCATCGGTTGAAGTGGACGTTTCTTGCTTCAAGTGTGGTGGAGCGGGATGTAACGTATGTAAGAAAACTGGTTGGATTGAAATCATGGGAGCTGGTATGGTTCACCCACGCGTCCTTGAGATGAGTGGGATTGATCCAACAATCTATTCAGGATTTGCCTTTGGACTTGGTCAAGAGCGTGTGGCCATGCTTCGTTACGGAATCAATGATATCCGTGGCTTCTATCAAGGGGATATCCGTTTTTCAGAACAATTTAAGTAATTATGTTAGTAAAAGTTAAGGCGAAAGAATTTCATATTTTAAGGGAATTAGAGGTGGAAACCTATGGGGATACCTTTGGTCCCTACAACTCTGATGCCGATATGGAAGATTACTACCAGACGGTTTTATCGCTAGAGCAAATCCAAAAGGACCTAGCAGACCCGGAATCAGAGACCTATTTTGTCCTTGATCACCATCAGGAAATTTGTGGTTTCCTCAAGTTTAACTGGGGCAAGGCACAAACGGAGCCAGTAGAGATGGACAATGCTTTTGAAATCCAGCGTATCTATGTCAAAAAAGAACATCATGGCAAGGGCTATGGCAAGGAAATGTTTACCTTTGCCTTAAAAGAGGCTCAAAAACGTGGATTTGACTGGGTCTGGCTGGGTGTCTGGGAACGAAATTTTAAGGCCCAAAACTTTTACAAACAATTCGGATTTGAACGGTTTAGCGAGCACCACTTTATCACAGGGGAAGCTGTGGATACCGACTGGTTGCTACGCAAGCATTTGAAGGAGAAACCGCAAGCTTAATTGTGGGTCCAAATTGAGAGAAAGGAATTGAGAAGATCTCACCTAGTGGGATCTTACGATCAGAATAATGTTAGTATCATATAAATGGTTAAAACAATTGGTGGACGTGGATGTGCCATCAGAAGAGTTGGCTGAAAAAATGTCAACTACAGGGATCGAAGTAGAAGGTGTGGAATCGCCTGCTGATGGTCTCTCAAAAATTGTCGTCGGAGAAGTTTTGTCTTGTGAAGATGTGCCAGAGACACACCTTCATGTCTGCCAAGTCAATGTGGGGGAAGAAGAAGCCCGTCAAATCGTCTGTGGAGCACCAAATGTGCGTGCAGGCATCAAGGTTATGGTGGCTCTTCCAGGTGCTCGCATCGCAGATAACTACAAGATTAAAAAAGGGAAAATCCGTGGTTTGGAATCCCTTGGGATGATCTGTTCACTTGGTGAGTTGGGCATTTCTGATTCCGTTGTACCGAAAGAATTTGCAGATGGGATCCAAATCTTGCCAGAAGATGCTGTCCCAGGTGAGGAAGTCTTCTCTTATCTAGACTTGGATGATGAAATCATCGAGCTTTCTATCACTCCAAACCGTGCAGATGCCCTTTCGATGCGTGGGGTAGCACATGAAGTAGCAGCCATCTATGACAAGGCAGTGAGCTTCAAAGACTTTACCTTGACCGAAACAGACCAAGTTGCAGTGGATGCTCTTTCTGTCAGCATTGATACAGACAAGGCTCCTTATTATGCAGCCCGCATCTTGGACAATGTGACCATCGCACCAAGTCCACAATGGTTGCAAAACCTCCTCATGAACGAAGGCATCCGTCCGATTAATAATGTCGTCGACGTAACCAACTATATCTTGCTTTACTTTGGTCAGCCTATGCATGCCTTTGACTTGGATACCTTTGAAGGGACTGATATCCGTGTGCGTGAAGCGCGTGCTGGTGAAAAATTGGTGACCTTGGACGGGGAAGAGCGTGAGTTGGAAACAAGTGACCTCGTGATTACGGTTGCTGACAAACCAGTAGCCCTTGCCGGTGTCATGGGTGGAGAGGCTACAGAAATCTCTGAAAAGTCTACTCGTGTCGTCCTTGAAGCGGCTGTCTTCAATGGCAAATCGATCCGTAAGACAAGTGGTCGTCTCAACCTACGCTCTGAATCATCTTCTCGCTTTGAAAAAGGGATCAACGTGGCAACCGTTAATGAAGCCCTTGATGCAGCAGCGAGCATGATTGCTGAATTGGCTGGTGCAACCGTGCGTAAGGGCATCGTTTCAGCAGGCCAGTTGGATACTTCAGATGTGGAAGTTTCTTCCACTCTTGCAGATGTGAACCGTGTCCTTGGAACAGAACTTTCCTACGCGGATGTCGAAGATGTCTTCCGTCGTCTTGGTTTTGGCCTTTCTGGAAATGCAGAAAGCTTCACAGTGAGCGTTCCTCGTCGCCGTTGGGACATCACTATCGAAGCGGACCTTTTTGAAGAAATTGCTCGGATTTATGGTTATGACAAATTACCAGCAACCCTTCCAAAAGATGATGGGACAGCCGGTGAATTGACTGCGACTCAAAAACTCCGTCGTCAAGTTCGGACCATTGCTGAAGGAGCAGGCTTAACTGAAATCATTACTTATGCTTTAACAACTCCTGAAAAAGCCGTTGAATTTGCGACTGCGCCAAGCAATTTAACAGAGCTCATGTGGCCAATGACTGTGGATCGTTCAGTCCTCCGTCAAAATATGATCTCAGGAATCTTGGATACAGTAGCTTATAACGTCGCTCGTAAGAACAAAGATTTGGCCCTCTATGAGATCGGAAAAGTTTTCGAACAAACTGGTAATCCAAAAGAAGACTTGCCAAATGAAATCAATAGCTTTGCCTTTGCTTTGACCGGCTTAGTCGCTGAAAAAGATTTCCAAACAGCAGCTGTTCCAGTTGACTTCTTCTATGCTAAGGGAATCTTGGAAGCCCTCTTTGCTCGCTTGGGTCTTGAAGTGACTTATACAGCAACTTCTGAAATCAAGAGTCTCCACCCAGGGCGTACAGCCTTGCTCTCACTTGGTGACCAAGTGATTGGGGTCTTGGGACAAGTCCACCCTGTAACAGCTAAGGCTTATGATATCCCAGAAACCTATGTGGCAGAATTGAACTTATCTGCTATTGAGGCAGCCCTTCAACCAGCAGCAGCCTTTGTGGAAATTACTAAATTCCCAGCAGTCAGCCGTGATATCGCCCTTCTCCTCAAAGCAGAAGTGACTCACCAAGAGGTGGTTGATGCCATTCAAGCTGCTGGCGTGAAACGTTTAACAGACATCAAACTCTTTGACGTCTTCTCAGGTGAAAAACTAGGACTTGGCATGAAGTCAATGGCCTACAGCTTGACCTTCCAAAATCCAGAAGATAGCTTGACAGACGAAGAAGTCGCACGCTACATGGAAAAAATCCAAGCTTCACTAGAAGAAAAAGTAAACGCAGAAGTGCGGTAAAATTTGATGAAAACAGTTGAGACATGCTCTTAGCTGTTTTTGTTTTATTACAATCTTCTTACAAGTTTGTGAAAGAATTTACAAATATCATAGGATCGTTTATAATAGAAGAATAAACATTAGTAGATTTACTGAAAAAAGGAAGGAGAATGGGGATGTTAAATATGAGAAAACCTATCCTGTCACTTGTTGGTTTGTTGGCAGTAGTTAGTCTAGTTGGATGTCAACAGGCTGAGGGCAAGAAGGGAAATTCAAAGGAACTAAGTCAAGAACAAATTATCGACAAGGGGCTCCAGGCTTTTGAACACCTCAAAGATGGGGAAATCAAACTGGAGAGTAAGATTGAGAGAAAGTTTAGTGAACCAACAAGTGATGGAGATACACACGCAGTATATACTCTGACTTTTGAAGGATCCTTTGAATTAAAACCAGTGAGGGTACGTGGACTATATACGAACAACGGTACGAGTCAAGAAGAGTATTACGATGCCTTTCACGAGTATTCTAGACCAAAAGACTCATCAGAGTGGGAAATGTTTTCTTATTCTCAAGAGAATAAACAACCTGTGGGGGTAAATCAAGAAGCCATACGCTTCTTTCAGACACAGAAAGACAAGTTTGAAGTGACCAAGAAAAAGGACCAGTATGTCTTAACCTATAAGAGTAAGGATGTCAATCATTTACTAGAACCAAATAACGCCGTGTTGCAAGGCCCTGTTCCCATAGGAGTTAGTTATTTTGAAAATTCAGAAGGGAGCTACCAGATAGACCTCATCGTTTCTAAGGAGAACTTGACACCTTTAGGTGTTACTTATACTTGTACTTCTAATTCATCTTTTGCGAAAGAAAAATTAACGTGTAAAATTACCTATTCAAAACAAAATACTGGTGTCCAAGTAGAAGTACCAGAGGCTGTTGAAAAATTAGGTGGTATTTAGTTCAAAAGGAGTGAAGATATGAAACATAAAAGAAAATTATTAGTGTTTTTCTTATCTCTTCTTGCTTGTCTATTCCTTTCAGCTTGTCAATCGGCTAAAACCCCTTCAAAGGATACGACACAAGATAGTGGGAGTAAAGATGTGAAAACGTATATCCAAGCCATGAGAGATGCAAAAAACATGGAATATGTCAGTAAAATTTATCGAAAGAATCTACTTGAGGTAAAAGGTTCACAATCACTAATGTATGAAACAACCTTACGACATGGGAAAATTCAGTTTGACCCTCAAATATATAATGAATTTTATACGAAAGATGGAGGAAATGGATCTACGATAGACAGTGATTCAGATCATTTTCGAAGTCTTGCCAATAAAATAGGTTCTACAGGTTATGGGGAGAAAATTTTGAGACTATATTCTCCTGAAAAAGGGGTTCTGTATAAAAAAATAAAGAAGGGAGACGATAGTTGGACTTGGAATAGAGTGGATGAAGCTACAGATCCAGATCTAATATATAAAAATAGAAAAGATCCAGAAGTGGGGCGTCATGAGCTTATTTTAAAACTTTATGAGAAGTATGCGGATCGATTTAAAAAAACTATCGATGGTCAGTATATCTATCTGGAATTTAAGGGTGATGTTAAGAGAGATATTGATCAAATTGGAGAATTTCAAAATACTTTGTTAGATAGTGAGCTTTACACCAAAGGGAAAAAGGAGATTCAGTCCGTCAAGTTGCACATTTATTTGTCTATGAAGAAAGACTCCTCAAATAAAGAAGAAAAATTAGTTCCTAGCGAGGCTAGGATTCAACTAGATACCAAATTGAAAAATGATAAAGGGCGAACGGTGAACAATGAAGACCATTTTGAATTTACTTATCGAGATATTAACCAGATAAAAGAAGTCAAAGCTCCCCAAGATTTTAATATCGTAGAGAATTAAATAGGAGGATAGAAAAACCATTGGTTCAATTGACCAATGGTTTTTTACGTTTCTGATTTCTGGTACACACCAATTCTTTACTGGTGGCGATGCGATTGGTGCATTTCGTCTTTGATGGGGCAGGAACACTTACAATCGCCACAAGAACCTTTTACCTTGAGGTAGGAGCGAAGACCTTGTCCAGCTAAAAAAATAAGGACGGTAATAAGAATAGTTGACATGGTAACCTCCTAGATATGAGTGGTAGATAAGTTTTTTAAGCTGATGAGTTGATCATTACTTTGCTGTGGCTTGTGGAAGATGCAGGGAACAAGGATGATGAAAATGATCAGAGCTAGCCTAGTCCTACTAGTTTAGACTTCATCGATATTAAACACGTGTAAGATTATCTTGTAGCGACCAAAGTTATATTTCTTACTATGGAAGTCTTTTCAGATTCATAGCAGGGAGAAAAGAATCTTTAAAAGGTGCGCAAATGCGGGCCTTTTATTTCTTACCTCAAAATATCCATGTCAACCATCCTTCTATTTTTGACAAATATTTTTATTTTTTTGAAAAATATACTTGTCAAAAAGAAAAAGAAGTGTTACAATAATTTTAGTTGAAAGAAGGGGAGGTATTCTTATGGGAGCTATATGGATTCTATTTATCCCTTTTCTGGTTATCATTTATGCAAGCTCAGAAAAGAAGATAAAAAAGTTGAACAAACGTATTAAAAGATTAGAAAAACAAGTGAAAGGAAATCAAGAAATGTCTAGACTTTTAGAAGAATTAAAAGGCCAAACGGCCACTGTTACTGTAGATGGTTTTGGAGCCGAGTATGAAATTTTGGATATTGATGAAGATTGGGTCAAATTGAGTCGTGAGACCAATAAACAACAAAAAGAAACCAAATTAGTCCGTATCGAAGATATTCAAGATATTCAACTATAAGGGGGCGAAAGCCATGATCTTAAAAAATCGACTGAAAGAGCTGAGGGCGCGTGATAGTCTCAACCAATCTGAGCTAGCCAAGCTAGCTGGAGTCTCGCGCCAGTCTATCAGTCTCTTGGAGCGGGGTGAATACACCCCTTCGGTTATCATTGCCATCACCATCGCCCAGATTTTCAAGGAACCTGTGGAAAATGTCTTTAGTCTAGTGGAGGAAGAGGAATAACAATGAAAAAGCAACAACAAGAACGAACCCCTCGTTACCGTTTTTGGAGAAATGTAGGTATCATTACAGTTTCCGGCTTGATCGGAGGAGTTATCGGATTTTTGACAGAAATGTTTGGATACGAAAAGCCCCTAGAAATCCAATCCTTCTTTAGTAAAGAAGTACTCCTTTTGGGCTCAGCAGTTTTATTCTTAGTCGCATTTATACTCACGATAACCTTACTGATGTGCGCGAGAAAAGTCCATCAAAAGATGCTCCAAATAGAAGACGATGATGAAGCCTATCACTATGACATTCAAAAGAAAAAACTATATGGCTTAGCGACCATTTTTAAAGGCATCATGATCTTGCCCTACTTTTTATTCGTCATTTTTTATAGTCAATTGGTCGACTTAGATAGACCTGGCGCTGGGGACATGGCTTTTATCTTTGGAGACTTTACCATGCTCTATCTCTTTCTTGTCTTGATTGCCCTATTTTTCCTATCGGATATCTTCTTTCGCAAGACCTTCCATCTGATTTATGGAAAACCGATTCCCCGCAATGCCAATGCCAAGGAAGTGCGTGAATTTATGATGAGTATGATGGATGAAGCAGAAAAGCAGATTAGCTACGAGGAAAACTATGAAATTATCATTAAGTTAAGCAATTATATCTTACCGATTTCCTTAATTGCGATATTCTTAGTTGGCATTGCTTTCCATACAGATATCTTGTTAGCATTAGTAGTGGTATCACTGATTTATCTCTATATCTTGGTCTCACAATACAAGATTACCAAACGTTATTATAAAGAGTAAAGGAGTCATCCATGTTAGAAATTAGAAATTTAGAAAAAAGCTTTGGGAATAAGCAGGTTCTCTTCGGAGTAGATCTGACAGCTCAACAAGGGCATATCCTTGGCTTAGTTGGGAAAAATGGTGCCGGGAAAACAACTATTTTCCACAGCATCCTGCGCTTTTTGGACTACAGCGGCGAGATTCGCCTAGGTGGCAAACCCATTACACAAGAGACTTACAAGGAAATTGGCTATTTGCCTGAAGAGCGCAGTCTTATGCCAAAACTTACGATTTTTGAGCAGGTCCGCTATTTGGCTGCCTTAAAAGGAATGAGCACCGCCGAGGTCAAGGAAAAATTACCAACCTGGATGGAAAAACTCCAAGTAAAAGGGAAATTGACCGATAAAATCAAGAGTCTCTCAAAAGGGAACCAACAGAAGGTGCAACTGATCATCACCTTAATCCATGAGCCTAAATTGATCATTTTAGATGAACCCTTTAGCGGATTGGATCCGGTCAATACAGAAGTGCTCAAGCAGGTCATCTTTGAAGAAAAAGGGCGTGGGGCAACCATTATCTTTTCTGACCACGTCATGACCAATGTCGAAGAGTTGTGTGATGATATCCTAATGATACGTGATGGTTCGGTTGTCCTTTCAGGGCCTGTCCAAGAGGTCCGGAATAGCTATGGCAAGACTCGCCTCTTTGTCTCAAACGACTTTAGCAAAGAAGAGTTAGAAGCTCTGCCACACGTGACCAAGGTCAGCATGACCAAGCAAGGGACTTGGAAGCTGATCTTGGATGATGCATCAGCTGGTCCAGAATTATTTGACCGCTTGACCAAGGGCCACTACCTAGCAACCTTTGACCACCAAGCCCCAACTATTGATGAGATCTTTAAACTTGAATCAGGAGTAGAAGTATGAAACAGATGTTTGTCGTAATGAAAGAAACCTATATCAGACAAGTGAAATCATGGAGTTTCCTCTTCATGGTCTTCGGTCCCTTCCTCTTTTTAGGATTGAGCATTGGAATCGGTTATCTGACAGGTTCTTCTACAGATGCCAAAAACCAGGTGGCCTTGGTGACAGAAGTTCCAGCTGTCAAAGAAAGTCTCAAAGGAACTGATGGCTTGACCTTGGACTACAAGGATGAAGCTGCAGCTAAAAAAGCCATCAAGGATGAGAAAGCAGCTGCTTACCTAACGGTCGATGAAAAAGATGGCCAGCTAGAAGCCACTTATGTGGGCGACCAAGCCATGAAAACAGATTTGAAATCGCTTGTCGCTGCGAAATTAAGCCAAGTCCAACAAGGAATCAATCTAGCGCGTGCTAATCTAAGCAAAGAGCAACTAACAGCCTTGTCTCAACAGGTTTCTCTGAAAGAAAAAATTGATGAGAAAAAAGAAGGCTTGAAAATGGTGCAAACCATGGTTGCAGGTGGTCTGGGAATGTTGCTTTATATGATTTTGATCTTCTACTCTAGTATCACAGCCCAGGAAGTGGCCAGTGAAAAAGGAACCAAGATCATGGAAGTGGTCTTCTCTAGTATCAAAGCAACCGACTATTTCTTCGCACGCATGCTCGGACTCTTCGGAGTGATTTTTACCCATATTTTTGTCTATGTCGTTGGGCTTGTAGCCGTTTGGATCTTTAGAGCAGATATCCCAGTTGTCAAGGATATTCTTGCTCCAAACTCTCCAATTACCCAGCACCTAGCAGAGTCGATCTCGCTCAATACGGTCTTCTTCATTATCCTTGGGATCTTTATGTATGTGGTGCTCTCTGCCTTCTTAGGTTCCACAGTTGCACGACCAGAAGATTCAGGAAAAGCGATTTCGCCACTGATGATGTTAGTTATCTTTAGCTTCCTTGGGGTAACCACCTTGGGAAGTGCCGGTGACGTCTTCTTATTGAAGATCGGTTCCTACATTCCTTTCTTCTCAACCTTCTTCATGCCTTTCCGTACCATTAATGGCTATGCGACTGGTCTTGAATCTTGGGGTTCTTTAGGAATTGCGGTTCTCTTTACCATCGTGGGAACAGTTCTCATTGCCCGTATCTATGCGAGCCTGATCCTTCAGACCGATGACCTCGGACCATGGAAGACCATCAAACGTGCTCTTAGCTATCGCTAATCAAACAAGCCTCAGTTATTGCTGGGGCTTTTCGATTGCAAATTGACTTTTGCAAGCCTTTTCACTACAATAGAATTACAGAAAAGGAGGCGGACATGAACTATATTGAGTTTGCTGAAAATGAGCGTCTGTCCACGATTGTCCTTGGGATGATGCGGATCAGTCAGATGAGTGAAGAAGAGGTGGATGCCTTGGTGGAGGCAGCCTTGTCGATTGGGATCAACACCTTTGATCTAGCAGATATTTATGGCGATGGCCAGTGTGAGGTCCTGCTGGGTAAGGTTCTCAAGCGTCGTCCGGATCTTCGGGACCAGATGTGGATCCAGTCCAAGTGCGGGATTCGCAAAGACGGGTTTACCTATTTTGATTTTTCCAAGGACTATATTTTGGGCTCTGTCGATGGCATTCTCGAGCGTCTGCAGATCGAGCGCTTAGATAGTCTTCTCCTTCATCGACCGGATGCCCTCATGGAGCCTGAAGAGGTGGCGGAAGCTTTTGATCACTTGGAGCAAGCGGGCAAGGTTCGTCATTTTGGGGTGTCCAATCAAAATCCCATGATGATGGAATTGCTTAAGACGGCTGTCAAACAACCTCTCAAGGTCAACCAGTTGCAGTTGAGTGCCGCCTTTACACCGAGCTTTGAAGCTGGTTTTCATGTCAATATGGAAGGGCCAAAAGCAGCCGTTCGTGATGGTAGTGTCTTTGAGTATTGTCGCTTAACTGATACGGTGATTCAAGCTTGGTCTGTCCTCCAGCATGGCTATTTCAAGGGGAATTTTGTCGGCAAGGAAGAGTTTGCGGCCCTCAATCATGTCCTCAATGACTTGGCGAAAAAATACCAGGTCACTCCGACAGCCATTGCCCTTGCTTGGGTTCTCCGCTATCCTGGTAAGATGCAGGCCGTCATCGGAACGACCAAGCCCCAGCATGTCCTTGAAGCAGGGAAAGCAGCAACAGTTACTTTGACTCGCAAGGAATGGTACCAAATCTACCTGGCGGCGGGAAATGATTTGCCTTAGAATCTTGTTATCAAACCAGATTCCACTCTTATCGGTGGTCTGGTTTTTTGTTTCGTAGTTTTCAGATTTTTCTTGACAAGTCTTTCTTTTTTATGGTATTCTTTATGCAACAAGTGTTGCGCAACGGATGTTGCGCGAAAGGAGTCTTATGCCACCCAAGGTTAAATTTAGTAAAGAGGCTATGATTGGGACAGCTTTACAATTGGTGAGAGAAGAGGGAATGGCTAGTTTGACGGCTCGAGCATTAGCGGAGAAACTAGGAGCCACACCGAGAGTCATTTTTGGGCAATTTGCTAATATGTCTGAGTTACAAGCAGAGGTTATTGGTGCTGCGGAGATGGTGGTGGTGGAGTATATTCGCAAGGCCTTAGACGATGAGAAACCTTTTCGATCTGTCGGGGTTGCTTATATCCTTTTCGCCTCAAAAGAGCCACAACTCTTTCAATTGCTTTTCCAAAATCCAAGCAAAGATCCGATTCGTCGCTTTCAAGATTTTCTTCCCATGAAGGATCATAGTTACCAATTGGTTCTGGATTCGATTGTTGCAGACTATCCTTTGACTGTAGAGGAAGCTAGTCGCTTGTACCAGCATCTATTTATCTACTCACACGGGATGGCCTCTATGGTTGCTTCTGGTATTTACCAGTTCGGCATGGAAGAAGTTATTGGATTACTGACAGAGGTTTGTCAATCTCTCATCAAAGAAATGGTAGAAAAGAAATGATTCAACTAGAAAATGTGCACAAAAGCTACGGACAAACCAATGTTTTAAAGGGGATTGATTTGCAGATTCAAGACCAGGATGATGTGGTTATCCTGGGACCTTCTGGATCAGGAAAGTCAACCCTCTTAAACGTGTTATCCGGATTAGAAAAGGTAGATGAGGGGCATATTCTCATTCAAGGACAGGATTTGTCTCAACTCACGGATGCTCAATTGACAGCCTTTAGACGTGAGAAGATCGCCTTTATTTTTCAGCAGTATTATTTATTACCGAATCTCACGGTTAGACAGAATGTAAAGATGGGAGCTGATCTGGCAAACAATCATGATTTTTTGCAGATCATCGAGGATTTGGGTCTTGGCGATAAGCTGGACAAGTATCCAAGTGAATTGTCGGGTGGGGAACAGCAGAGAGTCTCCATTGCTCGTGCCTTGGCCAAAAAGCCAGAGATTCTCTTCTTAGATGAGCCGACGGGGGCCCTAGATGAAGAAACAGGGCGCAAGATTCTCGACTATATCTGGAAGTTAAAGGAAAAGCTAGGCTTTACCCTCATTATGGTGACGCACAACCAAAATATTGCGGATATGGCCAGAACCATCATTCGTGTCAATAGTGGCAAGATTACCCAAGTTGTGACCAACGATCAGCCTCAGACTGCTTATGAGATTGGATGGTAAGACATGTTTTCAGTAAAAGATATTCGAAAATTAGTTGTCGTCAGTATCATTGGGGCTTGTGCGGTCTTTGTGGCCAATCTCTTCTTGAATTTTTACCTGGATATCGAGCAGTTGGAGATTTCTAAATCCAATCCGATGATTCAGACCTACTATGATGCCCAGGTTTCGCTATCTTGGATGGTGGCCATGGTCAGTGGGGTCGTCTTGTCCTTGACGTCGATCCTTCTCATGTGTTTTTATATCAAACAATTTGTTGATGACCACAAGGAACAATTAGGGATTTTAAAGGCTTTAGGCTATAGCAATAGCCAGTTGGCGAAACGATTTTGGGCTTTTGGACTCAGTTTTGGAGTTGGAGCACTTCTTGGCTATTTCGCTTCTTTTCTTATGATGGGTCATTTTTATGACTTTCGCAATGAGAAGGGGATTCTGCCAGACATTACCATTCATTTTCATTGGCAGCTCTTGGTCGCTTTGGTGATGCTGCCAACGACTTTCTTTATGGTCCTTGCGATTGGCTATGCTAGAAGACAACTACAAACGCCGGCCCTTCGCTTATTGAAAAAATCCCCAAGTCCAATCAAGGTCAAAAGGAGAAAAAGGGCTTCTAAGAAAGAGAAATCCTTCCTAAAAGAGCTGTCTTCGTCGCTGATTTGGGGGAGAAAATCGATCCTGTTTTTTGTGGTCTTTGGCTCTATGTGTTTCGCGTCCATGGTTCAATTGTCTTTTGGCCTAAGGGACTACACAGATGACATCATCCAAACGATGATGATTATGATTGGTTTGATCCTTTCTTTCTCAATCCTCTTTTTGTCATTGGGAATTGTCGTTTCAGAAAGTCGCGAAACCTTGGCTCTTATGAAGGCTTTTGGCTACACCGATCGTGAATGCCAAAGTCATATTCTCGCTCCTTATCGTTTCTGGGCTTATCTAGGATTTGCCCTTGGGACGGCTTATCAATACGGCATCATGGAAATCTTGATTGGTGTGATCAAAGATACGGTACCTGAAAAGATTGAGCACAACTTTGACTGGAATGTGTGCTTTTGGACTTTGCTCGGTTTTGCGGTGGTTTATGAAAGCCTCTTTTATCTATCCAACAGAAAACTCCAAAAACAAACCATCAAAGAAGTGCTCTTAGCTGAATAAATAGAAAAGAGAGTGGGACAGAAATTGGTAATTCGTTAGAATTCGATTTCGTCGTCCCACCTCCGCACAGTTGAGTAGGGCTGTAAAAGCTGATGAAATCAGCGTAGTAGAGCCCACTCAGCCACTGCGTCTTGCTCGACAATCCAAAAACAATTGAGAGGCTAGGACTTTTGTCCCAGCCTCTTTCGTACTAGATCAACAGAAAAACGGATGCTGTCTAAAAATCTTGCATTTTTTTGCAATTTAGGTTACAATGAAGACTATAAAAAACGCGTAATCCCTAGGGTCTTTCCCTCAGGGAATTTTGTGTGTTTTGACCAATTTTTCAGTGGAAAAAAGCTTTGCTTCTACCGCAGAAAAAAGTATGAAAAACTATGGAGGTAATAATGATTCGATCCTTAATTTCCGAGATCAAAGAATTCAAGAAGCCCTCGATTTTGGCTTCCTTGTTCATGGTCTTTGAAGTCATGTTTGAGATTTCGATTCCCTTTGTCATGGCGAGTCTTTTGGACCAAGGTGTTCAACAAAGAAACATGAACAATATTTTGTTTTACGGTGGGCTCATGCTGGTCTGTGCCTTTCTCTCCCTCTTTTGTGGGATGCAGTCTGCCCGTTATGGCGCCTATGCTTCAGCTGGTTTTGCCAAAAACCTTCGTCGGGCCATTTTCAAAAAGGTTCAAACCTTCTCATTTGAGAATATTGATCAGTTCTCATCAGGTGGGTTAGTCACTCGGATGATGACGGACGTGACCAATGTGCAAAATGCCTATCAAATGGTGATCCGGATCTGTGTACGGGCACCGCTCAATTTGATCTTTGCCATCGTGGCTTGTTTCATGATCAATGCGGAAATGGCCATGATCTTTGTCTATGTGACCATCTTTTTGGCAGCTGTCTTAAGCATTATCATGAAGATTGTGTATCCGCTCTTCACAGAAGTATTTGAAGCTTATGACAATCTCAACAACAGCATTCAAGAAAACATCACTAATATGCGGGTAGTGAAGTCTTACGTTAAGGAAGCGGATGAAACGGTTAAATTCCAAAAAGCTTCGCGTTTGATTTATAACATGTTTATGAAGGCTATCCGTGTCGTTGTCTTGAGTAGCCCAGCTATGATGCTTTCCATGTATGCTTCCTTCCTTTTGATCTCTTGGATTGGGGCACATCTGATCGTTGGTGGCCAACTGTCTACTGGGAATTTGACCTCTATGTTTAGCTACACCATGACCATTCTCATGTCGCTCATGATGTTTATGATGATCTTTGTCATGTTGTCGATTTCCATGGCCTCTGTCGAGCGGATCAATGAAGTCTTGACGACCAAAGCGACCATTGTCTCTCCAGAAAATGGGGTCAAAGAAGTTGCAGATGGATCGATCAACTTTGAGAATGTTTCATTTGCCTATACCGATGAAAATGGCGACAAGACCCATGTCTTGCAAGGCATTAATCTTTCCATTCGTTCAGGGGAAGTCATTGGCATCTTGGGAGGAACAGGATCAGGGAAATCGAGCCTAGTACAGTTGATTCCTCGTCTCTATGATGTTGAGTCTGGTCGGGTGACCGTAGCGGGCCACGATGTGAAAGAATACGACCTTGATTCCCTTCGTAAGCAAGTGGCGATGGTTCTTCAAACAAATGTCCTCTTCTCTGGTACGATTAAAGAGAATATGCGCTGGGGAAATAAAGATGCGACAGATGAAGAGATCATCGAAGCATGTAAGATCGCACAAGCCGATGAATTTATTCAAGATTTCAAAGAGGGTTATGACACCATGATTGAGCGTGGGGGATCCAACGTCTCCGGTGGACAGCGCCAACGTCTCTGTATTGCGCGTGCCCTTCTTATGAATCCGAAGATCTTGATCTTGGATGATTCGACTTCAGCGGTCGATACCAAGACAGATAGTTTGATCCGTCAAGGGTTGGCCACCAGCTTGAAAGAGACTACCAAAATCATCATTGGTCAACGGATTTCCTCTATTCAAGATGCAGATCGTATCATCGTGATGAATGATGGTCAGATTGATGCCATCGGTCGTCACGAGGAATTGCTTGCGACCAATGCCATCTACCAAGAAGTATATGAAATGCAAACACAAGGGAAAGGAGAAGCAGATGAAAACTAAGAAAAAAGCAAATCTAGGCTCAATCCTTCGCCTGCTCGACTTCCTTTGGAAAAACTACAAGTTGTCCTTGATTATCTCCTCTATTTTGATCGTTCTATCGTCTCTTGCGACGGTCAATGTGACAGCTTCGATTCAGTCCTTGGTCGACGTCTATGTGGAGCCCATGCTTTCGTCCAACAGCCATGATTTTGGACCGCTCTTGTCCTTCTTGACACGGGTTGGTTTGATCTGTTTGATCGGGGTACTTGCTAACTATGGCTTTACCTTGATTATGGCGACGGTTTCTCAAGACTCGCTTAGAAGTCTGCGAAATCAGTTGTTTGCCCGTATGCAAAAACTGCCAGTTCGTTACTTTGATAGCCACCAACACGGGGACATCATGTCTATCTATACCAATGATATTGATGCCCTTCGCCAAGCGATTGAACAATCTATTCCTCAACTCTTATCCTCAGCGATTACCATCCTTGGGGTAACGATTACCATGCTGACTGTTAGTCCGCTGCTGTTCTTGATTGTCCTCGTCATGGTCTTGATCATGACGATGGTTATCAAGAATGTCTCTAGCAAGTCAGGTCGTTACTTTGGGGCCCAACAAAAGAACTTGGGGATTGAAAACGGCTTTATTGAAGAAATGATGTCTGGTCAAAAAGTGGTCAAGGCCTTTGTGCATGAAAGAGAAAGCATTGAAGATTTTGATCGGATCAATGACCAACTCTTTGAATCCTCTTACCAAGCCAACCGCTATGCCAATGTCCTCATGCCAATTCTTGGGAACTTGGGAAATGTTTCCTTTGTTCTAACAGCCTTGATCGGGGGACTCTTTGCGCTAAACGGCGTCGGTGGTTTAACCATTGGTGGTCTCATGGCCTTCTTGCAATTGAACCGTTCCTTCACAGGTCCCATTGCCCAGGTTTCTCAACAATTGAACTTTGTCCTCATGGCCTTGGCTGGTGGAGATCGTGTCTTTGATCTTTTGGACGAAGAAGAAGAAGTCGACCAAGGAAAAGTGACGCTGGTCAATTATGAACTGGTCGATGGAGAAATGGTCGAAACTGATCAGAAAACCAACAAATGGGCTTGGAAACACCCACGTCCAAATGGAGATTACCAGCTTGTGAAGATGGTCGGAAATGTGGTCTTTGATGATGTTGATTTCTCTTATGATGGGAAGAAACAAATCCTTCATGGCATCAACTTGTACGCGGATAAGGGGCAAAAAGTGGCCTTTGTCGGAGCGACTGGTGCAGGAAAGACAACTATCACCAACTTGATCAACCGCTTCTATGACATCCAGTCAGGAATGATCACTTATGATGGGATCGATATTAAATTGATTGAGAAAGATTCTCTGCGTCGTTCCCTCGGAATCGTTCTTCAAGATACCCACTTATTTACTGGTACGATTGCGGAAAACATCGCATACGGACGTGCTGATGCAACACGGGAAGAAATCCTTGAAGCGGCTCGGATTGCCAATGTGGATTCCTTTGTCAAGCACTTGGATCAAGGCTATGAGACAGTCTTGACAGATGATGGGGCTGGCCTATCTAATGGTCAACGACAATTGATCGCCATTGCCCGTGCAGCCCTAGCCAATGCGCCTGTTTTGATTCTGGACGAAGCGACGTCTTCTATTGACTCACGGACAGAGAAGATGGTGCAAGAAGGGATGGACCGCTTGATGGAAGGCCGGACAGTCTTTGTCATTGCCCACCGTCTATCGACAATTGTCAATTCCGATGTGATCATGGTGATGGACCACGGACGTATCATCGAGCGAGGCAACCATGCTTCCTTGATGGTAGAACGTGGCACCTATTACCGCTTGTACACCGGTGGACTTGAAATTGATTAAAGAAAAAAAGCTTGAGCATTAGCTCAGGCTTTTTTGGCTTATGGATAATGACTTCTTAGAAACTTTCCTTAGGTGAGTACGGACGTTAGGTGAAATTATCCAGTGGATGATTTCAGCAATCCAGGAAGTTCCATGACTTAGTTTTGGACCCAAGGTTCCAAAACTCCCTAGTTATAGAAACATGATTGTTTCTATAACTTTTCTCACAGCGGAAAGTCTCGAAAATAAATAGTCATTCATCAAAAATCCTGACTACACTTTCAGGCTTTTTGCTTATTTCTCAAGTAAGTCTTGGATCAAGTCTTCCATGGCAGCTGGCTCTGTTTTGGAGGAGAAGCGTTGGGCAACTTGGCCTTGTCGGTCGATGACAAATTTTGAGAAGTTCCATTCGATGCGTTTGCCCAGTGGTCCAGCTGCTTGACTTTTGAGCCAGTCATAGAGAGGAAGGGCTTCTTTACCATTGACCTTGGCTTTGGCGAATCGTGGGAAGGTGGTCTGGTAGTTGAGGCTGCAGAAGCTATTGATTTCTTCTGCAGTTCCTGGTGCCTGCCCCATGAATTGGTTACAGGGAATGTCTAGGATTTCCAGCCCCTTTTCCTGGTAGCGCAGGTAGAGATCTTGCAGTCCTTGGTATTGCGGGGTCAAGCCACAGCCTGTTGCTGTATTGACCACGATGAGGACCTTACCTTGGTAGTGAGAAAGGGGGATCTCCTCCCCATTCTGGTTTTCTAAAGAAAAATCATAAATGCTGGTCATAGGTGGTATCCTTTCTGTCTCTTCAACTTTTATTGTAGCACAAATCTCCTAAAATGGGGCCAAGAGGAGCATGACTTCTTGCTTTAGTCCCTCCTGTGAAAATGATATAATAAGAAGATAACAAGCTCTCAAGAAAATGCCAAAAGGAGAACGGATCGGATGAAATTACTCTATACGGATGTTCGGACCCCCTTGACCCAGGTCCTGACACAAGAAGCCGTAGGGTTAGTAGAACAGGGCAAGCGTGTGTTTTACATTGCGCCCAACTCTCTTTCCTTTGAAAAAGAAGCCAAGGTTTTGTCCTATTTAGAAGGTCAGGCTTCTTTTGCCATTACCGTCACGCGCTTTGCCCAAATGGCCCGTTATTTCATCCTGAACCAGGTCTTTGAGGAGCAACCCTTGGATGATATCGGTCTCGGCATGCTATTTTTTAAAGCTCTGTCCCAGATGAAGGAGCAGGATCTTAAAGTTTACGGGGCCCTGCGCAAGGATCCTCAGTTTATCCATCAACTGGTCCAGCTCTATCATGAATTGCAGACAGCCCAGATGGATTTTACCGATTTGGAGTTGCTCGAGGAAGCTGAAAAAAGAGAGGACCTCTTGGCGATTTTTGAAGCGGTCTCTGAGATGCTGGTCAAGCATCAGTATGAATCCCAGTCCAAGATGGCCTTTTTCCTCAATCAGGTCGAAGAAGGGCAGCTGGAAGAGCAATTACAGGATGTGGCGATCGTCGTCGATGGCTTCACGCGTTTTTCTGCAGAAGAAGAGGCTTTGATTGGTCTCCTTCACCGAAAAGGAGTGGAGATTGTCATCGGAGTCTATGCCAGTGAAAAAGCCTACCGGGCAAGCTTTAGAGAGGGAAATCTTTACCAAGCCAGTGTTGACTTTCTCCTCCAGCTGGCAAAGACTTTCCAAGTTCAGCCTCAGTATTGTGGGCAAGCGATCGAAGATTCCTTTAGTCGCATGACGCGTATGTTAGAAGCGCGCTACGATTTTTCACAAGTGGAAAATGAGCTGGAGGACCAAGATCGAACCGCTGTCCAACTCTGGCAAACCAATACGCAAAAAGAAGAGTTGGAATTTGTTGCCAAATCCATCCGTCAGCGTCTTCATGATGGGGCCCGCTATCGGGATATTCGGGTCTTGTTAGGCGATGTGGAAGCTTATCAACTGCAACTCAAGACCATTTTTGACCAGTATCAGATTCCCTTTTACTTGGGACGAAGTGAGGCCATGGTCCACCATCCCTTGATTCAGGTCATTGAATCGCTAGGGCGGATCAAGCAGTTCAATTACCAGACAGAAGACGTCATCAATCTGTTAAAAACGGGTCTGTATAGTGATCTGACGCAAGCAGAAGTCGATGCTTTTGAGCAATACCTTCGCTTTGCGGAAGTAAAGGGTGCTACAAAATTTCACAAGCCTTTTACTAGCAATCGTCAGGGCAAGTTCAATCTAGAGGAGCTCAATGCCCTCCGGGAACGCGTCGTAGAACCTTTAGCTCCTTTCTTTTCACAGCGCAAACAAAAGGTGAACCGTCTCTTAACGGCCTTTACAGAGTTTCTGCAAGAGGCTCAGCTTTCTCAGAATCTACAAGCTTTGATCAAGGATCTAGCTTTGGAAGAGCAGGAGCGCTATGACCAGGTCTGGAAGACCTTCCTCCACGTCTTAGAAGAATTGAGTCTGGTTTTTGAGGACCAAGAACTGACAGTGGATGACTTTTCAGCTCTTGTCTTATCCGGCATGCAATTGTCACAATACCGGACAGTTCCTGCTACAGTCGATGTAGTGACCGTTCAGTCCTATGACTTGATTGAACCCTTGACAGCCCCTTATGTCTACGCGATCGGGCTGACCCAGGAACGTTTTCCAAAGATCGCGCAGAACACCTCGCTTCTCAGTGAAGAAGAACGACAACAGCTCAATGAGGCCACCCAAGAAGGAGCAGAGCTCCAGGTGGTGACCAGCGAAAATCTTAAGAAAAATCGCTTTGTGGCGGTTTCGCTACTCAATGCAGCGACCGAACAACTGGTCCTATCGGCCCCTAGCTTGGTCAATGAAACGGAAGATAGTGTCTCTCCTTACCTTCTAGAATTGGCCAAGGAGCCTATTGCCATCGAGTGGACGACCAAACAAGCGCAAGCTTCGAGTGATGACATCGGGACCTACCGAGCCCTCTTAGCGCGCGTGATCGAACTCCATCAAGAGGAGATCACGAGTGAGCTGTCTGCTGAAGAAGCCAGCTTTTGGGGTGTGGCCGTACGGGTCTTGCGCAAGAAATTAGCCGCTGAAGGCATCCAGATTCCTCAAATTTCAACGGAATTAAAGAGCCGTCAGCTTCAGTCGGATACGCTTCAAGCACTCTATCCAGAGGGCAAAGCCTTGACCTTATCCGCTTCTGCCTTGAATGAATACTACAAGCACCAGTATGCTTTTTATCTGCGCTATGTCTTGGGCTTACAAGAGGATGAAACCATCCGGCCAGATGCTCGCAGTCATGGGAATTTCTTGCACCGGATCTTTGAAAGAGTTTTAAAAGACAGCTCCGATCAAGCCTTTGATCGGCGTTTAAACGAGGCGATTCGAGAAACCAGCCAAGAAGCAGAGTTCCAGCAATTGTATGGAGAAAGTGGAGAGACCGAGTTTATTCGCAACTTGCTTCTTGATACCGCGAAAACAACGGGGCGTGTCCTCGCCCAGCAAAATGGCATCGAGACCATCGGTGAGGAGACCCTCTTTGGTGGAAGCACCCACACCTCTTATCCATTGTCCGATGGCCGTCTCCTGCAGCTACGAGGCAAGGTGGACCGTATTGATCAATTGAGGGATCGGGGAGCCCTCGGAGTCGTGGACTACAAGTCCAGTCTGACGCAGTTCCACTATGACAAGTTCTTTAATGGACTAAATTCTCAATTGCCGACCTATCTTTCTGCGATTCAGGATTTGAAGGAGTACCAAGAAGAGCAAGGGATATTCGGAGCCATGTATTTGGAAATGGGAGATCCTGTAGTGGATCTGAAAAAGACCAAGACAGTAGAGGATGCCATCAATCAAACCATGAAAAGTCAACAGTACAAGGGGCTCTTTATGGAAGATCAGGCGCCTTATCTGGACGAGGCCTATGATAAAAACAAGGCTATGATGCTGAGTAAGGAAGAACTGGACTTGCTCCTCTTGTACAACGCTTATCTTTATAAAACAGCAGCAGAAGGGATTCTCAAGGGGCAATTTGCCATCAATCCCTATAGTGAAAATGGGCGCAATATCGCACCATTCGTGGAGCAGTTTAAATCCATCACAGGATTTGAAGCAGATCGTCACCTAGGTCAGGCACGGTTCTTGACCAAACTAGACCAAAAAGGAATACGCGGTGAAAAGGTGAAAGCCGCTTGGATCGAGAAGATGAAGGAGGTCTTGAACAAATGATCAAACAAGCATTTTTGACAAGAGAAGAAATCAAGGCCCTTCAGGCCCAAGAGGCAGCTTCTACCAAAGAGCAAAAGCGGACACCAGAACAGATTGATGCCATCTATAGTTCGGGGACCAATATCCTGGTGTCAGCCTCTGCTGGATCAGGAAAGACCTTTGTCATGGTGCAGCGGATACTGGATCAGATCCAGCGTGGCATCTCGATTAAGGAGCTCTTTATCTCGACCTTTACGGTCAAGGCAGCAGGGGAACTCAAGGAGCGTTTGGAAAGTGAACTTGGGAAAGCCCTGCAAGCGAGCGATGACCCAGAGCTCAAGCAACACCTGGCCCGTCAAATCGCAGATGTCGCCACCAGCGATATTGGAACCATGGACTCTTTTACCCAAAAGGTCCTAACGCGCTATGGCTATTTGCTTGGGTTGGCGCCTCAGTTTCGCATTTTACAAAACGCCAGTGAGCAACGCCTCTTACAAAGTGAAGTTTTTCAAGCTGTTTTTGACCGCTATTACCAGGGGGAAAACCAAGAAGCCTTTGTGCAGATGGTCAAGAATTTCACCGGCCAGCGCAAAAATTTGACCTTGTTTAAAGAACAGGTCTACCAGATCTATGATTTTCTTCAGTCGACCAGTGATCCGGAGAAATGGCTGGAAGAGCATTTCCTAAAAGGCTATGAGGAGACTGATTTTGACCAGGTTGAAGGCGATCTGATGGAGAACATCCAGCAGGCCCTTTATGAGGCAGAAAGCTTTTTTGCCTTTCATTTGTCCAATGAGGGCCAAGCATTTGGTAAGGCCAAATATTTGGAAGCAGTAGAAGAGGTGCTCGATCAGATTGGAAGCCTGACAGGTCGCACCAATAAAGAGCAACTGACTTCTGTCCTAAAGGCGGTCGTGGCGATTAGCAGGGCTTCAAATGGGGGAGCCTTGACCAACAGGGCCCGAAAAGAAGAACTGAAAGACTTAGTTACGGCTTATAACCAGGATAAAACCATACATATCAATCGCCTCAGAGACTTGGAAAATCAGCTCTATCAGCTGGAATTTCAACAAACCTTCCACCAAGAAGAAGGCCCCATGCTCTCCGTGCTGCGGGACTTTATTAGAGACTTTGCTCGCACTTACTTGGAGCGAAAAATCCAAGAAAAAGCTTATGAATTTGGGGATATCAGTCATTTTGCCATTCAAATTTTAGAGCAATTCCCAGAGGTGAGACAAGCCTATCAAGAGCGTTATCATGAGGTCATGGTCGATGAGTATCAGGATACCAACCACACCCAAGAGCGGATGTTGGACTTGCTGTCAAATAGCCACAATCGCTTCATGGTGGGGGATATCAAGCAATCGATTTATCGCTTCCGTCAGGCAGATCCACAGATTTTCAATGATAAATTTAAAGCCTACCAAGAAGAAGGGGCGAAAGGGCGGTTGATCCTGCTCAAGGAAAATTTCCGGAGTCATGTGGAGGTATTGGACGCGACCAATGATGTCTTTCGCCATTTGATGGACGAAGAGGTAGGAGAGATTGACTACAATCAAACCCACTATCTAGTCGCAGGTAGTGACAAGCAGAGGATGGCCTTGCCACAACATCGGGCAGAATTTTTGCTCTATGATGGCTCCCAAGATCAGGAAGAAAAAGCCGAAGACGAAGAAGCTCCCCTTGGAGTCGAGACGATTTCCAAGGGAGAAATTCTCCTGGTCATCAAAGAAATTTTACGTCTCCATCGGGTGGAAAAAGTGCCCTTTAAAGAGATCACGCTCTTGACGGCGACTCGAACGCGAAATGATGCTATTCTGGAAGCTTTTGACCAATACCATATTCCGATTGTGGCAGACAGCGGACAAGCGCATTATCTTGAGTCACTGGAAGTGATGGTCATGTTGGATACCTTGCGGACCATTAACAATCCCTTGCATGATTATCCCTTAGTCGCCCTTATGAAATCCCCCATGTTTGACTTTGATGAAGATGAATTGGCACGGATTTCCTTGCAGACACTTCCAGAGCAAAAGCAACTGCCCTTCTACCACAAGGTCCAGTTAGCCCTTGAAAAGACTGCAGAGCATGCAAATCTGATTGATGCCAAGCTCTCAGTTAAAATCGAGAACTTCCTCAAGGTTTTATCTATTTGGCGCGCTGCTGCTAAGACTTCTTCGCTCTATGATTTGCTTTGGAAAATTTATGAGGATCGCTATTACTATGACTATGTCGGCGCCCTTCCAAATGGGGCCCAGCGCCAGGCCAATCTCTACGCTTTGACGCTTCGGGCCAATGATTATGAAAAAGCCAGCTTTAAGGGCTTGTCGCGCTTCATTGCCATGATCGACAAGGTGATCGAAAATGAACACGATTTGGCCAGCGTCCCTCTTGCAGCACCAAAAGATGCCGTCCAGCTCATGACCGTCCATAAGAGTAAGGGGCTGGAATTCAAGTATGTCTTTATCCTCAATATGGACAAGGCCTTTAACCGTAAGGATCAATCGGGACCAATTATTCTCAGTCGTCAAAAAGGGATTGGCTTTAAATATGTTGCGAACCTGCCGGTTGAGACAGAGAATCCTGCTGCTCCAGAAACCATTCGCCTGCAGATCGAAACGCCTTGCTACCAACGCAATGTGGAAGAAACAAAATTGGCTACAATTTCTGAGCAGATGCGTCTTCTATATGTTGCGATGACACGGGCTGAGCTCAAGCTCTATCTAGTCGGAAAAGGCCGTGAGGACAAACTGCGCGATACTGATTGGGGGACCAGTCGCAATGGAAAATTGGATCCGGAAAAACGAAAAGAATGGACCTCTTATCAGGACTGGCTCTTTGCTATTCAAGATGTATTTACCAAGAATACCCTAGCCTATGACACGCGTTTTGTGACAGATGAAGACCTGACACCAGACCAGCTGGAACCGCTAGAGAAGGAGAAGGATTCCCGCCTGGATCAGCTCAAGGATATCCGTCAGTCAGAGGATATTCGTCGGGCCTTGGATATCTTAGAAAATGTTGATCGGCTCAATCAGCTCTATGCTCCGGCCATTCATTTACCAAGTGTTCGTACTCCAAGTCAGATCAAGAAATTCTACGAGCCGGTCATGGATGCCAATGGCGTCCAGATTATGGATGCAAAGACTGTGACGCCTGAGTTTGAGCTGCCAACTTTTGGTCAAGAAAAAGCCGTGACAGGAGCCCAGGTCGGTAGTGCTGTCCATGAACTCATGCAGCGCGTGCCTCTTGAAGAAGAAATCACGCTAGATACACTGCGTCAAGCCTTGGAGCAAGTTCAAGCAGAGCCAGCGGTCAAAGCCCGTATCAAGCTAGAGGCCATCCTTGCTTTCTATGAGACGCCTTTGGGGGTCTTGCTTCAAAAAGAGGCCTCTCGAGTCCGCCGCGAAGCTCCCTTTGCCATGCTGAAGAAAGATCCAGCCAGTGGTGAGGACTTCGTCGTGCGGGGGATCTTGGATGGTTACGTGGTGCTAGAAGACCGGATCCTGCTTTTTGATTACAAGACGGATCACTACAAGGTCCCTAGTCAATTGGTCGAACGCTACCGGGATCAGCTCGATCTCTATGCAGAAGCTCTTCGTCGTTCTTATGGACAAGAGCAAGTAGAAAAATACCTCGTGCTTCTAGGTGGCCCCCATCTAGAAGTGGTGAAAGTGGAGTAAATCATGGCAATTGCACAGGAAAACATCGAACGGATCCAAAGAATGGAAGGTTATTTGAATGACTATGCCAAGACTTTGGAAGAAACCAAAAAAGCAGTGGAACAGCTAAAAGAGCATCAAGAAAGCTATATCCAACTGCGCGATTATTATAGTAGTCAGACCTATTTTGATGACTTGGACCTATCCAATCAAGCTGACTTTCCAGCAGATCTTCCTTGTGGTGTCTTGTCCGAAGATGCTGTCTATGATTTGTTAGACGAGCATTTTCAGATGGGAGTGGAACTCTTGGAGATCGCAACGAAGATGATCAAAGAACGGTGAAATTTCAATCTAAAAGCTCCGGGAAACCGGAGCTTTTAGATTGAAGACTAACGTCATCATAGAAACTTTCCTTAGGTGAGTACGGACGTCAGCGAACTTCGAAGAAGTTCCATGACTTAGTTTTGAACCTAAAGTTTCAAAACTCCCGAGTGCTAGAAACAAAAGTGTTTCTAGCACTTTTCTCACGGCGGAAAGTTTCAGTATATGTTTGAATCAAACATAATATATATCATTCTAATTTTTTTAGCATTACTTGTGTTAGCATATCGTGTCAAATCCTACCAGTAAAAGAAAATTTTCCAAAATGGACTTTTGCTTCAGCAAAAAAAGCTCCGGTTGCCCGGAGCTTTTTGAATGATTAGTGTGAGACACGGCGACGTGCTGCTTTTTTGCGGTTTTCTTCGATGAAAGCTGCTTTTTGTTCTTCTGGTTCGATTACTTTTTTCTTGAATGTGTAAACTGCACCTGCGACAGCAGCAACTGTACCAGCAACACCAGTAACAAAACCTTTACCAAATCCTTTAGCCATGAGAATTTCTCCTTTTCTGAACTTTAAATATTTATGTTATAATATATGGTAACGAAAAAACGTGAATTTTGCAAGGAAAAACGATGAAAACCAAGATAATTGTGATTGTGGGACCGACTGCTGTTGGAAAGACAGCTCTTGCGATCGATTTGGCTCAAGCCTTCAATGGTGAAATTATCAGTGGCGATAGTCAACAAGTCTATCGCAAGCTAGATATTGGAACAGCCAAGGCGACAACAGAAGAGCAAGCTGCAGCTCCCCATCATTTGATCGATGTGCGGGAGGTGACCGAGTCTTACTCGGCTTTTGATTTTGTAAGAGAAGCCAAGACTGCCATTGAAGATATCACAGCTCGAGGAAAGCTTCCTATCATTGCAGGTGGGACAGGCCTTTACATCCAAAGTCTGCTCGAAGGTTATCATCTAGGTGGTGAAGTTCCTCATGAAGAGATTCTGGCCTATCGTGCTCAATTGGACTTGTTGTCGGACGAAGACTTGTACCAAAGGGTAGCGGAGCAAGGACTTGTGATTCCTCAGATCAATCGCCGTCGGTCCATGCGAGCTCTTGAAATTGCGTATTTTGGGCAGGACCTCGCAAACGAAGAGACCGATTATGAACCCTATCTCATCTGTCTAGATGATGAACGGTCCTTGATCTATGAGCGCATCAATCGCCGAGTAGATCGTATGCTAGAGGAAGGCTTGCTGGATGAAGCCCGTTGGCTCTATGATAACCATCCGGAGGCTCAGGCGGCTAAAGGCATTGGGTACAAGGAACTCTTTCCTTACTTTAAGGGAGAGCAGAGCCTTGAGGAAGCCAGTGAGATCCTCAAGCGCAATACGCGGCGCTTTGCCAAACGGCAGCTGACCTGGTTTCGAAATCGAATGGAAGTGACCTTTTACGCCATTTCTGCCCCCCACTTCAAGGAGCAGGTTCTTGCAGATGTAAAGGAGTTTTTACAGCATGATTGAAACAGAAAAAAAACAAGAACGCATCCTTTTGGTCGGTGTGGAACTTCAAGGCATGGACAATTTTGACATGTCTATGGAGGAGTTGGCGAGCCTGGCTAAAACAGCCGGTGGAGATGTTCGGGGCTCCTACACACAAAAGCGGGAGAAATACGATACCAAGACCTTTGTCGGCTCAGGAAAACTAGAAGAAATCGCGCAAATGGTCGAAGCAGATGAGATTACGACCGTAGTGGTCAATAATCGCCTGACCCCCCGTCAAAATGTCAACTTAGAAGAAATCCTTGGGGTCAAGGTCATTGACCGGATGCAGTTGATTTTAGATATCTTTGCCATGCGGGCTAGAAGTCATGAAGGGAAGTTGCAGGTGCACTTGGCCCAGCTCAAATACCTCTTGCCACGTCTTGTCGGTCAAGGGATCATGCTCAGCCGTCAAGCTGGGGGAATTGGTTCTCGTGGTCCAGGGGAAAGTCAGTTGGAGTTGAACCGCCGGAGCGTTCGCAACCAAATTACCGATATCGAGCGCCAGCTCAAGGCAGTTGAAAAGAACCGGGAAACCCTTCGTGAAAAACGCTTGGAATCACCTGTCTTCAAGATTGGTTTGATCGGCTATACCAATGCAGGAAAGTCGACCATTATGAATCAGCTGACCAGTAAGAGCCAGTATGAAGCCGATGAACTCTTTGCGACCTTGGACGCCACAACCAAGAGCATCCATCTAACAGGCAATCTGCAAGTGACGCTGACCGATACGGTTGGCTTTATCCAAGATCTACCAACAGAGCTGGTATCGAGCTTTAAGTCGACCTTGGAAGAAAGTAAGAATGTGGACCTCCTGGTCCATGTCATCGATGCGTCTGATCCTAATCATGAAGAGCATGAAAAGACGGTGCTTTCGATCATGAAGGACCTGGATATGCTGGAGATCCCTCGTTTGACTCTTTACAACAAAGCAGATAAGGTAGCAGACTTTACACCAACTCAGACACCTTTTAGCTTGATTTCAGCACGCTCTGAGACAGCCCGTGAAGATCTCCAGGCTTTGCTTCTAGAAAAACTAAGAGAACTCTTTGTTCCCTTTACCATTCGAGTTCCTTTTTCAAAATCTTATCGGACACATGACCTAGAGACGGTCGCGATCATTGACCAGCGAGAATTTGAAGAGGATGTCGAGGTCATTCAAGGCTATATTGCAGAGAAAAATAAGTGGAAGTTGGAAGAATTTTATGACGGATTACGTTGATTTAGCAATAAAATATGGAGGTTATACCAGCCTGGATCGGGTCTATCTGACCAATCTTTTAAGCACGATCCCTGAGGAATTGCGTCTCCGTGTGATTACGCCTCCCCCAAGTGTGATCAACGCCTATTTTGCTGAGCTCTACCAAAAGAAGAGCCCCAAGGAGGCCATGGATTATTTCTTGGACCTGAGCCGGGCATTTGACTTATTCACAGTTCAGCAAACCTTTGATGAACGAAAGCCTTTTATCCGCCTCAATTTATCAGGTAAGTCTTATGGCTTGGCTTACGTAAATGAAGAGCTAGCCTGTGTCTTTGCTGAACATCCAACAGAGGCTATCACCCCTGCTATTTTATTCGAAATTGCAGAGATCTTTCCACATTGTTTGGTCTTTGAAAAAGATGGCAAGATCTGCTTGCAAGAGGCTGAACCAGAAGGGGTCACTAAAACAGAAGCCCTCTCAGCCCTAACTGACTTGATGACCTTGGAAGATGGACGCTTGAAACTGTCAGGATATAACCAAGAAGAGCTCCTCGAGTTAGCGCAAGCCTACCCTGGCGACCTTTCTTTCCGTTCAGAGAACCGGACGGCCATGATTTATATAGATAGAAAGTAGACAATGGACATTCAATTTTTAGGAACGGGAGCTGGGCAACCCTCAAAAGCCCGTAATGTATCGAGCCTAGCGCTCAAATTGCTGGACGAGATCAATGAAGTCTGGCTCTTTGATTGTGGCGAAGCGACACAGAATCAAATTTTAGAAACGGCCATTCGTCCGCGAAAGGTTAGCAAGATCTTTATCACTCACCTACACGGAGACCATATTTTTGGTTTGCCAGGTTTCCTATCTAGTCGGGCCTTTCAGGCCAATGAAGAGCAGACGGATCTGGATATCTATGGACCAGTAGGGATCAAATCCTTTGTGATGACTAGTCTTCGCGTATCAGGCTCTCGCCTGCCTTACCGCATTCATTTTCATGAATTCGATGAGCATTCTCTGGGCAAGATTTTAGAAACTGATAAATTCACAGTTTATGCGGAAGCTTTGGACCACACCATTTTTTGCGTGGGTTATCGGATCATGCAGAATGACCTCGAAGGAACACTGGATGCGGACAAGCTCAAGGCAGCGGGCGTTCCATTTGGTCCGCTCTTTGGTCAGGTCAAAAATGGACAAGATGTCACCCTGGAAGATGGGACTAAGATCATTGCAGCGGATTATATTTCAGCCCCTCGGCCTGGTAAGATTATCACGATCCTCGGAGATACCAGAAAGACTGATGCTAGCGTCCGCCTTGGAGTCAATGCGGATGTCCTCGTCCATGAGTCTACCTATGGCAAGGGCGATGAGAAGATTGCTAAGAAACACGGCCACTCGACCAATATGCAGGCGGCAGAAGTGGCGCGTGAAGCTGGAGCCAAGCGCCTTCTTTTGAACCACATCAGTGCTCGCTTCTTATCAAAAGACATCAGCCAATTGCGCAAGGATGCATCCAGCATTTTTGAAAATGTCTATGTCGTCAAAGATTTGGAAGAAGTGGAGATCTAAGATGCGAACCATTCTCATAACAGGAGCAAGTGGAGGCTTGGCCCAAGAAATGGTCAAGCTCCTCCCTGAAGATCGGCTGATTCTCCTAGGTAGAAATCAAGAAAAACTGGAACAACTCTATGCCAGTCATCCTCAAGCTGAATGCATCGGGATTGATATCACTGATTCCTCAGCCGTCCAAGATTTGGTAGAAGAGCTCTATCAGCGCTACGGGCAGATTGATATCTTGGTCAACAATGCAGGCTATGGGATTTTTGAGGCCTTTGATCGCATTTCTGACCAGCAGGTGCAGGAAATGTTTGAGGTCAATACCTTTGCCCTCATGCAGTTTTCACGCTTGATGGGTGCGCACATGAAGGCAGCAGGAAAGGGGCACATCGTCAACATCGTCAGCATGGCGGGTCTCGTCGCAACTGCCAAATCCAGCCTTTATTCGGCCACCAAGTTTGCGGCCATTGGTTTCTCCAATGCCCTGCGCTTGGAACTCATGCCCTTTGGTGTCCATGTGACGACGGTCAATCCAGGCCCCATTCGGACCACTTTCTTTGATCAGGCAGACCCAGACGGAAGCTATGTCAAGGCTGTGGATCGCTACATTTTGGAACCAGACTTTGTGGCTAAGAAGATCGTGAAAAGCTTTGGAAAACCAAAACGTGAGCTCAATCTGCCTTGGCTCTTGAACCTGACCCACAAGCTCTATACCCTTTTCCCACGCATCTCGGACAAGCTAGCCAGCAAGATGTTTAACTTCAAATAGGAGGAGATAGATGGCCGCAAATATTCAAGCCTATTTAGAAAACCTCCAGCAACCCTGGGGACAGATCTATTATGATATCCTTTTTGCTCAATTACAGGACATCAAGGGGAAGCGGGTGCTTGATTTCGGGAGTGGTTTTGGCCTTGTAGCCAACCACCTGGCACAAGACAATGAGGTCCTTGCTGTGGAACCTAATGAGGAAATGGTGGCTTTGCGGGCCCAGGACCATCCCTACCAGCAATTCGTCGGAAGTCTGGACCAGTTAGCAAGTCTTGAAGATGCTAGCTTTGATGTCATTCTCTGCCACAATGTCTTGGAGTATGTAGAGGATCGCAAGGTGATTCTAAAGGAATTCACTCGTCTCTTGAAACCAGGAGGCCTGCTCTCTATCGTCAAGCACAATGAGGTTGGCCGCGTTCTGCAGACCGTCGTTTTTGAAAATGATCCTCAGAAGGCGCTTGATCTCTTAGCAGGTCAGGACTTGGAAACTCACTTCATGGGCTTGGCTCAGGCCTATGATCTAGATAGAGCAGTAGAAGATCTAGCCCTCGAAGTTCAGGACTACCAAGGGATCCGAGTCTTTTATGCATTGCAGGACAACCGCTTCAAGGGCCAAGAAGGCTGGCGAGAGTCTATGCTTGAGATGGAGCTAGCTGTTTGCCAAGAGTCCCCTTACCGGGATATCGCCTTCTTCCAGCACTATAGGTTAAAAAGGAGTTAAGATGTTAGATTATAAAAAAGAAATTCCAGCGATGACAGACCTACTCGCACTCTACGGCTCGGTTGGTTGGACCAATTATACCAACAACCCATCTATGCTGGAACAAGCTGTCAAAGCCAGTCTCTGGCAGTTAGCCGTCTATGATGAGGACGAGCTCGTCGCCTACATTCGCTTGGTAGGAGATGGCCACTCTGTCCTTTTGGTACAGGACCTCTTGGTGAGACCAGATCACCAGCGTCAAGGTATCGGAAGGAAACTCTTAACAGAGGCTTTAGCGACCTTTCCAAATGTCTATCAACGGCTCCTTGCCACTGAACGTAGCGAAAAAAATCTAGCCTTTTACCAGTCTCTCGGCTTTGTCGAACTTTCAGAGCAAGCCTGTACAGGGATGATTTATATGAAA
>NZ_JAPVYS010000008.1:0-85996 GCF_041431945.1 Streptococcus sp. 27098_8_66 | reverse complement strand
TCTCTTTTCTTTGCTATAAAACGGTTATTCGGTATTCGTCCGTCAAGTACTTGGAAAGATCTTGCCAATCTTCTTCCTTAAATTTACAAAGATTGACGAAGAGTTTTACGGTATGGTGCTCTGTGTTAATGATGACATTCGATTTTGAGAGATTTTCTAGTGCTGTATTGTCCCTCAGTTGAAAGTCGATGAAATAACTTTTACTATTTTGGTGATCCGGGTCACTGACGTCAACCACTTTATAGGCTGCAGTTACCAAATCATCCTTGGGAATAAAGATATCTTTTGTCAGAATCACTCCCTGATAAGCATGGATCCCATCAGAAGTCAGCTCAAAGGCGATCTGACGACTGGTCAGTCTTTTGATCCCAGCAATGGTTGCATAGACCGCAATTAACAATAAAAGGATTTGAATGAGAGTGATAAAAGTGATTTTTGGAAAACCCTCAAAACCTAGGACCGATAAAAAAGCTAAGTGGACAAAGATCGCACAGGCAAAAGCCAAAAAGCCATATCCGACATATTTTGAATAATAGATTTTCATTTTGGACTCCTTACATTTAAGATGTAACGAAAACTTGGAATTTCAAGTACCCTTATCATAGCGGATTCGATGAAGAACTGTCAAATGTTTGCTAGGGTTCAAAGGTGCTTTTTTATTTTAAATGGAATAACAATGATGCAGGATGTTCTAACTTCGTACGCTACATTATAGTGTATAAAAATATGAGCCAAATACTTTTGAGACAAGCAAAAAAGCCTTTATTATAAGGCTTTTTGTGCATAAAAAAATGCCCCCTGCATGGATTTGGAAAGGATTTTCATATTGAGAGTAATTAAAAATATTGAAATATAAGTGATTTTAGGGAAGTACTTTTAGGTATTTCCAATGTCATGATTTAAAAATGGGGCAAAAGTGGGGCAAAAACGAATGACTCTCATTTGGTTTGAAAACCTATAATATCTAATGATTATGCTATACTAGAAATATAGTGTTATTATCAATAAATATCAGTGCGAGACTAATCGGAGGATAAAATGGAAAAACAAATTAATGAAAAAATTATCGAAATGGATAGGGAATATCCCTTTTTATTTTGCTTTAAATCAGATTTTTGGATGGAATAGTAGATGATAAGACAAAATATCTTTGAAGATACAAAAAGACAAACGCCAAAAATGACGTTTGTCTACGTTCTGAGGTAGCCTTTAGGCTCCCTTTTTTCTTAGAAAATACCGATGAGTAATTGCATGCCAAGACTAGTCAGGATGATAGCGATCCAGCAAAGGGCTCCAAGAAGAATGGATTTTCCACTGGATTTGATCATAGCAACGAGGTTAGTTTTGAGACCAATAGCACTCATAGCCATGATGATGAGGAATTTGGAGAGCTGTTTGAGAGGTGAAAAGAAGCTATTGCTAACACCAAAAGAAGTAAGGACGGTAGTTAGCAGAGAAGCTAGGATGAAGTAGAGAATGAAAACAGGGAAGATTTTTTTAAGCTTTACTCCTTGGTTGTTGTCTTGTTGACGGCTTTGCCAATAGGAGAGGAAGAGAGTAATAGGGATAATAGCTAAGGTACGAGTCAGTTTGACAATGGTTGCAGATTCTAGAGTATTGGTATGATACAGACTATCCCAGGCGCTAGCTGTGGCTGTTACAGAGGAAGTATCGTTGACCGCAGTACCCGCAAAGAGAGCAAAACCTTCGTTGGAGAGATGGAGCCAAGAACCTAGAGTTGGAAAGATAAGAGCTGCCAAGACATTGAAGAAAAAGATAACAGAAATGGCTTGGGCTACTTCTTTTTCCTTGGCGTGAATAACAGGAGCAGTCGCTGCAATGGCAGAACCGCCACAGATAGAAGAGCCTACCCCAATCAAGGTAGCTAGCTTTGTATCCATGTTAAAAAATCGTTGGAAAAAGAAAGCAATAATTAAAGCGATAGAAATAGTCGAAAGGATGACAGGAAGGGAAGATTTTCCAACTGCGAAAACTTGAGAGATATTGAGTCCAAAACCAAGTAAGATAACAGCATACTGAAGCAATTTTTTGGAGCTATAAGCCAAGCCGGCATCCAGTTGTTTATAGGAAGTGAGAAAGGGATGGAGAATCATTCCGATAAAAATGGCGAAAACAGGTGCTCCCACAACAGGCAGAAAGCCTCCTAAAACCCAAGAGATGATAGAAATGATCAGACAGGCTAACAGTCCTGCCCAATTTTTTGATAGAAATGACATAAAAACCTCCGAAAATAAATACTCCTTATTATAATCTTATTTATCAGAAAAGTAAAATAGAAAATAGAAAGTAGGAATAAGGTAGTAAATTAACGGAATTTTGCGGTCAGAGAGCTTTTTGTAATATAATAGATATATGTTCTTTGATCAATAAGAATGCAAATGTGGCATATGTTATTGAAAAAAATGAATTTGATGAGCCTGGACATGTGAAGTAATTATGTGAGATAAGAAAATAAATAAGAGAGTTGAAAATGTACTGATCCCAAAAGTTAGATTTTTTTCTGTCTAACTTTTGGGATCAGTACATATCCTCGCTTTTTTAATCTAATAGGTCCTTATTTTCAATTAAGAGTTCTAGTGGGGATTTATCTCTTGCTACAATAAAACCAGGTTCATATTGGTTATGAAATGTTCTTTTCTGAGAAGTTGGATCAATATACAACTCATCTCCATCTTCTGTGTATAGTTGGTTGCCTCTTGTTAGGTAAAGTAAATCCTCTAAGTACTGTCCATCAGTTTCTAGAAAATGTTCGATGTATTTGACAGCCTTTAAGATCTCACTTACTTTATCAGAGTATTCATTCGATTCAAGAACACTCTTTTCTAATTCAATCTCCTTACTTGTTCCAAAAAGTTGAGTTGGAGTTGCATTAAAATATTCTGCTATCTTATCTAAATTTGCAAAGGTAGGATAGCTTTTTTGTTTTTCGTAGTCAGAGATATCTGGAAAGATTGCTCATAAAAAAATGTAGGGCAAATGATGGGGCAAATCAGTTATAGACAAGCAAAAAAGCCTTGGAACTCAAGGCTTTTTCCTGTTGATTTAGATGCCCCCTACATGGATTTGTAAGAACTTTTCATATTGAAAATAAACAAAAATGTTGAAATATAGCTGATTTTAGGGAAATACTTTTAGGTATTTTCAATGTCAGGATTTAAAAATGGGGCAAAAGCGGGGCAAAAACGAATGACTCGTATTTTGTTTGAAAACCTATAATACCTAATGATTATGCTATTCTAGATATATAGTTTTGTTATAAATAAATGTCAGTGCGAGATCAAATTGGAGAATAAAATGGAAAAACAAATTTCTACGTAGAATGGAATGCGAAAAAGTGATAATTAAAGAGACGAAAAAGCTGAGAATATGATTTCCCAGCTTTTTTGAATGCGATAGAAATAGCAACTAGACTATTTACGAAAGGCCTCAATAATGTAGGTGAAGCCAGTAACTAAAAATGAAAAGGCAATGACATAAACGACAAAGACACCTGTAGCCACTGGATTGAACAGAATCACTAGACCTAGTAAAAATTCAAGCAAGGCTACCCACATGATATTGCTACCAATAATAGGGAAAATCAATCTTAGACGATTGCCTTTAAAGAAAGCAATAATGGCTTCTACAATTAACCAAATTCCTACAATGGTCGGAATGACGACCGGCAGGGTCACAAAGCCATAAGCAACGAGGTAAAGAGCTAAGAGAAGACTAACAAATCCTTGGAAAAGATAAACAGGTGAGCGAAGCTCTTTTGGTGCAGAGAAATAGCCTAAAATAGCTGCTATAGAAGAAACCAGTAAACCAAATGAAATCCACCAGCTGTAAGCAACAAGATTAGCTACTGGGTTTGTAAATAGGAAAAGTCCTAAAAGGACAAAAACAACTCCTGCAAGGAATAGCAGTAAACGATTAGAAAATTTCATTTCAATACCCCCTATATAGTATAGTTTGCTAATAAAACTATTGTACTTATTTTTATAGAAAATGTCAATAAAATAAATAAACAATTTGGAAGTTTCAGTCTGACTTACAAAAAGAAAAGGAGTTTTCACTCCTTTTCACAGATTGAAGACAAAGTCCTTATAAAAGTGTCTTCTAAAGATTTTAACTTCAATCTGAAGCGAGGTTATCCTCGCTTTTTCTATTTATCAAACAATTCCTTATTTTCAATTAAGAGTTCTAGTGGAGATTTATCCCTTGCTTCAATAAAACCAGGTTCATATTGGTTATGAAGTGTTCTTTTCTGAGAAGTTGGATCAATATACAACTCATCTCCATCTTCTGTGTATAGTTGGTTGCCTCTTGTTAAGTAAAGTAAATCCTCTAAGTACTGTCCATCAGTTTCTAGAAAATGTTCGATGTATTTGACAGCCTTTAAGATCTCACTTACTTTATCAGAGTATTCATTCGATTCAAGAACACTCTTTTCTAATTCAATCTCTTTACTAGTTCCAAAAAGTTGAGTTGGAGTTGCATTAAAATATTCTGCTATCTTATCTAAATTTGCAAAGGTAGGATAGCTTTTTTGTTTTTCGTAATCAGAGATGGATTGTTTACCGATTCCTAAATCTTCCGCAAGTTGAGTTTGACTCACTCCTTTTTCTATGCGTAGTCGTGCCAAATTGGGTCCAAAATTTTGAATAATAAAGGTCATGATAAACTCCTATGTTGTATTTTAAACTTATTCTATCATCTATAAACTTACAAATCAAGTTTTTAGTTGACTGCTCCAAATATTTTTTATAAAATATATTTATAACTTACAAATAAGTTATAAATGATACAAATAATTCATGTGTTTAGGAATAGTGAGTGAGGAGGAATTTGAGGACGAGACTATGACTATGACTGATGACTATTCGAAGCCTTGGAGCTAGAAATTGTGTGGGCAAGGGCAAGGGACGAGCCTGACGGGAAGTCAGGCGAAGTCCTGCAGGCTGCCGTCCAGACAATTTCTAGCCAAGCAAAAGCTGGCTATTCTAACAGCCAGCAAAAAGGTACACTTAGGACAACGTCCAAAGAACGACGGAACGAGCAAACGTTGATTTGACGGTGTTTCTGAGACCTAAAAAATCTAAAAGAAGGGGGGACAATTTTGTTGGTTTCTATACAAGATTTAAGAAGCATTCAAGAACGATGTGATGTAGGAGAATTAGTACAGCGACTAGATGTCAGTATTGATAGATTAACGGTTATCTGGGATACAGACACTGGTTCCCTAAGACGAATTTTCAAAAATCTGAAACAGGCAATAAGTACAAGAGTTGACTCATTTGAAATATATGATAATGTTCGAGATGATGTCTTTACTTTAGCTAAAGTTTTTAATGAGTATGATTCGATCAATATTATATTTTTTCAATTATCCACTTATGGAGGTGAACAATTGATTCGAATTGATTTCAATCCTAATACTTTAAAAGAATTTGATGGAATGAAAGTATGGAGGCAATTAATGTACTTTGCCAGATTGAATTCATTGACGGTACGTTTGTCTCGTTTTGATTTGGCATTTGACATTTTCAACAGGCCTGAAATCGTTAATTTGCAACATATTAAAGGTGGTGTTACACATAAGGTCTTCTATGGTCGAGGGGGCGAATTAGAGACGAAATATTGGGGTTCTAGCGGTAGTAATGTACAAGTTAGGTTATATGATAAGAATAAAGAAATCATTGCTCACAAGCGAGAAGAGAAGCTAGATTTGGATGTGAATCCGTTTTGGTGGAGACTAGAGTTCCAACTCAGAACCAAAGCGATTGGGGAGGAGATGGTCCAAGATATTATGAATCGACTTGATAATTTCGGATTTTATAAGCTAGATCATATTCGAGTGGAGCAAAGAGCATTTACAATTATCTTTCTCAACAATCCTGAACTGTTGTCATTGGCTTTTCCAAATTTAAAATCAGACAGCATCAAAAAGAAAAAAACAAGAGTCCGCAAACTATTGAGAGAAGAAACGAACCAATTTGCGGAAGAATTAAAAGAAGTATTAATACAGAATCTCCCTAAATTAAATACAGAATTACAACTACTTGTAGGTGAGTTTCTGACTTTAGAAAATCAATAAGGAGGATAACTATGGATAATAATTTAATTAGCAACAAAGAATTAATTGAAATGGGCTATCGCCCTCACACTGCAAATGATATCATCCATCAGGCAAGAGAATTACTTGTATCACGAGGCTATACATTTTATAATCGCAAACGTTTGATGGTTGTTCCAAAAAGTGTTGTAAATGAGATTCTAGGAACAGAGGTGGCGTAATATGGCAAGTGTTCGTTATCGAAAGCGAGGAGATAGTAACTTATGGACCTATGAAATTCGTAACGAAGGAAAAACTGTTGCTCATAATAGCGGTTTTAAAACAAAAAAACTTGCAGAGTCAGAAGCTGAGCCGATTCTGCAAGAACTTCGTTTAGGGAAAAGAATTTCTAGAGATATTTCTCTTGTCGATCTATATCAAGAATGGCTTGAACTAAAAATTCTACCGAGTAGTAGGTCGGAAGAGACAAAGAAAAAATATCTTCTCCGTAAAAACACAATTGAAAGATTATTTGGAAATAAAAAAGTCACTCAAATTCGTGCGAGTGAATACCAAAGAATAATGAATAAGTATGGTCAAACAGTTGGTAGAAATTTTCTTGGTAGATTGAATACTGGAATTCATCAGAGCATCCAAATGGCAATTGCTGACAAAGTTCTAATAGATGATTTTACACAACATGTCGAGTTGTTTTCATCCAAAGAACAACAGATGACAGAAGAGAAATATTTACATACAGAAAAGGACTATCTGGATTTACTTTTAGCAGTAAAGAGAAAATTCGATTACCAACGTTCAATTGTTCCTTATATCGTCTATTTTCTATTAAAAACAGGCATGAGGTTTGGAGAGTTAGTAGCGTTAACTTGGAATGAGGTTGATTTTGACTGAGGACTACTAAAAACATATAGGAGGTTTAATACCCTTTCTCATAAATTTGTCCCTCCAAAAAACAAAACGTCTATTCGGATGGTACCGATAGATGAAGAATGCATTAAGATATTACAAGTCCTAAAAATTGAACAGGAGAAGGCTAATAAAGAGCTAGGAATCAAGAATAAGTATAAAATGATTTTTCAGCATTATGGATATATTCACTTGGTACCAGATATTGCAAGTGTCAATAAAGCTTTGAGTGTTCTTTTAAATGAATTAGATATTTATCCAATTATCACGACAAAAGGAGCACGTCATACCTATGGAAGCTACCTCTGGCACAAAGGTTTTGACCTTGGAGTTATTGCAAAAATTCTAGGGCATAGAGATATTTCAATGTTAGTAGAAGTATATGGACACACTTTAGAAGAGAAAATTTTTGAGGAATTTAATCAAATCAGAGATATCTGGAGAGATTGCTCATAAAAAAATGTGGGGCAAATGATGGGGCAAATGCTCTTAAGACAAGCAAAAAAGCCTTGGTTATCAAGGCTTTTACTGTTGAAGTTTGATGCCCCCTACAGGGCTCGAACCTGTGACCCATAGATTAAGAGTCTACTGCTCTACCAACTGAGCTAAGGAGGCAAATATAAAAAGCTGTATTGGTGCCGAAACTTCACGATTTGTATTGAACCCGCGCAATTAAGCAGGTGGGCAACTCGCTCTGACTTAGCTGCTTCCGCGTGAAACGGCCTGCATACTGCCAGAAGTCTTTTGTTTCCCTAATAATACAAAAAATAGTCGGTCAACACTTAAGTGTGAGTTCGTACACCACAGCGTTTCTATATGTATATGATATCACATTTTGAAAATATTTCAAGAAAAAATCTCATTTTTTTGAAACCGATGTCACTTTTTCTTAAATTGATCAATCTTCTCCTTGGTGGCTCCGAGAGCACGCTCGTACTTGCCATTTTCATTGGGAATAAAGTAGGAAGCGTGTTTGAGCTTGTCTGGCAAGTAGTCCTGATTGACCCAGTTGCCAGGGTAGTTGTGAGGGTATTTATAGTTTTGCGCATTTCCTAGTTCCTTGCTTCCGGCATAATGACCATCGCGGAGGTGGCGAGGAATAGGAAGGTTGCCAGAACTTCTAAGATCAGCCAGCGCCTTGTCCATCGCAACGTAGGCTGAGTTGGATTTAGGCGAAAGGGCTAGATCGATGACGATGTTGGCGATGAGAATGCGGGCCTCGGGAAAGCCGATGCGCTCAGCTGCTTGCAACGCCGTCACGGTATGAATCTGCGCATCTGGATTGGCCAGACCGATATCCTCATAAGCAATGACAGTCAAGCGACGAGCGAGGCTGGGTAGATCTCCGGCTTCGATCAAACGAGCGGCGTAGTGGAGACTAGCATCGACATCCGAACCACGGATAGATTTTTGCAGGGCAGAGAGCACATCGTAGTGACCGTCTCCATCTTTGTCCATGGTGATGTAGCTGCGCTGGAGACTGTTTTCCATGATCTCTAGCGTAATATGACGGATGCCTTCTGCATTTTCAGAAGTTGACAACACCGCCAGATCGAGCGAATTAAAGGCAGAGCGAAGATCTCCATTGGTTGAAGTCGCGATGAAATCCAAAGCATCCTCATCGAGAACGACAGGAAAGTCAAAGCCACGCTCGGGGTCATCTAGCGCTGTCTTCAGTGCCTGTTTGACCTCCTCCGTCGTCAACGGTTCCAGCTCAAAGATCTGTACGCGGCTACGAATAGCGGGTGTGACAGAGAAAAAGGGATTTTCAGTCGTTGCGCCGATCATGATGACCAGACCACTTTCGAGCAAAGGCAAGAGAAAATCTTGCTTGGTTTTATCGAGGCGATGGATTTCGTCCAAAAGCAGGACTAGGCCACCAGAAAATTTGGCTTCCTCTGCGATTTCTTGGAGGCGTTTTTTACTGTCAACTGTTGCATTAAAGGTCCGAAAGGCATACTTAGTGGTTCCTGCGATCGCAGAAGCAATACTGGTCTTGCCAATCCCTGGTGGGCCAAAGAGAATCATAGAGGACAGACGATTGGCTTCGACCATGCGACGAATGATTTTGCCTTCTCCGACCAGGTGCTGTTGACCGATGACTTGATCGATCGTCCGTGGTCGCATCCGGAGTGCGAGATTGTCGGGCATTTCCTTCTCCTTTCTAGCTTTGTCTCCTTTCAAAGAGGCGTTTTTTATGGTAAGATTGTAGTAACTATTGTATCATATTCCGCTCTAAGAGTGGGAAATTAGAAAGAGGACGCTATGTCTAAATACGGATTTTTGGATATTTTAGAAGAGGAGATGGACAAGGTTTTTCCTTTTGATTTTGAGATCAATTGGGATAAGAAAAATCATGCGGTAGAAGTGGCTTTTCTCTTGGAAGTGCAAAACACAGGAGGAGTTGCCTTGGTCGATGAGTCGGGGGAAGAGTCTGATGAGGATATCTTCTTTGAAGAAGCCGTCATCTTCTACAATCCAGCCAAGTCGCATGTAGAAGAAGATGCTTATTTAACAGCGATTCCTTATGAGCCTAAAAAAGGCTTGTCTCGTGAGTTTCTAGCCTATTTTGCGACTTTCCTTCGAGATACAGCTGAGCTGGCCTTGGATGAGCTCATGGATTTCTTAGCAGACGAAGAGGCAGAGAGCTTTGAGATCATCTGGAACCAAGAAGTTTTTGAAGAAGGCAAAGTTGGCCTAGAAGAAAGCACCTTTTATCCTTATCCGAGATACTAGGAGGGAAAGCTCATGCTTGAGGATTGCTTAGAAGCACGATTCGAATTTACGGGTTGTAAGATTGCCTTGATTTGTGATGGGCAAATTTTGACTATCTTGCGTGATGACAAGGAGGATATTCCCTGGCCTAATATGTGGGAATTACCAGGTGGTGGTCGGGAAGGAAATGAGACCCCTTTTGAGTGTGTGGCGCGTGAAGTCTATGAAGAATTGAATATCCAACTGTCGAAAGATGACGTAATCTGGTCTCGACTCTACCCCAGTATGCTAGATGAGAACAAGAAATCTGTCTTTTTAGTTGGGAAGTTGACGCAGGAACAGTTCGAAAGTATCATCTTTGGAGACGAGGGACAGGGCTATAAGTTAGTGAGCTTTGAAGAGTTTTTAACTTCAGATCGGGTTGTTCCCCAATTACAAGAACGAGTGAGAGATTATGTGGAGAAGGATAAATGATGAAGCGTAGTAAAAATATTAACATGTTTCTCATGGATGGCGAAGTGACAGGAAAAATCAAATGTACTTTGTCAAATTGGACCGGTGTGATTTATAAAATTCCTCGAATTCAATTGGCGGATTTAAAATCACGTGATGAAATGAAGCAAAGTGGCATTTATTTCTTATTTGGCCGTGATGAGGATAAGCAAAAGGATGTTACCTACATCGGGCAGGCTACGAATCGCAAAAACGGTGAGGGTGTCCTTTTACGTGTCCAGGAACATACTCGTGATAATCATGCAGATTATTTTAATGATGTGATTATTTTGACGACGCAGAATAATTCCTTTGGTCATACAGAAATTAGTTACTTGGAAAATAAATTTACACAACTAGCAAAGGACGCGGGGCGCTTCATTGTAAAAAATGGGAATGAGCCCAATTCTGGGAATGTAACAGAAGAAAAGCAGTCTGAGTTGGATGAGGTTGTAGAAAATACTTTGATGATTGTAGGAACCTTAGGGTACCGAGTGTTTGTTCCTATGACCAAGAAAACGGATCAGAATGTTTCTGATGAAAATTCAACTTATCTCTATTTGAAGCGAAAAACAAAGAAATCAAATCGAATGATTGAAGCCATCTGTGAACAGACTTCGGAAGGTTTTGTTGTTTTAGAAGGCAGTCAAGTGGATGAGGTTGATTCACCCGCAATACCAGCAAGCCTAAAAGAATTGCGTAAGGAATTAATCAAGTCAAATGTGATTAAAGATGGTGTTTTACAAGAAAAGCAACTGTTCTCCAGTCCATCTTATGCAGCTGCTTTTGTACTAGGAATGAATACGAATGGACGAACGGATTGGAAAAATAAGGACGGCAAGACTTTAAAAGAATTAGAAGAAATAATGGATTGTTAAGGAGAATCAGATGGAAACATGGCAAGAGTTAAAGGTTACAGTGAAGCGTGAGGGAGAGGAGCTGGTCTCCAATCTCTTGATCGAGCTGGGGGCCCAAGGTGTTGCGATTGAAGACAGCATGGACTATGTGGGAAATGTGGACCGCTTCGGTGAGATTTTCCCTGAAATCGAGCAACAAGAAGAAATCGTGGTGACGGCCTACTACCCGGAAACGGTTGATGTAGCAGCGGTTGAAGCGGACTTGCAGGCTCGTTTAGCAGAATTGACCGACTTTATGGACTTAGGAGAGATTAATATTGGCACGACTGCCTTGGCTGAGGAAGACTGGGCCGACAACTGGAAGAAATACTATGAGCCAGCTCGTATCACTCATGACTTGACCATCGTGCCATCTTGGACAGACTATGAGTCGACAGCGGGAGAAAAGATTATCAAGTTGGATCCTGGTATGGCATTTGGAACTGGAACTCACCCAACAACCAAGATGAGTCTCTTTGCCTTGGAGCAGGTTCTTCGCGGTGGCGAAACGGTGCTAGATGTGGGAACTGGTTCAGGTGTCCTCTCCATTGCTAGCTCCCTTCTTGGTGCCAAGGAAATCTTTGCCTATGACTTGGATGACGTAGCGGTTCGTGTCGCTCAGGAAAATATTGAGCTCAATCCGGGCATGGAAAATATCCATGTTGCCCCAGGCGATTTGCTGAAAGGTGTGGAGATTGAGGCAGATGTTATCGTGGCCAATATCTTGGCGGATATCCTCATTCATCTGACAGAGGATGCTTATCGCTTGGTCAAGGATGAAGGCTACCTCATCATGAGTGGCATTATTAAGGACAAGTGGGACATGGTCCGTGAGTCAGCAGAAGCAGCTGGATTTTTCCTTGAAACCCACATGATCCAAGGGGAATGGAATGCCTGTGTCTTCAAAAAAACTAAGGATATTTCTGGTGTGATTGGAGGCTAGCATGCAACAGTATTTTGTAAAAGGTTTGGCTAGCTCACCTGTCACTATCGAGGAGAAGGAAACTAGCAAGCACATGTTTCAGGTCATGCGCTTGAAAGAAGATGATGAGGTGACCCTAGTCTTTGATGATGGGATCAAGCGTTTGGCGCGCGTGGTCAATGTGGAGGCTCGTCAGTTGGAGCTAATCAAAGAATTAGCTGACAATGTGGAACTACCTATTCAAGTGACCATCGCTTCAGGCTTTCCCAAGGGAGACAAGCTGGAGTTTATCACTCAAAAAGTAACAGAGCTAGGTGCTAGTCAAATTTGGGCCTTTCCTGCCGATTGGTCAGTTGCCAAGTGGGATGGCAAGAAATTGGGTAAAAAGGTTGAAAAACTAGAAAAAATCGCCCTTGGAGCAGCAGAGCAAAGCAAGCGGAATCTTGTTCCAAGCATTACCCTTTTTGAGAAAAAGGCAGACTTTCTGGCTCAGTTAGAACAGTTTGATCGGATCGTGGTGGCTTATGAAGAGTCGGCTAAAGAAGGAGAGGCAGCAGCTTTACTTCAGTCTCTGACCGGATTGGAAGCTGGAAGCAAATTGCTCTTTATCTTTGGGCCAGAGGGAGGCCTCTCCCCTGCAGAAATTGAAAGTTTTACAGTTAAAGGAGCCATTCTTGCAGGACTTGGTCCTCGCATCCTGCGAGCAGAAACAGCGCCACTCTACGCCCTCAGCGCCGTGAGTGTTGTCACAGAATTAATGAACTAACGAAGTGAAGGAATCGCTTCGTTAGTTTTTTTACAAGAATGATGAAAGCAAGGTGGATCCCAGAATGATCTTCGAGAAGTATCCGTATATTAAAGTAGCTTCATTGGTTCCCATCTGCTTCTAAAAGTGTTAAAATAGTATCCAAGAAACTGGAGAAAATACATGCCGAAAGAAGAGAATTTAACAGGGGACCAAGTCGTTGCCCTTACAAAAAAATATTTATCACCTGAAGATGTTGCTTTTGTACAAAAGGCTTTGGTCTATGCGGTTGATTGCCATAATGGGCAATTCCGTCAGTCTGGCGAGCCTTATATCATCCACCCAATTCAAGTAGCAGGGATCCTTGCCAAGCTGAAACTGGATGCTGTGACGGTCGCCTGCGGCTTTTTGCATGATGTCGTGGAAGATACGGATGCGACTTTAGATGATTTAGAGCGCGAATTTGGTCATGATGTGCGCGTGATTGTCGATGGGGTGACCAAGCTCGGGAAGGTCAAGTACAAGTCCCATGAAGAGCAGTTGGCGGAAAACCATCGCAAGATGCTCATGGCCATGTCTCAAGATATTCGTGTCATTTTGGTCAAATTGGCAGACCGCTTGCATAATATGCGTACCCTCAAGCATTTGCGCAAGGATAAGCAAGAGCGCATTTCGCGTGAGACCATGGAGATCTATGCGCCACTCGCCCACCGTCTCGGGATTTCCAGCGTCAAGTGGGAGCTTGAGGATTTGTCCTTCCGTTATCTGAATGAAGTTGAATTCTACAAGATTTCGCATATGATGAAGGAAAAACGTCGCGAGCGAGAAGAGTTGGTCGAAGAGGTTGTCCACAAGATCGAGACCTATGCTGGGGAACGCCATCTGCATGGGAAAATTTATGGTCGACCAAAGCATATCTATTCGATCTATCGCAAAATGCAGGATAAGAAGAAACGCTTCGATGAAATCTATGACTTGATTGCCATCCGCTGCATCCTGGACACTCCAAGTGATGTTTATGCCATGCTGGGCTATATCCATGAGCTCTGGAAGCCAATGCCGGGTCGATTTAAGGACTATATTGCCAACCGGAAGGCCAATGGCTATCAGTCCATCCATACGACTGTATACGGCCCTAAAGGACCGATTGAATTCCAGATCCGTACCAAGGAGATGCACGAGGTTGCCGAATACGGGGTTGCCGCTCACTGGGCTTACAAAAAAGGGATCAAGGGTCAGGTTAACGGCAAGGAATCTGCTATTGGGATGAACTGGATCAAGGAGATGATGGAACTCCAAGACCAGTCAGGCGATGCCAAGGAATTCGTAGAAAATGTAAAAGAAGACATCCTGGCAGAAGAGATTTACGTCTTCACTCCAGATGGAACTGTGCGCTCGCTTCCGAAAGATTCTGGACCAATCGATTTTGCCTATGAAATCCACACCAAAGTTGGGGAAAAAGCGATTGGTGCCAAGGTCAATGGCCGGATGGTGCCCCTCAATACCAAACTTCGGACGGGAGACCAGGTGGAGATTATCACCAATGCCAATTCCTTTGGTCCGAGTCGTGACTGGTTGACCCTTGTTAAAACTAGCAAGGCACGCAACAAGATCCGTCAATTCTTTAAAAATCAAGACAAGGAATTGTCTATTAACCGTGGCCGTGACCTCTTGATGGCCCAATTCCACGAGCATGACTTGGTAGCCAATAAGTTCATGGACAAAAAGCACATGGACAAAGTGCTACAAAAATCAAGCTATAAGACAGAAGAAGCCTTGTTTGCGGCGATTGGTTTTGGAGAGATTGGGGCTATTACCATCTTTAACCGCTTGACGGAGGATGAACGCCGAGAAGAAGAGCGGGCTAAGGCACGCGCAGAAGCAGAAGAGCTAGTCAAAGGTGGCGAGGTCAAGGTTGAAAATAAAAAAGACACCCTCAAGGTCCGTCACGAAGGTGGCGTGGTTATCCAAGGAGCTTCTGGCCTCTTGATTCGGATTGCTAAGTGCTGTAACCCAGTTCCAGGCGATGAAATTGTCGGCTACATCACCAAAGGACGTGGGGTCGCGATTCACCGTCAGGACTGTATGAATCTTCGCGCTCAAGACAACTACGAGCAACGTTTGATCGATGTAGAATGGGAAGATAACAACACGACCAAAGACTATATCGCCCACATCGATATTTACGGACTCAACCGAGCCGGACTTCTTAACGATGTACTCCAAGTCCTTTCCAATACAGCTAAGATGATCTCAACTGTCAATGCCCAACCAACCAAAGACATGAAATTTGCCAATATCCACATTTCCTTTGGGATTCCGAACCTATCGATGTTGACAACGGTTGTGGATAAGATTAAGAGTGTGCCGGAGGTGTACTCTGTTAAGCGTACCAACGGCTAGTCTTCTACGAAAATCGACTTCATACTGCGTTAGTTTCGACTGGCCTAACTACAGTTATGCCTGCGTCTCACTGCCTTGTCTGATGTCGATTTTCTTTGAAGCAAGTAGAACATGGTCAGAACTCTTTTATTAGTTGGTTAGCTCGTCTCGCCGTACTGAAGTACTGTCTACGTCTCACTGCCTTGTCTGAAGTTGATGTTCTTTGAAGGTTAGTAGTGAATGCCAAATAGATTTATAAAATAGGATAATCAAATGAAATTAGTGATTCAACGGGTCAAAAGTGCCTCAGTTTCCATTGATGGTCAAGTCTACAATGCGATCCAGCAAGGCTTGTTGCTCCTAGTGGGAGTGGGGCCTGAGGATGACCAGAAGGATTTGGATTATGCGGTCCGCAAGGTATCGCAGATGCGTATTTTCTCAGATGAGGAAGATAAGATGAATCTTTCGGTCAAAGATATCCAAGGGGAAATCTTATCGATCTCTCAATTTACCCTCTTTGCGGATACCAAAAAAGGCAACCGTCCTGCTTTTACAGGGGCTGCCAAGCCAGATATGGCCAGTCAGTTATATGATGCCTTTAATGATCAATTAGAAAAAGAAGTCCCTGTCAAACGAGGGATCTTTGGGGCCGATATGGCGATTGAATTGATCAATGATGGTCCAGTGACGATTTTGTTAGATACAAAAAATCCATAAGTAAGAAAACATGCAGTCGGATTAGACTGCATGTTTTTCGATATAGAGTTGTTGGGCGATCACTTGGTTGATAGAAATTTCTTGTCCATGGATGACTAAGTGATAGAGGCCTGTGTAGTCATCATACCGTTGAAACGCGATAGTATTCCCAATCTGGAGATGGATCTGGTCTAAGAATTTTAGCAATTCATAGGTGTCATGGACCCTTTGCAGAATATACAGACCAGGTTGGGTCGCTTCGCTGAGACGGTCTTGGTAGGCTTCGACAAGCCTTTCGCCTTTCTTTGGAATTGTCCCACCGTGAGGGCAGGTCTTAGGAGTTCCAAGCATGTGATCCAGCTGGTCAATGAAATGTTCAGAAACGGTATGCTCGAGAACTTCTGCCTCTTCATGGACTTCTTCAGTTGTATAGTCAAGTTTTTCCAGAAGAAATACTTCGATCAAGCGGTGCTTGCGGTAGAGATCAGAGACCAACTGCGATCCTAGATCCGTTAGTAGATACCCATGGGTTTTATCTTTCACCAAGAGGCCCTCAGAGATCATACGCTTAATCATCTCGGACACAGCGGGTGGAGAGACCTGCATGCGACTCGCGATTTCCTTGTTACTGATTTTGTCTACTTCTGTACCAATTTCATAAATGCACTTGAGGTAATCTTCTTTGTTTGGTGTCATGCTTTCCTCTTTTCTTCGCTCACTTCTAGTATATCAAAAAAATCTTCAAAAACGCTAGTGGAGTAATGAGAATTGTCTCAAGCTCCAAAAGATGGTAGTATAGAAGCATAGAAAGGACGGCACTATGAACAGACGGGAATTAGTGAGATTAGGCTGGAGAGAGAGTAGTTTAGCCTATCTAGAGAAGCACTTGCAGGGATTGAAAGATCCACAAGCCTACCAAGAACAATACCAGTCTGTCTTTTTCTTTGCCAGTCCTCTGTTTCAAAATATGTGGTTTCAAGAGATCAAGGATCTAACGGAAACGGCTGCCCAAGACTTGCTGAGGGGAGTCATGAAAATTCTTCTTATGCCAAGTGACCTGTCCGGAACTTGTGAAGAAACAGCCTTTCTTCTGAGTAGGATGGCTCCAGATTGTCCGCCAGGTTCCGATTTTTGGAAGGTTTTTTCACACGTCGTGCAAATCGCCTTTGAAAAGGATCCCTTAGCAGATCAGTCGGGAGATCAGCTCTTGAAACGCCAGGTTCACCAGTTGCGCTACCTACTTTCAAGTTACCAAGCCCAGTGGATTCGGACGCATGAGGCCAGAGCTGGACAGACTGACGAGGAGGCCTTACAAGCTTACTTACAGGAGGCTAGAGCGGTCACGGTGGATGCTTATGCGGCTGCCCGCCTTCACAATAAGGTCTCCCTAGGGCCAGATGGTCACCTTCATTATCCATCAGGGGCCTCCCAACAAGTCAATTTCAAGGTCTTGTTAAATTTTCATACGGAGTATATTCTCGATCAAGCCGGGCGTTTTCTCAATGAAGTCGATCCAGTAGAAGTTTCTGAAAATGGCATTGTCAATGGGGCTAGTTTTAACTACGGGCTGGCTAGGGGACGGACCCATAAGGACTTAGATATTGACCCCGTCAAAGCTTGGGACCCAGCCTTTCGGAAGCAGGTCCTTTATCGTCAAGGTGTTCGCTATCTAGCCCCTAAAAATGATCGCAGTGTCGAAGGCTACTGGAGTCGAAAAGGAGTCTTTGCACAAGGAGGCAAGAGCTACAAGCAACAAGTGGCACAGCGCGTGCGGAGTTTCCTCAGAGGCATCCCTCGCTTACGCTGGCGCGTTCTCCTACAGAATGGACTTCATCGGATTTTATAGCAATGGAAAAGAGGTCGCAGACCTCTTTTTTCATTTATCCAAGCGCATTGACGGCTTCGATTGCAGCGTCGTAATTTGGTTCGCTGTTGATATTGTCTAGGTATTCAACGTAAGTAACCTTGTTATCCGCATCTAAGACCAAGACAGCGCGTGCGAGTAGGTGCCATTCATTGATCAAGAGGCCGTATGCTTTCCCGAAGGAATGGTCGTAGTAGTCTGAGAGCATGATGGCATTGTCGAGCCCTTCAGCAGCGCACCATTTACCTTGAGCAAAAGGAAGGTCGACAGAGACCGTCAAGACGACAGTGTCTTCCATATCCGATAAGGTTTGATTGAAGTGACGTGTTTGCATCGAACAGATACCTGTGTCGATGGATGGGATAATGCTGAGGACTTTTTTCTTGCCAGCAAAATCAGCTAAAGATTTCTTCTCAAGAGCTGGAGTGATCAATGAAAAATCATGGGCCATTTCCCCTACTTGAAGTTGAGATCCGGTAAAGGTCACAGGGTTTCCTAAAAATGTTGCCATAAAAAGACTCCTTTTTTCTTTTCATTGTACATCAATGAAGGGGGAAGAGCCACTGATTTGTTTAGAAATCTGAATGGTCTACTGACTCAATCCTTCTGCGATCTTGTCTAAGTTCCACTTCATCATGCTGTAGTAGCTATCGCCCTTTTCTCCTTCTTTGGCAATCGAGTCAGTGAAGATCTTTGCATAGATCGGGATATTGGTATCCTTAGACACAGTTTTCATAGGACGCTCATCGACACTGGATTCGACAAAGAGGGCCGGTACTTTGGTTTGCCGGAGCTTTTCTACCAGCGTTTTGATTTGGTCAGGTGTCCCTTCTTCTTCCGTATTGATTTCCCAGATATAGGCAGATGGGACGCCGTAGGCTTTGGAGAAGTACTTGAAGCAGCCTTCACTGGTTACAATCATCTTCTTCTCTTCTGGGATATTGTTGAATTTTTGTTTGGCTTCTTGGTCGAGCTTACTAAGTTTTTCAGTATAGGCTGCTAGATTTTTTTCGTAGAAGTCCTTATTTTTGGGATCTTTTGCGATCAATTGTTTGGCAATGTTTTTAGCGTAGAGGATCCCGTTTTCGAGATTGAGCCAAGCGTGAGGGTCTTCTTTTCCAGCTTGGTTTTGGCCTTCCAAGTAGATGACGTCGACTCCGTCGCTAGCTGCGAAATAGTCTTTGTTTTCAACTTTATTGGCATTTTTGACCAATTTAGTAAACCAAGCATTGCCACCGGTTTCGAGGTTGATCCCGTTGTAGAAGATGAGGTCTGCTTGCGAAGTCTTTTTGACATCTTCTGGAAGCGGTTCGTATTCGTGAGGATCTTTGCCGACAGGAACGATACTGTGCAGATCGATCTTATCCTCAGCAATATTTTTAGTGATATCTGCAAGGATTGAATTGGTGGTGACCACTTTCAATTTACCAGAAGCTCCAGAAGAAGAGCCTTTGCTACAGGCCAACAGACCAAATAAGAGCGCCACAAAGAGGGCGAGGATAGAAGCGGTTTTTTTCATGTGTTTCTCCTTTAATGAGATGAAAGAGCGTGCTTATTCTTTCTCTGCTTAGGAGCGATAAAGAAGCTGATGAGAAAGAAGACAGCAGAAGTGAGGACAATACAAGACCCGACGGCGATGTTTAAGCTATAGCCAATAAAGAGTCCCAGGATGGATGCAAGAGCACCTAATCCGGATGAAAGGAGCATCATGGACCAGAGACTATTGGTATAGAGATAGGCCGTCGCAGCGGGTGTAATGAGCATGGCGACGATGAGAATGGTTCCGACACTCTGCATAGCAGTGACAGAAACCAAGGTCAAGAGCACCATAAGGAGGTAGTGATAGACCTTGACCCGGACGCCCATGGATTGAGCCAGAACAGGATCAAAAGATGTGAGCAGTAAGGGTCGAAAGAGTAGGACAATCACCAGCAAGACCGCAGCACCAACACCGATGGTTATCCACATATCCCGGTCTTGGACGGCCAAGATATTCCCAAAGAGGATGTGGAAAAGGTCGGTGGAACTTTTAGCGACTCCAATCAGGATGACTCCTAAGGCGAGGAAAGAAGAAAAGGTAATCCCAATTGCAGTGTCGCTCTTGATGATGGAGTTGCTCTTGATATAGGTGATAAGGACGGACGCCAGGAGGCCAAAGACAATAGCGCCAATAAAGAAATTGATGCCAAGGATAAAGGACAGGGCTACCCCCGGAAGAACTGCGTGTGAGATAGCGTCTCCCATGAGAGACATGCCTCTTAAAATAATGAAGCATCCAACGGCTCCAGCGACAATCCCGATGGCGATGGCTGTGATCAGGGCATTCTGTAAGAAGTGGAATTGCTGTAATCCATCGATAAATTCTGTAATCATCCGACGCCACCTCCTATAAAGAGTTCATGCCCATAGGCTGCATGCAGATTTTCTTTGGTAAAGGTTTCCTCTGTTTTCCCAAATGCAATCAGTTTACGATGAAGGAGGAGGACTTGGTCAAAGTAAGCTGGGACCTTGCTGAGGTCGTGATGGACGATCAGGATGGTCTTGCCTTCTTTTTTCAAGGTTTTTAGTGTCTGCATAATGATGTCTTCGCTAACGGAGTCAATCCCTACAAAGGGCTCATCCAAAAAGATGACATCTGCTTCTTGGACCAAGCAGCGGGCGATCAGGACCCGTTGGAATTGCCCTCCTGAAAGTTGGCCAATCTGGCGATCCGCTAGATCAAGAAGATTGACAAGTTTCAAGGCATTTTCCACTTTTTGGAGATCCTCTTTGCTTTTTCGCTTGAAGATAGAAAGGTGGGGATAAAGACCCAGTGAGATACACTCTCTCACCGTGATGGGGAAGTGGAAATCAATAGCGGATTTCTGTTCGACGTAGGCCACCCGTTGAAGAACTTGGCTGAGATCTTTTTGATCGAGCTGGACTTTTCCCGAATGAGGGAGAAGACCTAGCATGGCCTTGATCAGGGTTGATTTTCCTGCTCCATTGGGTCCAAGAATTCCTAGGATGGTTGGACCCTGGATGGTGAGGGAAAGATCCTCCAAGGCCAGTGTTTGCTGGTAAGCAACACTGAGATGTTCAATTTGAATCATGATTTTGCTCCTTTACTATTAATATACATGAATAAAAAAATTAAGTCAAGTTAATTTTTAAAATAATTATACACGAATAAAAAGTTAAGTCAAGTTAATTTTTAAAATAATTCAACTTAAATCTCTTGTAATCATTGAAAAATTGACCTATTTTTGATAAGGTTATTACAAAAGAATGAAAGCGAGAAGATCATGGTACGTTTACAAGATGATTTTTATGATTACGTCAATGGGGCATGGGCTGAGACAGCAGTGATTCCTGATGACAAACCGTCAACCGGTGGTTTTATGGACTTGATCCAAGATATCGAAAACTTGATGTTGGATATTACCGGAAAATGGCAAAGAGGAGAAGAATTGCCTGAAGATAGCATTCTGCAAAACTTTGTCAAATACCACAAAATGGTGGCAGATTTTGATGCGCGAGAAGCAGCTGGTGTGGCTCCAGCTATGCCCTTGATCAACGAAATCAAGGCCTTATCTTCCTTTGAAGACTATACCAGCAAGTTGGGCACCTATGAGCTAGCTGGCAAACCAAATCTCTTGCCATTTAGCGTGTCACCAGACTTTATGAATGCCCAAATGAATGTCTTGTGGGGAGAAGCACTCGGTTTGATTTTGCCTGATACAACCTACTATGAAGAAGACAATGAAAAAGGACCAGAGTTATTAGCTGTTTGGCGTCAAATGGTTGAAAAACTCTTGGCAAAATTCGATTTCTCAGAGGAAGAAATCAAAGACATCCTGGATAAGGTCATTGCGGCTGATGCAGAATTGGCCAAATATGTCTTGTCAAACGAAGAAAAATCAGAGTACAACAAACTCTACCATCCTTATGAATGGGCAGATTTCAAGGCCTTGGTTCCAGAATTGCCACTCGATACCTTCTTTACAGAAGTGATCGGACAAACGCCAGATACTATCATCGTGCCAGAAGAGTGTTTCTGGAAGGAATTCGCACCAACATTCTACTCAGCAGCCAACTGGGAAACCCTTCATGCTAAATTGAAACTAGGTGCAGCTTTAGATTGGACGTCTTTCTTGACCGAAGAAATCCGTGTCCTGTCTGGTGAATATGGACGGACCATCACAGGGACACCAGAAGCACGTCCGAAAGAAAAGGCAGCTTTGGCTTTGGCAGAAGGACCTTATAGCCAAGCGCTTGGGCTCTGGTATGCGGGCGAAAAGTTCTCACCAGAAGCAAAAGCAGATGTAGAGCACAAAGTAGCGACCATGATTGACGTCTATAAGGAGCGCTTAGAAAAAGCAGACTGGCTCGCTCCTGAAACCCGCGAAAAAGCCATTGTCAAACTCAATGTCATCACACCGCATATCGGCTACCCTGAAAAATTACCAGAAACATACGCCAAAAAGATCATCGACGAGAGCAAAAACTTGGTAGAAAATGCCCAAAAATTGGCTCAAATTTCCATTGCCCATACTTGGAGCAAGTGGAACCAACCAGTCGATCGGAGCGAATGGCACATGCCAGCTAATATGGTCAATGCCTACTATGATCCGCAACAAAACCAAATTGTCTTCCCAGCAGCGATTTTGCAAGCACCTTTCTATGACCTTCACCAATCGTCATCAGCCAACTACGGCGGAATCGGTGCGGTCATTGCCCATGAAATCTCCCACGCCTTTGACACCAATGGTGCTTCCTTTGATGAAAACGGTAGCTTGAAAGACTGGTGGAAGCCAGAAGATTACGAAGCCTTTACCACTCGCACGCAAAAGGTCATCGATCAGTTCGAAGGGCAAGACTCTTACGGTGCCAAGATTAATGGGAAATTGACCGTTTCTGAAAACGTAGCAGACCTCGGAGGAATCGCTGCAGCCCTTGAAGCTGCTAAGAAAGAGGAAGATTTCTCAGCAGAAGAATTCTTCATCAACTTTGCTCGTATCTGGCGCATGAAAGCTCGGACAGAATATATGCAACTCCTCGCAAGTGTCGATGTCCACGCACCAGGAAAACTCCGCACCAATGTCCAATTACCAAACTTTGACGAATTCTTTGAAACCTTTGATGTCAAAGAAGGCGACGGCATGTGGCGCGCACCAGAGGATCGTGTGATTATTTGGTAAACTAAGATAGGAGAGACGATTCGGTTTACCGAAACTTCCTGCAGAAAAATAGGAAATCAATGCCGCATTCCCTGAATGCCAATTGATTTATCTTTTTTCCAAAGGAAGTAGTCTCGACTTCAGTTAAGCAATTGATTGATTTTCTTGACCATGTGGGCCAGGCCCACCAGTCAATCTCTCTTTTTCTCGACGCTTTTAGGGCGAGTTCAATTTCGCGATACTCGTTTCGTTGATCAAAGTAAGTAGTCTCAACTTCAGTTAAGCGATTGATTTTCTTGATCGCTCGTGAAAAAAATAAAAATCCCAAAGTCAAGTTTCAACCTACTGAAACTAGCTTTGGGGATTTTTGAGAGGATTAGAAATCATAGGAGATATCAAATAAAAACGAAGCGGTTTCAATGGCTGCGTGAACAGATAAATTTAATTGATTGGAGCCTTGTATAATTCTTTGAATTTCATAGAAATAAATGCTACTATAGGTGTGAACTAAATAAATTTTAAAGGAGCAGACTATGAGAAATTTTGCAAGTCCGTCACGTTACATTCAAGGTGAGAATGCCTTATTTGAAAATGCGCAATCTATTTCAGAATTAGGGAATCACCCTGTTTTGCTATGTGATTCAGTGGTCTATGATATCGTAGGGAAGCGTTTTGAAGAATACCTTGGTCAAAATGGGCTCACGGTTTTGCCAGTCTTCTTCAATGGAGAAGCTTCTGACAACGAAATCAATCGTGTGGTTAGTCTGGCAGAAGAAAATGGCTGTGATTTGGTCATTGGACTTGGTGGAGGAAAGACCATCGATAGTGCAAAAGCTATTGCTGATCTTCTAAAATCACCAGTTGTGATTGCTCCGACCATCGCCTCTACAGATGCTCCCGTTTCCGCCTTGTCGGTTATCTATACGGATGAGGGTGCCTTTGAGCGCTATATCTTCTATTCTAAGAACCCAGAATTGGTCTTGGTGGATAGCAAAGTGATCTCTCAAGCACCAAAACGCTTGCTCGCTTCTGGTATCGCAGATGGCCTAGCAACTTGGGTAGAAGCGCGTGCAGTGATGCAAGCGAATGGAAAAACCATGTTGGGTCAACGACAAACCTTAGCGGGTGTCGCCATTGCACAACGTTGTGAAGAAACCTTATTTGCTGATGGTCTCCAAGCCATGGCTGCTTGTGAAGCCAAAGTTGTAACCCCTGCTCTTGAAAACATTATTGAAGCTAATACCCTTCTCAGTGGTATTGGATTTGAAAGTGGGGGATTAGCTGCTGCCCATGCCATCCATAATGGCTTTACAGCCCTTACTGGGGACATCCACCATTTAACTCACGGTGAAAAAGTAGCCTACGGAACGCTCGTTCAATTGTTCTTGGAAAACCGTCCGAAGGAAGAATTGAATAAATACATTCGTTTCTATCAACAAATCGGTATGCCAACTACTCTGAAAGAAATGCATCTTGAAACTGCAAGTTATGAAGATCTTCTCAAGGTTGGCCAACAGGCCACCATCGAAGGAGAAACCATCCATCAAATGCCATTTGAAGTGAAGGCTTCTGATATTGCCCAAGCCATCGTAGCAGTAGATGCCTACGTTCAAGGTTTGGCCTAAGATGACTTTGTCGACAAACCAAGAACTCCCATACCTTATGGTAATGGGAGTTCTTTTTCTATTTTCTTCTTTTTGGATCGGTTTGTTTAAAGATCAGGTATAAAATTCCGGCAGGCAGGAAGCAGAAGAGCCACATGACATCGAGTCCCTTGCTTTTACTGCTAGAGGTCGTTGCTTTAGACTCACTGACGGCCACCCCAGGTTTAATGCTTGGAGATACCTGTTGCAAGCCGTTCTGAACGACTAGGCGGTTATTTTCGAGTTTTAGCGCTGGCTTCGTCCCCTTCTTAACGGTCGCATAGAAGTCTTGCTTCAAGTGAATGGTCTTCCCGTCGATGGTATGATCGCCTGCAGAAAGGATTTTTTTATACTGGTAGTCTGCGAACATTTTCTCAGCCAAGGTATTCCCGATTTGATTGCGGTAACTTTCGGCGATCTCGACATCGTAGTTTCCAACCCCCAAAATGACTTCGATAATCCGCTGTTTACCCCGCTTGGTTGTCGCGGTGTAGTTGTAGTCAGCAGTCGGGCTGGATCCAGTTTTGAGTCCATCTGTTCCTTTAAGGGCGAATTTTCCACCTTCGAGGGAAGTATTGTAGTTATCGTAGCTTTGCTCGTAGGGGGTTCCTTCCATGATCGTAGTGTGAGCTTGCTTGGTGTATTCCAACATTTCTGGCAGGTCGTTTACGATGTGATAAGCCAGAATAGACATGTCCCGCGCTGTGATTTCGTTATTCGCATTGACATCGTAGCGCTGAGGATTGTAGTAGCCCTGAAGGACCGAGATCATCGCCCCATTTGGATTGTGCCATTTGGTATGGCTCATCCCCATTTCTTGCGCGTACTGATTCATTAAGTCCAAAAACTTATCGGGATCATTGTCAGTGACGGCGTTGGCGAGCATAATCACGGCCGCACTGGAAGATGGAACAAAGAGCATCTTGATCAATTCAGATACTTTGTAGTCAACACCAGCTACAATAGGTGAGTTACTTAAAAGATTGTTTTCCGAGATGGCTTGATCTGCCTCTGTTGCTGTGACAACGGTATCGTACTTGATCTTGCCTTCTTTGAGGGCCCGAAAGACCACATAGGCACTCATGAGCTTGGCCATGCTTCCGGAATCCCGGACCGTGTCGATATTGTCTCCGTACAAAATGGCTCCAGTATTGGCATCGATGACGATGTCAGCCTTAGGCTTGTAAAAATCGTCCAATACCAGTCCAGCATCAGCTGCGATTTTCATGACATCTTCTTGCTGGTAGATGTCGTCCGCAAAAGCAGTGGAAATAGGACCTAATGTCAAGACTCCTACAAGGAGGGACAAGAGGCTGTGTTTTAGTCGTTTGTGTAAATGTCTCCCATGATTCATAGATTCCATTATATCATACATGCCAGGGATTCAACTTTAAAAAATTCTAGAAAAAGAAGAAATTGAAAAAATAAAGAAGAAATAGAATAATTTCGCAGTAAAAGCGTTTACATTTCCCTAGAAAGTGCTATAATTTAAATTGAGTATAACATTTTTACAATGAGGTGATTTATATGAACAAAGGAAAGGTACTCTTAGCTGCCAGCGCTCTGCTTTTATCAGCTGGTGTACTGGCAGCCTGCTCAGGTGGAAAATCTGGAAGTTCTGGCGAACAGACTTTTAGCTATGTCTATACCCAGGATCCAGATACCCTCGACTATTCGATTTCTAATAAAAAATCGACTTCCGAGTTTACAGGAAATGCGATAGATGGCTTGTTGGAAGTGGACAAGTATGGGAATTTGATTCCGTCGCTTGCTAAAGACTGGACGGTTTCCAAGGATGGCTTGACCTATACTTATAAACTCCGTAAAGGGGTCAAATGGATGACTTCTGAAGGGGAAGAATATGGAGAAGTCAAGGCCCAAGACTTTGTCACAGGTCTCAAGCACGCAGCAGACAAGAAATCACAAGCAATTTACTTGGTCCAAAAATCTGTCAAAGGCTTGGATGATTATGTTTCAGGGAAGACATCTGATTTTTCAACAGTTGGTGTAAAAGCTATTGACGATTACACCGTTCAATATACCTTGAGCCAACCAGAAAGTTTCTGGAATTCTAAGACTACGATGGGGATCTTGATGCCGGTTAATGGAGAATTCCTGAAATCTAAGGGAGATAACTATGGTCAAGGGACTTCTCCGTCTAGTATCCTCTACTGCGGTCCTTATTTGATTAAATCCATCACTTCTAAATCTTCTGCGATATTGGAAAAGAACCCAACCTACTGGGATGCGGATAATGTTAAGATCAGTAAAGTGAAGCTGACCTATTATGATGGACAAGACTCAGAGTCCTTGATTCGTGGATTTGATAACGGCGATTATACAGTTGCCCGTGTTTTCCCAAATGGTTCCAACTATAAGAGTGTAGAGAAGAAGCATAAGGACGACATTGTCTATACTGACCAAGGTTCCTCAACCTACAACCTTTCCTTCAACATTGACCGTCAGGCCTATGAAATCACAAAGAAGACTACTGATACTCAAAAGACTTCAACTAAGAAAGCAATCTTAAATAAGGACTTCCGTCAAGCCATTATGTTTGCCTTTAACCGCAAGGCTTATGTAGCGCAAACTAACGGGGAAGCGGGTGCCAATAAGGTCATCCGTAATACCTTTACGCCACCAAACTTTGTCCAAATCGATGGCAAACAATTTGGTGATGCAGTAGAAAAAGACTTGGAAGCTTATGGGGATGAATGGAAAGGGGTCTCTGTCGCAGATGGAAAAGACACCCTCTACAATCCAACCAAGGCCAAAGAAGAGTTTGCCAAAGCCAAGGCAGATTTGCAAGCTCAAGGAGTTGAATTCCCAATTCATTTGGACCTTCCAACTTCTTCAACTTATACAGAAGGGATCAAACAAGCTCAATCCTTTAAACAGTCAGTTGAATCTACACTAGGAGCAGAAAATATTGTCATTGATTTGAATATGATTTCTGAAGATGATCTGCAACGGGTGACTTACTTTGCTGAAAGTGCTTCGCAACAAGACTGGGATTTGAACAATAACTTGGGTTGGGGACCAGACTATACGGACCCATCTTCTTACATCGATATCACTAGTGGTAAATCCGGCGAAAACGCCAATTCTTACTTTGGATTCGATGCTGGTACGGATAATGCAGCCGCAAAAGCAGCTGGTTTTGATGAATATGATCAATTGATCGAAGATGCGCACAATGAAACCAAAGATGTGAACAAGCGTTACGAAAAATATGCTGCCGCTCAAGCTTGGTTGACCGATAGTGCCCTCTTGATTCCGATCCATTCAGATGGAGCTTCTCCAGTCGTTCGTAAGACTGTACCATACTCTGCAGCCTTTGCTTGGACAGGCCACAAGGGTCAATCCTTCAACTATAAATATTTAGAAGTTCAAGACAAGGTCGTATCGGCTAAAGACTACGACAAAGCGCGTGATCAATGGAAGAAAGAAAAAGAAAAATCCAATAAAAAAGCGCAAGAAGAACTTGAAAAGCATGTGAAATAGACTTTTCTTGAAGAAAACAGGAAAGACAGGTCCCGTATGGGACCTGTCTTTTTCTTTGTCTGAACCTTTAAAAATCGCCTAAAAATGGTATAATAGGAGCATCACGAAAATTGGAGAGACGCTATGAGTTTTTACAATCATAAAGAAATCGAGCCTAAGTGGCAAAAATACTGGGCTGACCATCACACCTTTAAGACAGGAACAGATGCTTCAAAACCTAAGTTTTATGCATTGGACATGTTCCCTTATCCATCTGGAGCTGGTCTTCACGTAGGACACCCAGAAGGCTACACAGCAACAGATATCCTTAGCCGTTTCAAACGTGCGCAAGGTTACAATGTCCTTCACCCAATGGGATGGGATGCTTTTGGTTTGCCTGCTGAGCAATACGCTATGGATACAGGGAATGACCCAGCGGAATTCACAGCAGAAAACATCGCTAACTTCAAACGCCAAATCAATGCGCTTGGATTCTCTTATGACTGGGACCGTGAAGTCAATACGACAGATCCAAACTACTACAAGTGGACGCAATGGATCTTCACTAAGCTTTACGAAAAAGGTTTGGCTTATGAAGCTGAAGTACCAGTAAACTGGGTTGAGGAACTAGGAACAGCTATCGCTAACGAAGAAGTTCTTCCAGATGGAACCTCTGAGCGTGGTGGCTATCCAGTTGTCCGCAAACCAATGCGCCAATGGATGCTTAAAATCACTGCCTATGCGGAACGTTTGCTCAACGACTTGGATGACCTTGACTGGCCAGAGTCTATCAAGGACATGCAACGCAACTGGATTGGGAAATCAACTGGTGCCAATGTCACTTTCAAAGTAAAAGGAACAGACAAGGAATTCACAGTCTTTACCACTCGTCCAGATACTCTTTTTGGTGCAACCTTCACTGTTTTGGCTCCTGAGCATGAACTAGTAGATGCGATCACAACACCTGAACAAGCTGAGGCTGTAGCTGACTACAAACACCAAGCCAGCCTTAAATCAGACTTGGCTCGTACAGACCTTGCTAAGGAAAAAACAGGGGTTTGGACTGGTGCTTATGCGATTAACCCTGTCAATGGCAAAGAAATTCCTATCTGGATTGCGGACTATGTTCTTGCTAGCTACGGAACAGGTGCTGTTATGGCTGTACCTGCCCACGATGAGCGTGACTGGGAATTTGCTAAACAGTTTGGTCTTCCAATCGTAGAAGTCTTGGAAGGTGGAAACGTTGAAGAAGCTGCCTATACAGAAGACGGCCTTCACGTCAACTCTGACTTCTTGAACGGTCTCAACAAAGAAGAAGCGATTGCTAAAATCGTGTCTTGGCTAGAAGAAAAAGGCTTTGGTCAAGAAAAGGTTACCTATCGTCTCCGCGACTGGCTCTTTAGCCGTCAACGTTACTGGGGTGAACCAATCCCAATCATTCATTGGGAAGATGGGACTTCGACAGCTGTTCCAGAAAGTGAACTCCCACTTGTCTTGCCAGTCACCAAGGACATCCGCCCTTCAGGTACTGGTGAAAGCCCATTGGCTAACTTGACAGACTGGCTGGAAGTGACTCGTGAGGATGGTGTCAAAGGTTGTCGTGAGACCAATACGATGCCACAATGGGCCGGTTCAAGCTGGTACTACCTTCGCTATATCGATCCACACAACACTGAGAAATTGGCTGACGAGGATCTCCTCAAACAATGGTTGCCAGTCGATATCTACGTAGGTGGTGCAGAACACGCTGTGCTTCACTTGCTCTACGCTCGTTTCTGGCATAAATTCCTCTATGACCTTGGTGTTGTACCGACTAAGGAGCCATTCCAAAAACTCTTTAACCAAGGAATGATCTTGGGAACCAGCTACCGTGACCACCGTGGCGCTCTTGTGGCAACTGACAAGGTTGAAAAACGTGACGGTTCCTTCTTCCATGTGGAAACAGGAGAAGAGTTGGAGCAAGCACCAGCTAAGATGTCTAAATCCCTCAAGAATGTGGTCAACCCAGACGATGTGGTGGAACAATACGGTGCCGATACCCTTCGTGTCTATGAAATGTTCATGGGACCACTCGATGCTTCTATCGCTTGGTCTGAAGAAGGTCTGGAAGGAAGCCGTAAATTCCTTGACCGTGTTTACCGTTTGATCACAAGTAAAGAAATCGTTGCGGAAAACAATGGCGCTCTAGACAAGGTTTACAACGAAACTGTTAAGTCTGTCACTGAGCAAATCGAGTCGATGAAATTCAACACAGCCATTGCTCAACTCATGGTCTTTGTCAATGCAGCAAACAAGGAAGACAAACTCTATGTAGACTACGCCAAAGGCTTTATCCAATTGATCGCCCCATTTGCGCCTCACTTGGCAGAAGAACTCTGGCAAACAGTCGCAGCAACCGGTGGGTCTATCTCTTATGTAGCTTGGCCAACATGGGACGAAAGCAAATTGATTGAAGATGAAATTGAAATCGTCGTTCAAATCAAAGGAAAAGTCCGTGCTAAACTTATGGTCGCAAAAGACCTTTCACGCGAAGAATTGCAAGAAGTTGCTCTCTCTGACGAAAAAGTCAAAGCAGAGATTGATGGCAAAGAAATCGTGAAAGTGATTAGTGTTCCTAATAAACTCGTTAACATTGTTGTGAAATAAAAATGAATCCTTCAGAGTTCAGCTCTGGAGGATTTTTGTGAAAAGGCAAAGAGTCGGTTTGAAAATAGTTGTTGGTTGGATGCGTGATATCAAAAAAGCTTCGGTAGGAAGAAACCTACCGAAGCTTTTTAACAAATTTCATTCTGCATTACAGTGAACATATGTAAAACTCAGTGTTGTTTTACAAGGAGTTTAAATGTTTCTCTTCTTCCAAGGAAAATGTTATTTCTATATCGAAATAGTTGACAGATGTAACAGGCAGTGGTACAATGACTTTGATATTTCGATATAGAAATAAAAAGGAGACAAAATGGACAAGATGCAAGGGGGATACCAAGCTTTACAGATACGCTTATTGAACGGGCGACTTTTTCAAAAACTCTTGAGCAAGGAACCAGATGCTCAATACAGAAGTGAACAAGGGAAAATTTTAACGATTTTGTGGAAGCAAGAGTTGGGGTGCGCTACTGCGACAGATATCGCTCTTGCGACGGGTCTAGCCAATAATACATTGACCAGTATGGTTAAGAAATTGGAAGAACAAGGTTTGGTTACGATTCAACCTTGCACGCAGGATAAAAGGAAAAAATATATTTCTTTGACAGACCTTGGTTGGGCGCAAAAAGAAATCGGTGACCGTGTCAGCAAAGAACTGGGAGAGATTTTTTACCAAGGCTTTTCGGATCAAGAAATCCGAGAATTTGAAGCCTATCAAGAGCGTATTATCACAAATCTAAAAGCTAAAGAGAGTGAATTATAGTAGAGGGGAAAATGCTTATGATTGGTATGACAGGTGTAACAGGGAAATTAGGTTCTTATGTAGCTGATCTCATAGATCAGAAAGGAATTGCTTCTATCCATTTGGCAAGAAGCCCAGAGCGTGCAACAGTTTATGCGTCTGCGGAAATCCGTAGAATGTCGTATACCAATACTCCAGAGGTGGTTGAGGCCTTGAAGAGTATCGATACCTTGTTGATGGTCTCTGCTCGAGAAAATCCAGAGCGTGTCAAGGAGCACAAGGAGTTTTTAGATGCTGCAAAGCTGGCGGGGGTGCAGCATATTGTTTATACCTCCTTTTATGGGGCAGATGAGAAGGCAACGTTTACTTTGTCTCGAGATCATGCCCAGACGGAAGCCTATATCAAGGAGTTAGGATTCACCTATACTATTTTGAGAGATAATTTTTATTTGGATTTCTTGATTGATATGGCACTTGAAAATGGAGAAATTCGCGGTCCGGCTGGTAGTGGCCTGGTATCAGCTGTTGCCCGTAAGGACACATCTAGGGTTGCAGCAGAGATTCTTTTAAATCCTAAGGAGTGGGAAAATCAAACCTTGAATCTGACAGGGCCAGAGGATCTTTCCATGGAAGAAATCGTAGCGCTTCTCTCAAAAGAGACGGGTGTCGCCATCACGTATGTGGATGAATCAGTAGAAGAAGCCTATGAGTCACGGAAAAAATGGCCAGCACAAACTTGGGAGTACGATGCCTGGGTCAGCACCTATACAGCGATTAAAGCTGGGGAACAAGCTGGGGTTTCTACAGATGTCGAAAAAGTCCTAGGGCATCCAGCAAGTAGTTTATTGGATATTCTTAGAGACAGAAAACTTATTGAGGAAAAATATGATTGAATACAAACATGTAGTCTTGCGCTACACGGAAAAGGACATTTTGAAAGATGTCAATCTCCGCATTGAAAATGGAGAATTTATGGTACTAGTGGGTCCTTCGGGATCTGGAAAGACTACCATGATCAAGATGGTGAACCGTCTTTTGGAACCGACAGATGGCAATATCTATATGGATGGGAAACGCATCAAAGACTATGACGAACGGGAGTTACGTCTCAGTACCGGCTATGTCCTTCAAGCCATTGCCCTATTTCCAAACTTGACCGTTGCGGAAAATATTGCTCTCATTCCTGAGATGAAGGGCTGGAGCAAGGAGCAAATCGCTTCGAAAACAGAAGAACTCTTGGCCAAGGTGGGGCTTCCTGCTGCAGACTATGCTCATCGGTTACCAAGCGAGTTATCTGGTGGAGAGCAACAACGGATTGGCATTGTGCGAGCTATCATTGGGGAACCAAAGATTCTATTGATGGACGAACCTTTTTCGGCCTTGGATGCCATCTCCCGTAAGCAGTTGCAGACTCTTACCAAAGAATTGCACAAAGAATTCGGTATGACCACTATTTTTGTGACCCATGACACAGACGAGGCTTTGAAATTAGGCGACCGGATTGCAGTACTGCAAGAAGGAGAGATTGTACAGGTAGCGGATTCTGAGACCATTCTTGCCCAGCCAGCCAACGACTTTGTCGCAGATTTGTTTGGAGGTGCTCACCATGTCTAAACTACTTGCAACCTTTCAAGAACGCTTTGGGGACTGGCTCGCTGCACTGGGGCAACATTTGCAACTGTCATTACTGACCTTGCTCCTTGCGATTTTTCTAGCTGTTCCTCTAGCTATTTATTTGAGTATCCACAAAAGAACAAGCAACTGGGTCTTACAGCTAGCTGGGATCTTCCAGACCATTCCTTCCATGGCTCTTTTGGGCCTCTTCATTCCTATTATGGGAATCGGGACGCTCCCGGCCTTAACAGCTCTTGTCATCTATGCCATTTTCCCCATCCTTCAAAATACCATCACTGGTTTACAAGGGATTGATCCAAGCTTGGAAGAAGCTGGAATCGCCTTTGGGATGACCAAGTGGGAGCGACTCAAGAAGTTTGAGATTCCCTTGGCTATGCCTGTCATCATGTCTGGGATTCGCACGGCAGCAGTGATGATTATCGGGACAGCTACTCTAGCTGCCTTGATTGGAGCAGGGGGACTCGGTTCCTTTATCCTTCTGGGGATTGACCGCAATAATGCGAGTCTGATTTTGATCGGTGCCCTATCTTCTGCCTTCTTAGCCATCGCCTTTAACCTTCTTCTTAAATGGATGGAAAAGGCCAAATTGCGGACCATCTTTGCTGCCTTTGCTGTCATGGTCCTGGGATTAGGATCTTCTTATACACCAAGTCTTCTTTCAAAACCAGAAAAAGAAAACCTGGTCATTGCTGGGAAGTTAGGACCAGAACCCGAAATTCTAGCTAATATGTATAAGATCTTGATCGAAGAAAATACAGATATGACAGTGACCGTCAAGCCGAATTTTGGAAAGACTACTTTCCTCTATGAAGCCCTGAAAAAAGGGGATATCGCTATCTATCCAGAGTTTACAGGTACGGTGACCGAAAGTCTCCTCAAGCCAGCACCACAAGTCGGTCATGATCCAGAAGCAGTCTACAAAGCTGCTCGAGATGGGATCAAGCGACAAGACGACCTAGCCTTGCTCAAACCTATGGCTTATCAAAATACCTATGCTGTTGCAGTCCCTAAGAAGATTGCCCAAGAGTATGAACTCAAGACTATTTCAGATTTGAAAAAGGTGGAAGGACAACTCAAGGCAGGCTTTACGCTCGAGTTTAACGACCGAGAAGACGGAAACAAGGGCTTGCAGAAGGTCTATGGTCTTCATCTACAAGTCTCAACGATGGAGCCAGCTCTTCGCTACCAGGCGATCCAGTCTGGTGATATCCAGATAACAGATGCCTACTCAACGGATGCTGAACTTGCTCGTTATGACCTGGTGGTCCTTGAAGATGACAAGCAACTTTTTCCACCTTATCAAGGGGCTCCCCTCATGAAAGAAGCTCTTCTTAAGAAACATCCCGAATTAGAAGCTGTTCTCAATAAGTTGGCGGGTAAAATTACGGAAGCCCAGATGAGCCAGATGAACTACCAAGTCGGAGTAGAAGGCAAGCCTGCTGCTAAAGTAGCGCGTGACTTTTTGGTAAAAGAAGGGTTGATAAAAAATTAACAAACCATTCTCAAGTCTTTGCACTTGAGAATTTTTTAATAGAAAGCAATTTTATATCCTTTCAGCAAGCTTTTGGGGTAGAGGGAAAGACCTTCTCTTCAAAAAAATCTCCATTGAGTCTGGCTTGAAATTGTGTTACAATAAGCCTTGAAGATGAATGAAAGAATATGGAAATAAGTATGAAAATAAGACCAGTGATTGGAATTACAGGAAATGAAAGACCCTTCCCAGATGATCCAGACGCGAACATGAGTTATGCGGCGACTGGTTTTGTCGAAGCGGTCAAAGAGGCAGGAGGGATTCCCTTGATCTTGCCAATTGGAGATACGGCCTTGGCCAAAGACTACATATCAATGATTGATAAGCTCATCATCACCGGTGGACAAAATGTCTTGCCCAAGTTTTACGGAGAAGAAATCACCATCGACAGTGATGACTACCTCTTGAAACGCGATCTCTTTGAGTTGGCCTTGATTGAAGAAGCGCGTGCGGCTAAAAAAGCTATCTTTACCGTTTGTCGTGGGACCCAGCTCTATAATGTCGCTCTGGGGGGAACTCTGCATCAAGACATTGAACACCACTGGCAAGACAATCCAGGTCAGTACACCAGCCAAGAGTTGGTGACCAAGGATCAGACGGTCCTGCAAGAGATCTATGGTAAGACCAGTCGCATCAATTCTTTCCATCATCAAAGTATTAAAGACTTGGCAGATGGCTTAGAAGTGATCGCGCGGGATCCGAAAGATGACATCATAGAAGCCGTTCAATCCACAGATGAGATCCGTTTCCTCGGCGTTCAGTGGCATCCGGAACTGCGTTTTGATAAGAGCCCAGCAGATCGAAAACTCTTTGAATATGTCGTGAATGAATTATAAAGAGGACCAGCTCCCTTAGGAATTTTTCCTAAGGGACTTTTTCTTTAATCTGCGTAAGAAAGACTGTAAATTGTGCCTAGGTTTTGGGGGAGGATTCGCTACAATAGAGCTAGTAGAATGAGGAGGATTAGGACATGTATCAATTTCCAAAGGATTTTTTATGGGGAAGTTCGACCTCGGGCCCTCAAACGGAAGGACGTCTAGCCCAGGATGGAAAGGGAGACAATCTCTGGGATTACTGGTATAGGATCGAGCCCAACCGCTTTTATCAAGGGCAAGGACCGGACAAAACATCGACTTTTTATGAACACTGGGAAGAAGATTTGGACCTCTTGTTAGAAACTGGCCACACGGCCTTTCGGACCTCTATTCAGTGGTCACGTATTTTCCCAGAAGGACGAGGAGAGATCAATCAAGCAGGCGTTGATTTCTACCGGCGTGTCTTTGAAAAGATCAAAGAAAAAGGGATTCACCTCTTGGTCAACCTCTATCATTTTGATTTACCGATGGCTCTTCAAGAGCAAGGGGATGGTTGGGAAAATAAAGAAACCGCCTATGCTTACCAGGAATATGCGCGTTTTTGTTTCAAGACCTATGGGGATCTGGTCGATCAGTGGATCACCTTTAATGAACCCATTGTCCCTGTGGAGTTTGGTTATTTTTATGATGCCCATTTTCCTCATAAGGTAGACGCAGCAGCAGCAGTAAAAGTAGCCTACCACACCCAGTTAGCAAGCTCTCTAGCAGTGAAGGCCTGTCACGAGGTGGATCCTAATTACCGTATCGGGATTGTGCTCAATTTGACACCAGCCTATCCTCGGAGCCAGCATCCAGCAGATGTGAAAGCTGCGCGCATTGCCGAGCTCTTTCAAGCCAAATCCTTCTTAGATCCATCTGTTCTTGGTCATTATCCTGAAGAATTAGTGGAGATCCTACGGGAGCGTGATCTCTTACCAGATTATGATCCCTTTGAATTGCGCTTGATTGAGGAAAATACAGTGGATTACCTAGGGGTTAACTATTACCAACCACTCCGTGTGGCGGCTCCTCGTTATGCTCCAAATCCAGCATCTCCCCTACTCTTTGAGCAATTTTATGAACCTTATGTTATGCCAGGGCGCAAGATCAATCCCCACCGTGGTTGGGAAATCTATGAGCAAGGTCTGTATGACATTGCCCAAAATATCAAGGAAAACTATGGCAATATCGAGTGGATCCTGACCGAAAACGGGATGGGGGTTGAAGGAGAGGAAAAATTCCGAAAAGATGGAGTGATCCAAGACGACTACCGGATTGACTTTGTTAAAGATCATCTTCGTGAGCTCCACCGGGCTATTCAAGATGGTGCCAACTGTAAAGGCTATTTGATCTGGACCTTTATTGACTGCTGGTCATGGCTCAATGGCTATAAGAACCGCTATGGTTTAGTTGAGTTGGAGCTTGAAAGTCAAAAACGAACCCTCAAAAAATCCGGCCATTGGTTTAAAGAACTAAGCCAAGCCAATGGATTTAAAGACTAAATCGAGATCCGTAGCCCATCTTCAATTCGTATTGAGCCTCCTCGCATCATCATTTTAAAGCTTGGAGTCAAACAGTTCTCCAAACAGTTTGACTCTCAATTATTCCGAATGTCTGAAACCATTCTGTTTCAGGCATTTTTCTTACAGTGGAAATTTTCTTGGTTGACTTTATCTCTAATCTTAACCCTAACTTAACTAGACCAATTTTCTTGGATTTCCTAGTTGACAAACTAGAAGAAGCATTGTATACTGACTCCGCTGGTTGTTTTTTGGTCAAATTAGACTAGACCAATTTTAAAGTAACTGAGAAATCGACTATAGGTCGTTTGACTAAGTAAAGGGGAAAGTATAGCAAGGCTATATCGTAAAATCTATGTGCGGAATCGTTGGTGTTGTAGGAAATACAAATGCTACTGATATTTTGATTCAAGGACTTGAAAAACTCGAATACCGAGGCTATGACTCTGCGGGTGTTTTCCTGGCTAGTGAAGGCAAGAGCCAATTGGTAAAGGCAGTTGGCCGCATTGCAGAATTGTCGTCTAAGGCAGAAGGTGTCGAAGGGACAGCTGGGATTGGACATACCCGTTGGGCCACTCATGGAAAACCAATTGAGGACAATGCCCACCCACACCGCTCTGAAACAGGTCGCTTTGTTTTGGTCCACAATGGGGTGATTGAAAACTACCTTGAAATCAAGGAAGAATACCTAGCAGGTCACCATTTCAAGGGGCAAACAGATACAGAAATCGCAGCCCACTTGATCGGAAAATTTGCTGAAGAAGATGGCTTATCTACGCTCGAAGCCTTCAAAAAAGCCCTCCACATCATCCGTGGGGCCTATGCTTTTGCTTTGATGGATGCGGAAGATCCAAGCACCATCTATGTGGCAAAAAATAAATCACCACTCTTGATCGGTCTTGGCGATGGTTACAATATGGTCTGTTCTGATGCCATGGCCATGATTCGTGAAACCAACCAATACATGGAAATCCATGACCAAGAGTTGGTCATTGTCAAGGCTGACAGCGTTGAAGTGCAAGACTATGATGGCAACGTCAAAGAACGGGCTAGCTACACGGCTGAACTCGACCTTTCTGATATTGGAAAAGGGACTTACCCATACTACATGCTCAAGGAAATCGATGAGCAACCAACTGTCATGCGTAAGTTGATCCAAGCCTATACAGATGAATCTGGTCAAGTAGTGGTAGATCCAGCTATTATCAAGGCTGTTCAAGAAGCAGACCGCATCTATATCCTTGCGGCTGGTACCTCTTACCATGCTGGATTTGCTTCTAAGAAGATGTTGGAAGAATTGACAGATACCCCAGTAGAACTCGGTATCTCCTCTGAGTGGGGCTACGGCATGCCACTTCTCAGCAAGAAACCACTCTTCATCTTTATCAGCCAATCTGGTGAAACAGCTGATAGTCGTCAGGTATTGGTCAAAGCCAATGAAATGGGCATTCCAAGCTTGACAGTAACCAATGTTCCAGGATCAACTCTTTCACGTGAAGCAGACATGACTATGTTGCTCCATGCTGGTCCTGAAATTGCGGTAGCTTCTACTAAGGCTTATACGGCTCAAATCGCAGCTCTTGCCTTTCTGGCTAAAGCTGTTGGGGAAGCCAATGGCAATGAGAAGGCCAAAGCCTTTGATTTGGTGCACGAATTGTCTATCGTTGCCCAATCGATCGAATCAACCCTTTCAGAAAAAGAAGTGATCGACGAAAAAGTTCGTGGCTTGTTGGAAACAACCCGCAATGCTTTCTATATTGGACGTGGCCAAGATTACTATGTTGCTATGGAAGCCAGTCTGAAACTAAAAGAAATTTCTTACATCCAATGTGAAGGCTTCGCTGCGGGTGAGTTGAAACACGGTACTATCGCTCTGATCGAAGAGGGTACACCGGTTATCGCCCTCTTGTCTGATCCAGTCCTAGCCAGCCACACACGTGGAAACATCCAAGAAGTGGCAGCACGTGGGGCTCATGTCTTAACCATTGCAGAAGAAAATGTCGCTAAAGAGACAGATGATTTGGTCTTGACAGCGGTTCACCCTTACCTCTCTCCAATCTCAATGGTGGTACCAACCCAATTGATTGCCTACTTTGCAACCCTTCATCGTGGGCTCGATGTTGATAAACCACGGAACCTTGCTAAGTCTGTAACCGTTGAATAAACTTGTCTCTATAGAAAAAACGAGGCTGGGACAAAAGTCCCAGCCTCTTAATTGTTTTTGGATTGTCTAGCAAGACGCAGTGGTTGAGTGGGCTCTACTACGCTGATTTCATCAGCTTTTATAGCCCTACTCAACTGTGCGGAGGTGGGACGACGAAATCGAATTCCAACGAATTACCGATTTCTGTCCCACTCTCATTTGTTTTATTTATCAAAACCTTGCAAGGCTTTGAGGCGTTCTTCTGTTTGTCCCTTGGCATCTAGTTTTTTACCTTGGTAAACAGCAGATTCCCATGATCCGTACATTGGATTTGGGAAGATGATGAATTTTTCACCAAATTCTTTTTGCAATTCGTCCAATTTCTTGTCGCGATCAGCTTCGGATGTCTTAGAGAAGTCTGCAAAGTCGACCAGGTTGTCCCCAAAGAGCAAGACAAGATTGGTCTTTTCTTGCACAGCTTGGCGACGGCCTTCTTTTGATTTGACACCATCTTCTAAGAACATGAGGTGGTCACGTCCTTGAACCGGAATTCCCTCTTTTTCAAGATTCTTGATGGTATCATCTACTTGAGAGGTTGTACGGTCAGAAATGTAGTAGATTTGAACCCCGTTTTGATCCGCATATTGAAGGAAATCTTTGGCACCTGGCACCGCTTTTGCGGCTGCTTTTTTCACCCAAACATCCCAATCTTTAGGATTGAAGGCCGTACCATCTTTGACGTTTTGAACTTGGTAAGGGCTGTTGTCTAAAACAGTTTCGTCCAAATCCAAGACGATGGAATAAGGCTTATCAGAAGGAGTTTGGAGGATCTCTTTCAAACGGTCAGTAGCGACATTGTAGCCTTGTAAATACAAAGCCTTGGTTTCTGCTGCCTTTTGGTACCAGAGAACAGACATGGTATTTTCTTGTGAGCGCTGTTGATCATAGGTCATCGTCACCTGATTTTTAGTGCTGCTTGCTTTTGTCTCTTGCGTTTTAGTGGTGTTGCTTCCACAACTCGTCAGTAAAATGACAGAAGCAAGAGCAGAAACGATGGTAAAGGTGGTTTTTGTTGTTTTCATAAACCGTACACTCCTTAAAATTATTCTACAAAAATTATACTCCTTTCAATCTTGCCTGACAAGAAAGAGGAGAAGGGGATCCAGGGAATGGTAAAATGAATAGGAAGAAAGAAATGTTGATATGAAGGGCTTTTTCACCTCAATAGATGCCATTTTTCAGCTTAAAAGAAGGGGTATAGTTTTATGCTATAACCGGATCAAGAAAAGATCAAAGTAGCCTTTTTCTTCTAAAATGAAAGAATAAAGAAAGATACTCGCAAGTCCCTATTTTCAAGGACTTGCGTTTTTTTGATGCCTTTCTCAATAAAGAAATTTTAAGGCCTTGATAGGGAAAATATATTAGTCAGCCACTTTTCGAGGTGATATCATGGTTACAAATTCCAGAAGGGAAGTAGTCAATCTTTCTGTTGGAGAAATATTGAGGAGGATGTACAGTATGAGTAAAAAAGAGTTGGTTCTTCGGGCCATTCGAGGCGAAGCAGTAGAGCGAATCCCTGTAGGATTTTGGCTCCATTATGTGACCCAAGAAGAAAAAGAATTGGGGCTAGACAATCCGTCTGTAGTTGAAAAAAGTATTAAGGGGCACCAACACTATGTTGAAGAAATTTCCCCAGATTTTGTCAAGATTATGAGCGATGGCTTCTTCCGCTATCCGAGTGCTCTTTATTCGAGAGAGATCACATCAATCCAAGAATTGAAAGATATTCAACCGATTGGAGAGCATCATCCTTGGATTGAAAAACAAATTGAAGTGGTCAAGGAAATTCGATCCCATTTCCATGAAGAGATTGCTTCTTTCTACAACATCTTCTCGCCCATTTCTTATTTGAAACGCTGGTTCCGTACGGATCAATCTCGTGGAGACCAAGTGATTGCAGACTTTATCAAGGAAGATCCAGAAACCTTGGCCCATGTCCTTGATGTCATCGCAGGAGATATCGCCATTCTTAGTCGCCGCTTGATCCAAGAAGCAGGTGTTGAAGGGATTTACTTCTCAACCCAGCAGGTCCAAGATGAGCGTGTGACAGATGAAGAATACCGCAAGATCATTGAACCGAGCAATATCGCTGTCCTAGAAGCGGCCAATGAAGCTGGAGGCATCAATATCCTTCATATTTGTGGTTTTGAAGGGGCCAGCAATGAAGTGGAGCTCTTCAAGGATTATCCAGCTCAAGTCATTAACTGGGCGACTCATCATGAGGGTCTTAGCCTAGCCGCAGGTCGTAAACTTTTCGGCGATCGTGCTGTCTTGGGTGGCTTTGTCAATGGCAAGAAAGGTTTGCTCTACCAAGGGGAACGAGAAGCTATTGAGCAAGAAACTCGTCGCTTGGTGGCTGAAGCCGGAAGTCGTGGTTTGATCCTTGGAGCAGACTGTACCGTGCCAGATGATTTCCAATTGGAACGCTTAGATTGGGTACGTCAAGCAGCTGTATTGTAAGAAGAAAGGAGAGGGAGATGAAAAAGATCAATGTATGGTGTATCCTGGTAACCGTTTTGTTTTTGCTTCTAGGGCTTAGTAAAGCTGCTCTAGCAAGCAGTCAGGGGAAAGCAAAAAAAGATCCAGATATGGCAAGACTGGAGAAGATTCCAGCTCATAGTTTCTCCCTCCTTCGCCCATCTGATCTAGCAGGAATTCTTCTGCTCGAAGATCAGTGATAAAAAAAGATGAAGAGCTTGATAAAAAATATATATTAGTCAAATAATTATCGAAGTGATAAGATAACAAACAAGAAAAGATAGAACGAGGTAAGAACATGTCATCAAAAAGAGAATTAGTCTTAAAAGCTTTCAAAGGAGAAGCAGTTGACCGTGTGCCAGTTGGATTTTGGCATCATTTTACAACAGAAGAAGAATGGTTGAAAGGATTTTCTAATCCGGAAATTATTGAAAAAAACCTCAATGGCCATAAAAACTTCCTTCACAAGGTCAAACCAGACTTTGTCAAACTCATGAGTGATGGTTACTTTACTTATCCAAACCCAGCCATTCACAAAGGCCTTGAAAATATCTCTGACTTAGCAGGGATTGAACCACTCGGAGCAGATCATCCATGGATCACAGAGCAGGTAGAGCTGGTTAAAAAAATCCGTGCTGGTTTTGAAGAAGACATTGTGGCTATCTACAATATCTTTGCTCCGGTGACCTACTTCAAATGGTTGGTCGGAGAAGTTTCAGGAGGAGATGACTTGATCGCAAACTTCATCGATCAAGATGCAGCAACTCTTAAAAAAGTATTGGATACGATTGGCCAAGATATTGCAAGTTTGAGCCAACGAATCATTAAAGAAGCAGGAGCAGACGGAATCTACCTCAGTGTTCAAAGTATCCAAGATGCGCGGGTTACACAAGAAGTTTATAAAAACATTATTGCACCGAGTGAACTCCATGTCTTAGAGGCAGCTAAGGAAGCCGGTGGCGTAAATATTCTTCATATCTGTGGCTACGAAGGAGCTCGCAATGATATCCATCTCTTCACAGACTACCCAGCCCAAGTCATTAACTGGGCAGTCGGACCAGAAGGCATCAGCCTAGCAGAAGGACGCGAAATCTTCGGTGGACGCACGGTTCTTGGTGGTTTTGAAAATGGTAAAAATGGTCTTCTTTACACAGGAGATAAGGCTGCGATCCAAGCAGAAACCAAACGCATCATCGCAGAAACAGGAACGACAGGATTGGTCATTGGTGCCGATTGTACGATTCCAAGTGACATTGATGAAGAACGAATCGAATGGGTTCGTGAAGCTGCAGCAGAATAAGGAAAATAGAAAAAGGGAGAACAAAGTATGAGTAAAAAAACATGGATTATCGGTGGGGTGGCAGTTCTTGCCATTGCAGGTGCAACCATTCTTGGACGGAGCTTAAACCATGCAAACGACAGCAAAGGCTCAACAGGATCGAACAAGGTAACAACCTTGAAAGTAGCCCACACTCAAAACTATGTACCGTATGATTTCGTTGATGAAAAAGGAGAATCAGATGGCTATGAAGTAGCCGTTCTCAAAGCCATTGACGAAAAACTACCAGACTACAAGTTTGAGTACACTGGAACAAGTGATGACGATCTCTTAATCGGTCTAGAATCTGGTAAATACGATATCGGAACCAAAGGAGCTTGGTATACCGAAGAACGTGCCAAGAAATTTATCATTCCAAAAGAACCAATCGGTGCAAGTATCATCGGATTTACCGTACGGAAAGAAGATGCGGATAAATACAAGAACATCGATGACTTCGCGAAAGAAAAAGGAAAATTGGTTCCAATTTCACCACAAAATGCGCAGTGGAATGTTATTAAAGAATACAATGAAAAGCATAAGGACCAACAAATCGAATTAACAGCTGCGGAATCTTTCAAAGTCGCAGATGCCTATGCTTGGGTTCTTGAAGGACGTTACGATGCCTTCTTTGACATCAAACTTTCCTTTGAAAAGGCTGTCACAGATAAAGATGGTTCTTACCACCAATATGCGGACAAACTGAGCTGGTTTGCCTACAAAGGAATTCCAACTTACCCATTGATCCATAAGGATAAGAAAAACGAAAAATTTGCGGAAGAATACAGCAAGGCCATCAAAGAATTAGAAAAAGATGGCACACTTGCTAAATTGTCGAAAAAATATTTCGGTGAAGATGTCTTCAGTTATGTAGATAAAGAGAAATAAGATGGAACTGGGTGCGCATAGCCCCAGCTTCCTTATTTCTATACGGATACAGAAAGGAAAAGAAACATGGTCTCATACGACATTTCCAAGGTCTGGTCATTTCTTCCAACCTTGGTCCAAGCCCTGCCAGCGACCCTAGCTTTGATGGTTTTAACGACGGTTCTCGGTTCTGCATTTGGCTTGGTTTTGACCTGGGCACAAGTATCAGAAGATAAGGTAGGAGCAGGTCTGGCAAAAGGTTATGTCTTTACTTTGCGTTGTACCCCTCCGATTGTCTTGCTCTTTTTGGTCTTTTATGGACTTCCCCAATTTTTGAACTGGTGGTTGGGCATTGACATTGACCACTGGTCCAAGTTTGTCTTTGTCCTTGTTGCCATGTTTCTTCTCTTTGCCGCTATGATCTCTGAGGTCTTCAAGGCAGCCTATTTGGCCATTCCAAAAGGTCAGATGGAAGCGGGCTTGAGTATCGGCTTGACGCCAGCTCAAACCATTTGGCGGATTGTCCTTCCCCAAGCCTTTCGCGTGGCTCTTCCAAATATGACGACTGCCATCTTGAACCTCATGCGCGATGCCGCTTTGGCTTATACCATTGGCTTTATCGATATCATGGGAGCAGGCAACAACTTGATCAGCCGCAATCTTGGGAATTATTCCCTCGAGACCTATACAGCTGTAGCAGTGATCTACTGGGGAATTGCCCTTGTGATCTCCTTCTCCGCTCAATTCCTTGAGAAACGACTCAGTGTAACAGAAAGGTAGCTTATGGATTTCAATTTTATTAGTAAAGCATTTCTAGCCACCTTGGGTGGTGTTCCAGTGACCCTTCTGATCATGGTCGTATCGATTCTTTTGAGTTTCTTTCCAGCCCTCTTTTTGGCGCTCGGTCAGATCTACAAGGTCAAAGGGGTTCGCAGTTTCTCAGTGGTTTACTTAGCCTTTATTCGCGCGACTCCTCCGATTCTCTTGATTCTCTTCTTTTATAGTCTCTTTCCCAGCCTCTTAAATAGCTTTTTTAAGAGTATTGGTAGTCACTTTAATGTCTTTGAGATCAATCCTATTTACTATGCCTTTATCATTTTTAGCTTGATGACAACGGGGAGTCTTGCTGAAATTCTCCGGTCAGCCATTCTGACGGTGGATAAGGGCCAGCTAGAAGCAGCGCAAGCCATTGGTTTGACCAACCGCCAAGCCTACATCCGCATTGTTTTTCCACAAGCCTTGCGTTCAGCCCTTCCCAATTTGTGTAACCTGGTCATCAACTTGGTCAAAGGAACCTCCCTTGTCTTTGTCATGACCATCAAGGATATCACCGCCATTGCCAAGATCGAAGCCTCTTATGGCTATCAATATTTTGAATCCTATCTAGTGATTTTTATTCTTTATATTGTCATTTGTGGGGTGATTCAGTGGGGATTCAATCGCTTAGAAAAACGCCTGACACTCGCATAGAAGAAGGAGAAATAAGAAGATGTTAGAAGTAGAACACGTATCGAAAAAATTTAAGGACCACCAGGTCCTGGTAGATGTTAATCTCAAGGTCAACCAAGGGGATGTCGTCGTTATTTTGGGGCCATCTGGATCAGGAAAAACAACCTTCCTTCGCTGCCTCAATCACTTGGAAAAGGCAGATACAGGGCACCTCACCCTAGGTGGAAAAGAGTACGACCTCTCAAAACTCAGCAAAAAAGAGATTCTAGAAATCCGCCAAAAGACAGCCTTTGTCTTCCAGCATTACAATCTCTTCGCTAATAAAACAGCGCTTGAAAATATCTTAGAAGGGCTGGTTGTAGCCCGTAAGATTCCAAAAGAAGAAGCCATCCAACGGGCAGAATCAGCCCTTGAAAAAGTTGGTCTCCTTGCTTATAAGGATTACTATCCTTCTCAATTATCAGGTGGTCAGCAGCAACGGATCGGAATCGCACGTGCCATTGCAGTGAAACCAGACGTGATCTTGCTGGACGAGCCGACTTCAGCGCTAGACCCAGAATTGGTTGGGGATGTCTTAGATGTCATGAAACAGCTAGCCCAAGAAGGAGTGACCATGGTTGTCGTAACGCATGAGATGGGCTTTGCGCGTGATGTGGCCAACCACGTCATCTTTATGGATGGCGGGCATATCATTGAAGAAAATGAGCCCCATGAATTCTTCAACAGTCCAAAAGAAGAACGAACCAAACAATTCCTATCACGGATTTTATCTGACGCCACTTATAGTGTCGAATACATGATTTAACAAGAGGCACACCTATGTAGGGTGTGTTTTTTGGATTCTGGAAAAAATTTTAAAAATTAGCTCATTTTTTAAAAATCATTACGAATAATCTAAGTGAGAGGGAAATATGACTGATAAAAAACAACGATTTGTACTATTATTCTTACTGACTTTGTTTATAGGAGGTTGCAGTCTTTTTACGGATAAAGCTGCTGAGAGAAAAGAGATGATTCAGATCGCAGAAAGCACGAAGATGAAAGTGGCAATTGAAAGCTATTTAAAAAATCTGGATCCAGAGGCATTAACTCCAAATGGGAAAATAAAGTCTTATAGAATTTTAAAAGATAAATTAAAATATAATCCAATGGAAGGAATTATTGTCGAAATTGTCATTAATAGGGATGATCGGTTGACGATTGATATGACGGTCATAGAAGAGGATTCAGGAGAATATCTTGTTGCCACATCAGGAACGCCTAAAGAATTAACGAAATTAATAGAAAGAGACAAACAATAGCAACCTCATCTATTTTATAGAATTTATTGATTGGGCCAAGTATGTTACATCAATATGTAGTGCTTGTAACGATTTGGCAATATTTTTTAACAAAAGTAACATTTCAGGTATGAATAGAATTTTGTATAATAAATTCTAAGAAACCTGAAGAAAGAATGGGAAGAAGATGAAAAAAAGTAAATTTATTGTGTTGATAATGGTAGTATTTAGCCTGAACTTAGGGGGATGTAGCTTTTTAAATGGACAATCTGCCAAGAAACAAGAAATGATTCAAATCGCAGAGAGTAAGAAGATGAAGGTAGCGATTGAAAATATGTTGAAAAAATTAGACCCTAAAGCTCTTACTCCAGAAGGAAAAATAACATCATATAAAATTTCTAAAGATGATTTAGATTATAATCCGATGGGAGGGCTGTTAGTAAAAATAGTTATAAATAATGATGAAAAATTAGTTTTAAGCACAACTATACAAGAGGATGCTACAACAGGGAAATATGAAGAGACCTATTTTGGGGAAACAGAGGAGTTAAGTGATTTATTAGATAAGGAGTGATAATGGCTAATAATTTAAATTTCAATGATCAACAAAATGTTAAAGCTGCCCTACTTGAATACGAAAAAGATGTCAAAATAAACGGAAAGTTTAAAATTGGGACGAAGAAAGACGAATACATTGGTAATGTCGCCCATATTTATGATAATGTAAATAACAATGAGGAGCAGGTCTTCGTTCTTACTAATAATGGCCAAGGCGCTCAACAAAAAGCAGTTCCTTATTCTGCTTCTGATGAAGATCGCGCCCAAATCCATGATGTGACAGTTTTGATGAAGGGATCTGAAACTGAAATAAGTACACAAAAATTGCTCCATGATACATTTACAGATTGGGTAGGGACAGATTTGCCAGCAGCTTCCAATATTTTGAACCCTGGTGGTGCAAGTGAGTACGCAACCGAGTATGCGAAGAATTATGCGCGAGATAAGGCTAAATATGGTTTTAACAATGCTGTAGAAGCTTTTGAAGATGCAATTATTCCTACATCTGTTAATCTTCCACCGGAGGCCACTCCCTTAGGTAGATTCATACAAAAAGCGATGGACAATCCTGTCAGCAATTTCGTACAGGAAAAAGCATCAGATATGGTCGGATTTTTTGCAGAAAGGACAGCCGAAGAACAGGTTAGATTTCCTACTTTAATGGGAGCTGCTTTTTTAAAAAAATACAATGACGAAAACGGTACTTTTCCACCTCCGCAATTTAAAGATGCTGCAGCTCATTTGAAAGAGGTGATCCGAAAATACCCCAATGCCAAGATTGATCTATATGGTCACTCTCTGGGATCTATGAATATTCAGTATGCTCTTGCCTGCTTGACCGAAGAAGAATCTTCTCATATTGGGACCGTCCATCTATACAATGGTCCTAATGCCTATTCCATCTTAACTCCAGAGCAAAAAGCGCGTATAGATTCGCTGAAGTACAAAATCTACAACCACATTGACCATAAAGATTTGGTTAGCTTGGGCTATCCAGATTCTGGAAGCAAGGGTGCCAGTGGGATTGTTAAGCACCTCAAAACGAAGAATTTGAAAAATATTGGCCTGCAACACATGATGCATGGTTATATCTATGATAAGGATGGGAATTTGGTTCTTGAAAAGGGAACGGAAGCTATCACTCGGAAGGAAATCATTGAAGAGCGGATGAAGGTATACTATCGCCTAAAGGATAAATTACAAAAAACAGGTGGTGGACTGAGTTCAAGTGAACAAATCTATCTCGATGCCTTGCAGGCGCGCTTGGCTTCTGATGAGCTGATTCGAGTAGTGGATGAAGGGCTGGAGCAAGCTCAGAAATCTAAGACACAACTGGATACGGATTTAGAAGCTTTAGAGAAAGTATTACAGACCGTTCCGAAAGGCTTTATTCTCAATCTTGCGGAAGTAGAAGAGGCCTATGCACAGGCTGGTGCAACAAGGCAAACAGTTGTCACTGAAGTAAGAGAACGGTGCGACAATCGTTTGGCTGCGTATCAGTCCTTATCGAATGAATTCCATGCTTTAAACGAGCAAGTGAATGCAGGAATTGAGCTCTTAAAAACAAAAGATCAAGAAGTAGCAGGAGAAATGAACCAGTGGGAACAACTAGCTTATTAATGTCATCTACTCCTTCGAAAAGGGAAAAGCAACTAGATCACTTGGAAAGAGAATTTCAAAAAGCGCGCTTGGAGCTCGATGAAAAGCGTTGCTTGGTGGAAAGAAAACAGCAGCTCTTCACCCGGATGTTGGAAGAAGAGTATGCGATGGCAGCTTCCTTTTTACAACAGCAGGAGGTTGATAGCAGTTGTGAATGGGAGTCCCTCCATCGCTGTATAGAGGAGTATGATCTCGAAGCTAGAGATGCAGCGCAAGTAGCCATAAAACAGATCGATACTGAAGAAGAGAATTTATGGCAATCCTACCGTAAAGAGAGATGCCAGTTGGAAGAGGAAATTGCACAAGATAAAGTTTCATAGTATAGAAGAGGAGGATGTATGGGTGATAGTCCTGTCAAAGATTTCTTTGATTTAGATATGAAAGATAAGATGAGGATCATCGAAAGCAGAAAGAAACTTGAAAAAGAATTAATACGGGTTGTCTATGCCCCCATTTTATTGACCTGCAAGGAAGGAGTCGAGAAACGCTTCAATGATGAATTGACTGCGATTGCAACAGTAGCTGAAGAAGACGTTCAGGTAGTCGGAAAGCAACTAGACCAATCCATGGTGGGTCAATTTGCTAAAAATGTACAGACGGCTATTCAAGAAAAAGCTGGGAAATTTAAATCTATCTAGCCAAGAACTTTCATTTAAATATGGAATCTGGAGTAACATCCAGATTTTTTTAATAAATTTAAAAAATTATGTAAAAAAGTGTTGACAAAGAAATCAGTCTGCGTTATAATAATTTATGTAAACAAAAAGAGGTTAGAAAATCTCAAGAGTTTACGAGATCAATAGTGGAAAGGAGATGGTAATATGCTATTTCCAAAACTAAGACAACTAATTGATAAAAGGAAAAATAGAAACTGTTAGCCTGTAGGGCTATTATTAAATCAATGAATTAAAATTATGTAAAAAACTAAACAGCAGCCAATTGGTCTGCTAATTTTCAAGAACGAATTAAAATTATGTAAATTAGAGGTATATAATATGAATAACAATTTTAACAATATGGATGATCTTTTCAATCAACTAATGGGAAATATGGGTGGTTTTCGTTCTGAAAGCCGTCGCTACATGATTAATGGTCGTGAAGTGACACCGGAAGAATTCGCCATCTACCGTCAAACTGGTCAACTTCCAAATGAAGGAAGTGAGCAAGCGCAACACCATCAAGGTAAAGGGATGAAACAAGATGGGATCCTTGCAAAACTTGGTCGCAACTTAACCGAAGAAGCTCGTGAAGGAAAATTGGATCCGGTCATCGGACGTAATAAAGAAATTCAAGAGACTGCTGAAATCTTGTCTCGTCGTACCAAGAACAACCCTGTCCTTGTAGGGGATGCCGGTGTTGGTAAAACAGCAGTTGTAGAAGGTTTGGCACAAGCTATTGTGAACGGTGATGTTCCAGCCGCTATCAAGAACAAAGAAATCATCTCGATTGATATTTCTGGTCTAGAAGCTGGTACGCAATACCGTGGTAGCTTTGAAGAAAATATTCAAAATCTGATCCAAGAAGTCAAGGCTATGGGAAATGTCATTCTCTTCTTTGATGAAATCCATCAAATCCTTGGTGCAGGTAGCACAGGTGATGGTCAAGGCTCTAAAGGTCTTGCGGATATCATCAAACCTGCTCTTTCACGTGGGGAATTGACAGTCATTGGGGCAACTACTCAAGATGAATACCGTAACACTATCTTGAAGAATGCGGCTCTTGCTCGTCGTTTCAACGAAGTGAAGGTCAATGCTCCATCAGCTGAAGATACTTTCAAGATTCTCCAAGGGATCCGTGATCTTTATGAAAAACACCACAATGTCATCTTGCCAGATGAAGTTTTGAAAGCAGCAGTTGATTATTCGATCCAATACATTCCACAACGTAGCTTGCCTGATAAGGCCATTGACTTGGTCGATGTGACAGCTGCTCACTTGGCAGCCCAACATCCTGTAACAGATGTTCATGCTGTGGAACATGAAATTGAAGAAGAAAAAACCAAACAAGAAGAAGCTGCGGCTAAAGAAGATTACGAAGCAGCTTTGAAAGCAAAAGTTCGTATCGAAGAACTTGAAAAGAAAATTGAAAACCATACAGAAGACCATAAGGTAACTGCAACAATCAACGATGTGGCTGAATCAGTAGAACGGATGACGGGTATCCCAGTGTCACAAATGGGTGCAACTGATATCGAACGTTTGAAAGATATGGGTCACCGTTTGCAAACTAAGGTTATCGGTCAAGACAAGGCTGTTGAAGCAGTGTCACGTGCTATCCGTCGGAACCGTGCAGGATTTGACGAAGGTAACCGTCCAATCGGAAGCTTCCTCTTTGTAGGACCTACTGGTGTTGGTAAAACTGAGTTGGCTAAACAATTGGCTCTTGATATGTTCGGAACCAAAGATGCCATCATCCGTTTGGATATGTCAGAATACAGCGACCGCACAGCCGTTTCTAAATTGATTGGTACAACAGCTGGTTATGTTGGTTACGATGACAACAGCAATACCTTGACAGAACGTGTTCGCCGTAACCCATACTCTATCGTCCTTCTTGACGAAATTGAAAAGGCGGATCCTCAAGTCATCACCCTTCTCCTTCAAGTCTTGGATGATGGTCGTTTGACAGATGGTCAAGGGAACACGGTCAACTTCAAGAACACTGTGATTATCGCCACTTCAAACGCTGGCTTTGGTTACGAAGCTAACTTGACAGAAGATGCGGATAAACCAGAACTCATGGATCGTTTAAAACCTTACTTCCGTCCAGAATTCCTCAACCGTTTCAACGCTGTCATTGAATTCTCACACTTGAGCAAGGAAGACCTTTCTAAGATTGTTGATTTGATGTTGGTAGATGTCAATAAGACTCTTTCTAAGAAAGAAATCGACTTGGCAGTGAGCGATGCAGCTAAAGAATACATGACTGAAGAAGGGTATGATGAAGTGATGGGTGTTCGTCCACTCCGTCGGGTAGTTGAACAACAAATCCGTGACAAAGTCACAGACTTCCACTTGGATAACTTGGATGCCAAACATCTCGAAGCAGACATGGAAGATGGTGTCCTTGTGATCAGAGAAAAAGACACAAAGAAGGAAGAAAACACTGATAAACAAGCAGACTAAGGCGAATTAGTTTGTGAAAAATAGAGACTGCTATCATATAGCAGTCTTTATTTTTTCTTCCCACCTGGGGGAAATTATTCGCCGTATAAGGACAAAATCCTCCTATTTGGGCTAAAAAAACATCAATAATTAGTGAAATTAATCCAATTTGAGCAAAATTATTAATAAATAAAGAAAATAAGTATATAATCTATACAAGAATAAAATTTGAGGAATGGAAGTAAGATGAGCAATACAATTGATATCTACTCAACTCCCGAATACAGAAAAGTGGAAGCCGTTGTTCAACTGATGGTTGACGGTCGCTTGACGAGCTATCGTGTCGCAACTGAAACAAACATCAGCAAAATGAGCTTGGCGACTTTGACGAAGGGAACGAGTAAAATCAAAAATATTACCTATCAAACGGCTTTGGCCTTGATTGATTGGTATGATGAGAATCATGAAAAGTATGGCATTACGATTGACTAGTCAGTAGCCCACTTTTCGTGGTTTTTTCTTTTTCATCAAAACTTGCCTCCTCTATGAGACTGGACTCTGATTTTGCTTGAAGAGGATGGGAAAACTTGAAAAGACGGGCGAAATTTGATATAGTATAGCATATATGAAAATTAAAGGAGAAACATATGCAAGGCGGAAGTTTGCTAATTATGCTCGTTCTTATGGTCGGTTTGATGTACTTCATGAGCCGTAGCCAAAAGAAACAGTACCAAAAACGGATGGAAAGTTTGAATAAACTTCAAAAAGGAAATGAAGTCATCACGATTGGTGGCTTGTACGGAACCATCGATGAAGTCGACACAGACCGCAAGACCGTTGTCTTGGATGTTGATGGTGTCTACCTGACCTTTGAATTGGGAGCGATCAAAACAGTTCTTCCTGTATCAGAAGGAATCTCAGCCACTGCTACAGAAGGTGCTAGCTCAGATGCCGATTCAGCCATCGAAGAATAATCATCAAAGAAGAGGCAAGGGCCTCTTTTTTGGTGGGCAAATAGGACGATGTGATGAAGGAAAGCCTTGCTGGTTCAAAAAAGAGGCCGGAGTCCCTATTTTATGGGGATTTATGGTATAATGAAGCGATAAATATTGAAATAGGTAGAAAAACATGTTTCGTTTTAAGAAAAAAGAAAAAATCGAGATACCTTTAGAAGTCCCGAAACACATTGGGATCATTATGGATGGCAATGGTCGCTGGGCGAAAAAGCGGATGCAACCGCGCGTCTTCGGTCATAAGGCAGGGATGGAAGCTCTCCAAGAAGTGACGATTGCAGCAAAAAATATGGGGGTTCAGGTCTTGACTGTCTATGCCTTTTCTACGGAAAACTGGACACGCCCTGAAGATGAAGTCAAGTTCATCATGCACTTGCCGGTCGAATTTTATGATCGTTTCGTCCCCGAATTGCATCGCAACAATGTCAAGATTCAAATGATTGGTGACACCAAGAAATTACCAAAAGAAACGCTGGAGGCTTTGGAAAGAGCAGAAGCGATGACCCATCTCAATACAGGCTTGATCCTGAATTTCGCACTCAATTATGGTGGACGTGCAGAGATCACTCAGGCTGTGAAGCAGATCGCCCAAGAAGTCTTGGATGCGAAGTTTAGTCCAGAAGATATCACAGAAGAGATGATCGCAGATTCTCTCTATACCGAGAGTTTGCCACGTGTCCTAAGGGATCCGGATTTGATTATTCGTACCAGCGGAGAGATCCGTTTGAGTAATTTCCTTCCTTGGCAGGCTGCTTATAGTGAGTTGTATTTCACAGATGTGATGTGGCCAGATTTTGGAGAGGAAGCACTACGAAGTGCCATAGTAGAATATAGCCATCGCCATCGGAGATTTGGTGGTGTTTAGGAGAAGATGATGACGAAAGATTTACAAAAACGTGTGATTTTTGGAGGAATTGCCCTGCTCTTTTTCATTCCAACAGTAATGGTTGGAGGGGTATTCTTCCAGATTGTGATTGGCTTGATCGCCATGCTAGGGGTTCATGAATTGCTCAAGATGAAGGGGCTTGAGACAGCGACGTTTGAAGGAGCGCTAGCCATGTTAGCGGCCTTCGTCCTGACTTTGCCGATCGAGGACTACCTCCCTTACCTTCCAGCAGATGGCAATATGATTGCCTATGGTCTGGTTGTCTTGATTCTCATGGGGACAACTGTTCTTGCTCAGAATTATAATTATGAAGATGTGGTCTACCCCATTGCGTCCAGCTTTTATGTTGGACTCGGCTTCCATTCCTTAGTAGATGCGCGAATCGCTGGTATTGATAAGGTTTTGTTAGCCCTCTTTATTGTCTGGGCTACAGATTCAGGTGCTTATCTGGTAGGAAGCCGGTTTGGGAAACGCAAGCTCATGCCTGCGGTTTCTCCTAATAAAACGATTGAAGGCAGTCTTGGGGGAATCTTGTCTGCAGTTGCGGTAACTGTGATCTATATGATCGTGGATCGCTCTGTGGCAGGTGGACATGGTTTTCTTGCTATGATCTTCTTTACCATCCTCTTTAGTATCGCAGGTCAGTTTGGAGATCTGGTAGAGAGCGCGATTAAACGCCATTTCGGTGTGAAAGATTCTGGGAAATTTATTCCAGGACATGGTGGTGTTCTAGACCGCTTTGATAGTTTGATTTTTGTCTTTCCCTTGATGCATTTCTTGGGTTTGTTCTAAGACAGAAGAAATAGAAAGGAAACCACGTATAGAACGATGCAGTTTATTGCCTTTATTGTTATTTTTGGAGTGATCGTTCTCGTTCACGAGTTTGGTCATTTCTATTTTGCAAAAAAATCGGGCATCCTGGTGCGAGAATTCTCGATCGGGATGGGTCCCAAGATCTTTGCCCATATTGGTCAAGATGGAACAGCCTATACGATTCGCATTCTACCTTTAGGTGGCTATGTTCGTATGGCTGGCTGGGGTGAGGATACAACTGAGATTAAAACCGGAACACCTGTCAGCTTGACGCTAAATGAGGTTAGCAAGGTTGTCCGGATCAATCTTTCAGGAAAGAATCTGGATCAGACAGCCCTTCCCATGAATGTTACCCAGTTTGACTTTGAAGACAAACTGGAAATTACAGGCTTGGTTCTCGATGAGACCAAGACTTATGATGTCGATCATGATGCGACCATCGTTGAGGAAGATGGGACAGAGGTGCGGATTGCACCGAGAGATGTTCAGTATCAGAATGCCAGCATTTGGGGACGGTTGATCACCAACTTTGCGGGTCCTATGAACAACTTTATCCTCAGTATTGTCGTCTACTCACTTCTAGCTTTTATGCGAGGCGGTGCGATTGACTACTACAGCAACAATGTTCAGGTGGCACCCGATGGGGCGCTGGCTAAGGTCGGTGTCAAAAGCAATGTTCAGATCCTTCAAGTCAATAACGATACCGTTAGCAACTGGGATGAGCTGACAGATGCTGTCGAGAAAGCAACCAAGGACAGCAAGACGGCTCCTGAATTGACCCTGAAAGTCAAAACAGACGGCCAAGAAAAAGAAGTCAAAGTGAAGCCAACCAAGTCAGGGAATCGTTACTATCTGGGTGTGACAAATGGCCTCAAGACAGGATTTGTGGATAAACTCTTGTCTGGTTTTACAGATACCTGGAATACAGCGACACGGATTCTTGGAGCTTTGAAAGATATCATTTTCCACTTTAGTCTCAATAAACTGGGTGGTCCGGTTGCCATCTACAATGCCAGCTCACAAGCTGCTCAATTAGGGATTCCGGCAGTCTTGTCTCTTATGGCCATGCTCTCTATTAATATTGGGATCTTCAATCTAATCCCGATTCCGGCTTTGGATGGCGGGAAAATCTTGATCAATTTGATCGAGGTCGTCCGGAGAAAGCCACTGAAACAAGAAGTAGAAACCTATATGACGCTTGCAGGTGTAGCTGTAATGGTTATTTTGATGATTGCTGTCACCTGGAATGATATTATGAAATTATTTTTGAAATAGAAAAGGATATTGTCCATGAAACAAAGTAAAATGTTGATTCCAACGCTTCGCGAAATGCCAAGCGATGCCCAAGTCATTAGCCATGCTTTGATGTTGCGTGCAGGTTATGTTCGCCAAGTATCAGCTGGTGTCTATTCTTATCTGCCATTAGCAAATCGAGTCATTGAAAAAGCAAAAGGCATCATGCGCCAAGAATTCGAAAAAATTGGAGCAGTAGAAATGCTAGCTCCAGCCCTTTTGAGTGCGGATCTCTGGCGTGAATCTGGTCGTTACGAAACTTACGGAGAAGACCTCTATAAGTTGAAAAACCGTGAAGGCTCTGATTTTATCTTAGGTCCAACTCACGAAGAAACCTTTACCGCTATTGTGCGCGACTCAGTAAAATCTTACAAACAATTGCCGTTGAATCTCTACCAAATTCAACCAAAATACCGCGATGAAAAACGTCCACGGAACGGTCTTCTTCGGACCCGTGAGTTCATCATGAAAGACGGCTATAGCTTCCATGCTAACTACGATAGCTTGGATGTCACTTATGATGAATACAAGGCAGCTTATGAGCGGATCTTCACACGCAGTGGCATCGACTACAAAGCCATCATCGGTGATGGTGGTGCCATGGGCGGAAAAGATAGCCAAGAGTTTATGGCTGTTACACCTGCTCGTACAGACTTGGATCGTTGGATTGTTTTAGACAAATCAGTGGCTTCCTTTGATGAGATCCCAGCAGAAGTCCAAGAAGAAATCAAAGCAGAATTGCTCAAATGGATGGTCTCTGGTGAAGATACCATTGCCTATTCAAGTGAATCAACCTATGCTGCGAACTTGGAAATGGCTACTAACGAATACAAGCCAAGTAACCGTGTCGTAGCGGAAGAAGAAGTGAAGCGCGTGGAAACACCAGGTGTCAAATCGATTGATGAAGTAGCTGCATTCTTGAATGTTCCAGAAGAAGCTACTATCAAGACTTTGGTTTACATCGCAGATGGTGAGCCTGTTGTTGCCCTTCTCGTAGGTAATGATCAGCTCAATGAAGTGAAGTTGAAAAACCACCTCGGCGCAGACTTCTTTGAACCTGCAACCGAAGTGGAAGTAAAAGAATTATTGGGAGCTGATTTTGGCTCTCTCGGTCCAGTTGATCTTCCTGAAAATGTTAAGATTATCGCAGACCGCAAGGTCCAAGACAGCCGTAATGCAGTAGTCGGTGCCAATGAAACAGGCTACCACTTGACTGGTGTCAACCCAGGACGTGACTTTACTGCAGAATACGTCGATATCCGTGAAGTTCGTGAAGGCGAGATCTCACCAGATGGGAAAGGGGTCTTGAACTTTGCACGTGGGATCGAAATCGGTCACATTTTCAAACTCGGCACACGCTACTCCGCTAGCATGGGAGCAGATGTCTTGGACGAAAACGGTCGTGCGGTTCCAATCATCATGGGCTGCTACGGGATCGGTGTCAGCCGTCTTCTTTCAGCCGTTATGGAGCAACATGCACGCCTCTTTGTCAATAAGACTCCAAAAGGGGAATACCGTTACGCTTGGGGAATTAACTTCCCTAAAGAATTGGCGCCATTTGATGTGCATTTGATTCCAGTCAATGTTAAAGATGAAGCGAGTCTTGCTTTGACCGATCGGATCGAAGAAGCCTTGGTGAATAAAGGCTATGAAGTCTTGGTGGATGACCGAAATGAACGCGCTGGTGTCAAATTCAGCGATAGTGATTTGATTGGACTTCCAATCCGCGTAACAGTTGGTAAAAAAGCAGCTGAAGGTATCGTAGAAGTGAAAATCAAAGCGACAGGAGATACCATTGAAGTTCATGCGGACAATCTCCTTGAAACTCTTTCAATCTTGAACAAATAAGAAAAAGCTTTCTGAGCCCTCACCAGTGTGGTGATGAAACTCAGGAAGCTCTTTTTATTTTTCTTCTTTGAGACCTTGATCTTTGAAATAGGTAAAGAGATCTTGAGGTTTGCCATTGAGGTATTTCTTGAACTCGGCTCTTTCTTCCTCCCCTTGATCTCCGTAGATGGTAGCAAACTCATCTTTCTTGATTTTTGAGAAGTCAGCCTGTAAGACTTTAGCATAGGATTGTTTATCTTTTGAAATTTGAATGCGGAAGCTAAGTCCAGGCTTACCATTTAAGGTTTTATAGATATCGCTATGTTCTAATTCTTCTTGGTAGATTTCCTTTAATTCAGGAAGATCCATGTCTTGCAAATCTGAGGAAATGGGTTCAAAACTAAGGAAAGTAAAAGAGACAATTTCCTCATTCTTGTAGCCAATTTGAATTTTGTTTTGGTGGTGATCACCGAGGTCACTAACAAAGGTCTTGGTTTGGACTTGCTCCTTTTTGTTTTGAGTGGCCTCTTGTTTGGAAGAAGCGGCAGTAGTTCCTTTGCCTTGTTGGCCTTGGCTACAAGCGGTAAGAGCTAGTAGACAGACAGAGGCAAGTAGAAATTTTTTCATATATACTCCTTATAGGTTAATGGTGTTCGATCTTGTATGAAACAAGTTTTGAACAGGTTTCATTATACGATAAAAGTTTTAAAAATGAAAAAATATACAAAAATCTTCAAAATTTGCTTTTAAAAACACCTAAAATCAACAATTTTTATCTATGTGTTGAGTTAATATAAAAGGACAGAGTGTCTTCTTTTCTTCTCAGAAATAATACTAGTTGGAGACTACTGGGGCAAGGAATTCAGAAAATATATTACAGATTTATGACAAAATGTTACACAATTGTAACAAAGTTACAATGTTTTATCAGTTAGCCCTCTAAACTTGACATTCTGGCAATATTTCATTAAGATATTTTTAAGTAAATAATACAAACAGGGAGCAAAAGGTAAAATATACAGTTGTCTGGCATTTTACTAATTCGTACTAAAATGTATTGTTTATGAAAAAAATATAAGGGTATCAGCCCAAAAGGAGAAACATATGGCTCAAATTAAATTAACTCCAGAAGAACTACGTCAATCAGCACAACGCTATGCACAAGGTTCTCAAGAAATCGATCAAATCCTTAACACTTTGACTCATGAACAACAAGTCATCGACGCAAACTGGGATGGATCTGCATTTGATAGCTTTGAAGCACAATTCAACGAATTGTCTCCAAAAATCAAACAATTCGCTCAATTGTTGGAAGACATCAACGCTCAATTGATCAAAGTTGCTGATATCGTTGAACAAACTGACCAAGATATCGCTGCACAAATCCACTAAGATAGTCTTGGAGGTGATCTTACTTCTTGTAGGTAGATCACCCTTTTGTCTTTTGATATATAGAAAATAGGGGTTAGATTTTTAATTCCTAACCCCTATTTTGTATCTATGAATTAGAAAAAGGAAAAGGTATGGAAGTTAAAAATAAAAAATGGTTAAAATACATCGGTCAGAGTGCGGTTGTGCTCCTTTTGATGGGATCTGTAGTGGGTCTTTATACGACGGTTCAAAAGGACCAAAAGCAAAACGAAGCCAAGACCGTGCAAACGACAGAAAACACCAAGCTCAACATTGCGGTTGTCAATGAAGACAAGGCGGTCAAACTGAATGATAAAGAATACAACCTTGGGGCTAGCTATGTAAAGAATATCGAACGGGATAATTCACAAAACTGGTCTGTACTCCCTCGTGGAGCCGCTGAGTCAGGGCTTGCAGATGGCAAGTACCAATTGATGATTGTCATTCCAAGTGACTTCTCAGAAAAGGTCTTGGAAGTGAACGCGGTAAATGCAGAGAAGACCATGGTGACGTATAAGGTCAATGCGGCTGGAAATTCTCAGGTTGAAAACGAGGCCAATAAAGTCGCTAAAGATATCGTTTCAGACTTGAATAGCCAGTTGGTTGATATGTATATGGTTAGCATTTTGAGCAACCTTTATACAGCTCAGAAGAACGTGGAAACAAGTAACAAGATCCAATCGACCAACATTGGTTCATACCGGAGTAACTTGCTGGATTCAGCTTTAGATTCCAAGAATATCTTCCCAAGTCTCTATAGCTTGTCTACGTCTTCTGTCGAGTCGAACAATGCCTTGAAGACAGTCCTTGAGTCTTATACACAGGCTTTTGATCAATTGACCCAATCTCAGGATCAGTACGGTCAAAACTTCGACACATTGATCAAGCAACGCTCTGAGGATAAGATCAGCCATGAAGAGTTCATGAACCAGCTGATGTCTATGAACCAGTCTGTTGTCAGTGAAAAGACCCAAGAGTTGTATAAGAATCTACAACAAAACCAAGAAGCAATTACCAAACAATTGAGTCAACCAACTGAAACAGAAGGAGATTCTTCAGGGACCAAGACCTATGCAGGCTTGACAAAAGATGTGAATGATCGTGTGGCAGACCTCGAAAAAGGGATCAAGGCAGAACGCGACAAATTAGATGAGCACGAAAAGAACATCGAGTCTACTGTAAAAGCGAAGATCCTTGACTACTATGGTCTAAAAGAAGGAGACAAAGTCACTCTTCGTACCTTGCTTGGAAAGACGAGTATCAAGACATTAAGTGAAGCACGTAATAAAGCGGATGAAGATATTCGTAAAGCAATTGAAAAACTTCCGTCTTTAGATCCTGCTAGTCTGAATTTGAATAAGTATGGGAATTTCAACGCAGCGATTGATTTTGATAGTGCTTTTGCTGGAACGAAGGCGCAAGCAAAAGGGAATGCCGATGAATTAAAACGATTGGCTGCTGAAGTGGATGCCAAATTAACGGCAGTTGCGGATGTCCTTAATGCTAAATCTGGGAAACAGAAAGTTAGTATTCATGTCCCTGCAGGGGTCAAGGTTGATACTTGGACCTATGATGGACAGACTTATGCAGGCAGTGGTGAGCAGGAAGTCGAACTGAAAGATGGCAAACAAATTCAAATTCACCTTGTTGAAGATGGAGGAGCTATGCCAAGCGCGATTGATGTTGAAGTCCTTGTGAATGGAGTTTCTTCAACCAGTGTGACTGTATCTGCAGAAGACTTGAAAACAGCTGTCGCTAACTATGCATCGAAAGCTAGTGAAATCGCCCTGGATTATCAACGCGCGGGAGCATTGATCGATGCTTACTATCCAAAAGATGACAAGGGAGATCGTCATTCGCTCTATGATCCGATCGAAGATATGGATTTGACAAATGCTTTGGTCGATGTCGTGAAGGCTGCCGTTTCAAGTAACATGAAGGACTACCGTAAGAGTATTGAAACGGATGAATCTGGGGATGCAACGAAGAGTGTGAAAGCCCAGTTAGATGGTACCCTTAAACAGTTGCAAGACTTGGGACCACAATTGCAGGCAAATCTTCAAGCAATCGAAAACACCAACAAGGATCTAACCCAAAATATCAACGATCAATTGAAGCAGTATGCAGACCTTCAAAAACGCCTAGAAGAGATCTCAAAAGCGCAGGAAACAGTGACACAGGCTCAAACCAAGACCGATGCAGATTTGTCAGCTCTTGGTTCTGAATACACGTCATTATTGAGCTCGACAGAAGGCGTTAAGAGCTCATCTCGTAGCAATGTAGAAGCTGCTAACTCTACCAATGAAATCTTTAGTCAATTGAACAAAGAATTGGAAAAAGCCCAAGGCAATACAGAGAAATTGTCTAGCAATGCGGAAAGTTTGATGGGTGAATTCGACAAGGAATTGTCTGAAAACGGGAACTTCGTCGAAGCCTTCCGTAAGGTCTTCAACAATGCCTATGAAAACGGAGTGCCGAATGAAGTCTTGCTTGACTTCTTGTCAAATCCAGTTGCAGAGAAATCGTCTTCTGTGAAAGCGACCATCAACGTCTACCGTCCATTTATTTGGATCTTTATGTTGGAAGTCTTGAGCCTCTTTACAGCTTATCTCTTTGCGACTCAACCAATCATTCGCAAGGTTAAGGATCGTTTCAAATTGGATCGCTTGCAAGAATCAGATCTCTTATCTGTCGGTGTCCTTGTGGGACTTTCTCTCATCCTTGGACTGGTGATCGGAATGATTTCAAGTATTCAACTCTCTGTCGGTCGTGAATATATACCTTCATGGGTATTTTTAGCAGTTCTAGCAAGCTTTGTCTTGGTACAACTACAATACCTTCTTTTGAAACACTTCCGTGTGATTGGAATGGGACTGGCCTTCTTCATGTTGATCAGTTATGTCTACCTATCTAGCGCGATCGGAACAACCGCAACCTTGTCAGGCCTTCCAGCACTGGTGAAAAATGTCAACCTCCTTTCTATTTTGGAAGGACAGTTTGCGGGTTACTTTGATGGACAAACAGCTGGTATCGGCGTCTTCTTCGGATTGTTGGTTCTCTTCGGTCTTTTGGCGGTTGCCAATATCTTCGTCCCAAAGAAGTTTACTCAAACAAAGGAAATTGAATCAAGCATATGAAAAAAATGATGTATCTTCTCTTTGTCTTTAGTCTCTTGCCAGTAGCTGTTGTTTCTGCAGATGATTTTATTGATAATCGTCTTCAGGTCAACAACTCACGTCTTGAGACAGAACAGGAAAAGACACTTGGTGGCCAATTGGATGCCACTGAGTCTCTTTTCAATGAGAAGGATCAGAAAAAATTAATAGATGAAAAACGCAAGCAAGAGAAACAATTGACCGATTCAGACGGCCAGTTGTTTTCTGCTATAAAGGGAAAGAAAAAAACAGAGCCTGAAGCGGACCTGTTCCAGCCTGAAAATCAAAAATTATCTAAATTTGAGTCCAATGTAGAGGACAATTCGGCTAGTTTGTCGGATTTTATTCCAGCCTTGCAAATGCTGGCTTGGAGTGCCCTTCTCTTTGGGATTGCTGGCTATATTTCCTATCGAATTTATAGAAAAGAGGCCTAAATGGACCAACATATCAATGTCACCTTCCGTATGAATGGTGCAAGCCATGACCTCCGAATCCCAACGCGGATGGAGGTGCGACGCTTGATTCGGGAATTGGATCAGATCTTTGGGTCTACCATGGAGCCTAGAAGTAAGTATCAGTTGCGCGTGGTAAATAAGGGCATCTTGCTAGATGAAGGCAAGGTAGTACAAGAGTATCCGATCACAAGTGGTGATCTGATCGAGATTGAGGAGTGGTAAGGTGAAAGAAGAACAATTTACACTGGAAGAACAAGTCTTCCGCTTTGAAAAAGAAGAAACGAGCTGGCGATTGGACCTCAAGCGTTCAGAAGTGGATAGCCAGGATTTACGCAATTTATGGATTTTGGATCTCCATCATCCCTTGTTTTTAGAGCAGAGCATGACAGCTGATCAAGACCAGATTCATCTGACCTATCAGACAGATGCGCTAGGCTTGAGTGCTGAAGAAATCCAGGCATTACCGGTTTCAGACCGTCTGCGTCTAGCCATTAATGTCTTGGATTTGGCGCCAGCCTTGGAGCTTCCGGTGACCTTTATGTTGCATCCTATCAATTTGTTTGTGACCAAGGATGCGCAAGTCAAGATCGCTTATCGCGGGGTTCCGGGAATGATGGTGCCACGCAAGTGGGATCAGGTTGAATTCTTGCGTCAGGCCAAGTGCTATGCTGTCACTCTTTTTGGGGACTGGGATTTCATGGAGCTCTATCAAGGTACACTCGAATTAGAAGATCTACCAGATTTCTTGGTAGAAATCCGTGATGCTACTAGCTTAGAAGAGATGAAAGCTCTCTTAGAGAAAGCCTACCAGGAACGCAAGGAAGAGGAAGAAAAGACCTTAACCTTGGTTTCAAGCCGTCAACACCGAATCTTTAAGTTGGCAACAGTGTGGCTTTCAACTGTAGTGGCCTTCCTCCTCTTGCCTTTGATCTATTTGGTCTTTTTCCAAGCACCCTTTAAAGAAAAGTTGCTTCAAGCGGATACAGCCTATCTCAAGGTAGACTATACCGGTGTGATCGATGAATTGGAGGGAGTGGCTCCAAGTAGTCTTCCAATGACACAGAAATATGAGTTGGCGACGTCTTATTTGCAAGGCTTGAATTTCTCAGAGGACCAAAAGAAGGTCATCCTTAACAACGTCACGCTCAAGTCAGATAGCCTCTATCTCCACTACTGGGTCTATATCGGCCGTCATGACTTTACCCAAGCGCTGGATACAGCCAAGCGGATCGACGATTCAGACTTGATCATCTATGCCCTTCGTAAAGAAATCAAGGCGACACGTGATAACGAAAAACTCTCTGGTGAACAGCGAGAGAAGAAACTTTCTGAGCTCGAGGGCGAATACAAAAAATACTGGGATGCCCGCTCAAAACTCTTGGAAGCAGAGACAGATGAAACCAAATCTTCTACTAGCAACTCAACAACGACTTCGTCTACAAAAGACTCCTCAGCAGAAAGTTCGTCTTCTACAGTTGCAAGCTCAACAGAGTCTAGCGAACACAAGGAGTAGTCTATGAAAAAACGTATCATACTCTATAAAAGAGGTTTTCGCTATGAGCTAGCGCTAGAAGAGGGAAAAACAGCGACCGTATCGAATCAAGAAACAGCTCAGTTGACCCTAGCTTCGCAAGAAAATCCCCTTCATTTCCAATGGAGTCAAGGAGAAATCTTCTACCAGTATGGGGAAGACAATGGTGTGCTCGAAAATAGCAAGATTCTTGGGGATGTGGTCTGCTACTTAGCGACAGGGGAAGTCCATACCTATGAACTGCTCGACAAGGAAGAAATCCTCGTAGCAGATGAAAAGGGTGCGGATGTGCGCTTGCACTATCCAGTACGCTTTCTCCTTGTGAAAAAAGATCAGACTTGGACTTGTCAGCTCTTATCCGGAAAACTCTACCATAACCACAAACTCGTTAGTGAAGCGACTTTTCCACTGGCCTTTGGGGATGAGCTGGCTATTGGAGATGTGACCTTTAAGCTCTATCCGGAAGAATTTGGCGTGGAAGGGGCTGTCGAAGTAAGTCCTTATCTGGTGCCACGCTTGCATTCGCGTTACGACTTCTACAAGGACTATCCCGAGTACCACCGGTCTCCGCGGATCATCTACCGGAGTTCGGAAGACAAGATCTTGATCAATCCTCCGGGAGCGGAGCCTCAAAAGCCATCAGATGAACTCTTGAAGTTAATCATGCCACCCCTCATCATGGTTGGGGTGACTCTCTTGATCACCATTTTCCAACCGCGGGGGCTCTATATCATCGCGACAGTATCCATGTCTGTGGTCAGTGTGATCTTTTCGGTTCAAGGATTCTTCAAGAATCGTAAAAAATACAAAGAAGACAAGAAAGAGCGCGTGGAGCTCTACCATCTCTATCTCAAAGACAAGGCGAAGGACTTGGAACAGCTATCTCGGAAGCAGCGAGAAGGCATGTTTTACCATTTCCCAGCGATCGAGGACTTGACCAAGATGGTCAAACGCTATGACTCGCGGATCTACGAAAAAACACCCCTTCATTTTGACTTTTTGGCCTATCGTTTGGGCTTGGGCAAGGTTCCAACCAGCTATGAGCTCAAATATGGTCAGGAAGAGCGCAGTGGGAAGAAAGATGCCTTGGAAGAAGAAGGCTATGCCCTTTTCCAAGCTCACCAAAAGATTGACAATCTTCCGATTGTAGCTAGCCTTAATCGGGGACCTGTAGGTTACGTCGGTCCTCGTCCTATCGTGCTAGAGCAGTTGCAGCTCCTGGTTGCCCAATTGGCTGTCTTTCACTCTTACCATGATCTGACCATTATTCCGATCATTCCAGAAGAAGAAAAAGAAAACTGGGATTGGATGCGCTGGTTGCCTCATGCGACTCTGCAAGATATGAATGTCCGTAGCTTTGTCTACAATCAGCGGACACGTGATCAGGTCTTGAACAGTCTCAACCAAATCCTCAAGCTCCGCAAGGCGCAAAAAGAGGAAGAAAAAGCCAATGATACCAAGATCTTCTATCCGCATTATGTGGTGCTCATCACCGATGAGACTTTGATTTTGGACCATGTCATCATGGAGTTCTTCCGTGAGGATCCGACAGAGCTAGGCTGCTCCATCATCTATGTGGCAGACGTACTCTCATCTCTTTCTGAAAATATCCAAACCGTTATCTCCATCAAGGACCGCAACCAGGGGCAATTGCTCTTGCAAGAAGGGGTTCTTCGTGAGCTTGACTTCCAATTGGATCACTTCCCTGAAGACTATGACAAGGAAGCCATCTCGCGTGGCCTTGCGCCTCTGAAGCATATTCAACAGCTCAAGAGCTCGATTCCAGACTCGGTGACTTTCCTTGAAATGTACCAGGCGGAAACTTTCAATGACCTCAAGGTCTTGAGTCGTTGGGAGAGCCATGCTCCTTACCAAAGTTTGGCCGTGCCGATTGGTCTGCGTGGGAAGGACGATTTGGTCTACCTCAATCTCCATGAAAAAGCTCATGGGCCACACGGTTTGATCGCAGGGACGACTGGTTCTGGTAAGTCTGAAACCATTCAGTCTTATATCCTGAGCCTTGCCGTTAACTTCCACCCCCACGATGTGGCTTTCCTCCTCATCGACTACAAGGGTGGGGGAATGGCTAACCTCTTCAAGGATCTGCCTCACTTGCTTGGAACCATCACCAACTTGGATGGTGCCCAGTCCATGCGGGCCCTAGCCTCTATCAATGCGGAGATCCATCGTCGGGAGCGCCTCTTTGGCCAATATGGGGTCAACCATATAAACCAATACCAAAAGAAATTTAAACTGGGTGAAGCGACCGAACCGCTGCCTCACCTCTTCTTGATCAGTGATGAGTTCGCCGAACTCAAGGTCAACCAACCAGACTTCATCAAGGAGTTGGTCTCTATCGCGCGTGTCGGGCGTTCCCTCGGGGTACACTTGATCCTTGCAACGCAAAAACCTTCTGGAGTCGTGGATGACCAGATCTGGTCCAACTCCCGCTTCAAGCTAGCCCTCAAGGTGGCAGATCGTGGAGACTCCATGGAGATGCTGCGGACGGCAGATGCAGCTGAGATCACCCAGACCGGTCGTGCCTACCTCCAAGTCGGAAATAACGAAGTCTATGAACTCTTCCAAACCGCCTGGTCAGGAGCAGACTACCAGCCTGAGAAGGACCAGCTAGGGATCGAAGACCATACCATCTACTTGATCAATGAACTGGGCCAATACGAAGTTCTCAACCAAGACCTCTCCGGTCTGGATATGGCAGAAGAAATCAAGGAAGTGCCAACAGAGTTGGATGTCATCGTGCAGGAAATCAATCACTTGCACCAACAAGAAGGCATCGCAGCTGTGGCCCAACCATGGTTGCCACCGCTCAAAGAGCGGATCACGCTGGATGAGATGGACAAGGTCGTGCCGATCGAGGCTTGGCAAAAACGGACAGCTCCAAGCGTCCTGATCGGGGTTGCCGATATCCCGCAAGCGCAAAAGCAAGAAGCAGTCGCCATCGATCTGTCAAAAGATGGGAATATCCTCCTTTACGGAAGTCCAGGTACAGGAAAGACCACTTTCTTACAGACAGCCGCAATGGATCTAGCTCGCAAGCAGAGTCCAGAAAATCTGACCATGTACCTGCTGGATTTCGGAACCAATGGTCTGGCACCCTTGACTCAATTGCCACATGTGGCTGATAGCCTCTTGCTGGATCAGACGGAAAAAATCCAGAAATTTATCCGGATCATCAACCGCGAGTTGGATCGTCGCAAGAAGCTCCTCTCCGAGCATGGGGTCGGCACCATCGCCCTCTACCGTGAAGTGACCGGCAAGCAAGAGCCAACCATGGTCATCCTGATGGATAGCTATGAGTCTATGAAGGACGAACCTTATGAGACAGACCTCTTCAAGCTCTTCATGCGGATCTCTCGTGAAGGTCTCAGCATTGGTGTGCACTTGATCATCACAGCTAGCCGTCAGAACAACCTACGGGCTCAGCTCTATTCAAACTTCAAGCACCAGCTGACCTTGCCACAAAATGATATCTCTGAAGTCCGCGGTATCGTGGGAGCAACCCCACTAGCAGCTACGATGGAAGACATCAAGGGACGGGCACTCATGAAACGTGACGAAGTCGATGTTGTCCAGTTCGCCCTACCCGTCGCTGGAGATAATGATATTCAAATCATCAACAACCTCCGCGACCAAGTCCAAAGCCTCAAAGAGATGTGGACAGGCCACACCCCAGCAGGCATTCCAATGGTGCCAGATGAGTTGACAGAAGCAGCCTTCTATGGACGTGAGGATGTAGCAACTTTGCTGGAGGAAGGTGAAATTCCTGTTGGGTTAGACATGGAAACTGCGAAGGCAATGGGATGGAATGTAAAACGAGGTCATTTGGCTTATATTCTTGAAAAAGAAGAACAAATGTCACAAATTACAAAACATCTTGCTTCGATGAGTGTAAAACTTGGTAAAAAGACAATTATACTCGCACCAGAATATCATCAAATAAATAATATTGATTCTTCTGTAACACTAATTTCAGATAAAGAGAAATTACATGAAATGATTCAAACTATTTCGGTTAAAATGGATGATCGATTTGCGGAAAATGAGACAAATTACACAACAACTTTTATTGTGTATAACTTATCTGAAATTGTTGATTTGTTAAATGATGAGGACATTAGAATTCTTGCTAAACTTTTTGAAAAAGGCCATCAGGTTGGTTTCCTAACCGCAGTATTAGCTACACCAGCTCTAGTGCGTAAGATTGATATAGCATCAAAAGCAATTAGAAATTATAAACAGGCTATTTTAGCAGTGAGACAAAATGATCAACAACTTATCAATATTTTAAATAAAACTTTAAGAGAGCCAGTGTTACCAAAACAAGTGAATTATTTTGTTGTAGATGGTATAGCTCAAACTATAAAAGTATTTATTGACTAAAGAAAGGAAAGTGAAAATGAGTGAAGTAAGTAATCTCAAAAGCCAGATAGCACAGGTTGATCAAAAGGTTCAAGCTTTGAGAAGTGCACTAACTAAAGTTCAAGGTGTGGATCTTAACGTAGATGATGTAATGGAAGGCTATGAAAAGTTGCATGTGTTTGGAACAAAATATGACGAACAAAGACTTCAGGAAAGTAAGGTTATCGTTGACGGAAGAGAGGATCTTGATAAAACATATAAACAAGCTACAATTGATGCTATCAATGCAGAGATTATAAGATTGGACGCAGTGAGGAGATCATTAGATACACAACTTACAGATGCAATTGCTCGAAAAGAATATGAAAAAATGGATAGGAAGAAAAGTAGGAGGTAATTTATGACCGTTACAGTTATTTCAAAAAGTGGATTACTTGATCACGGTAATAAAACAAAAGAAGCTGCAGTAGAGTACCGAAGTCAGATATCATCTGTTCAGAGGAAAATTGAAGCAAAAGTGACGGGACAAGAGGCAAATGCCATTAAAGCCTTTATAGCAAAGTTGAATTCTTTATCACAAACATTACATGATTCATATCCATTAACATTAGAATTATATAGTGAGGCAGTCCTTAAATATGAAACAGGATTGACGGCGGCTGGTTTTTCTTCTGAAGTGGTAAAGACAAAAGCAGCAGATATCCAAAGTATTAAGACATGGTTAGGGGAAACAAAAAGTAAAGAGTTTTTGGAAAAAAGTGAAGATCTTGATGCTGCAATTCAAGTAGCAAGTAAAGCACTAGCCCTAGAACCAGGAGCAGTTGAATTTACAAGAGATGCGGGAGCACGTGCACACTCCATAGCAATGAATTTAGCAAAACATGGAGATGAACGTCAAACAACTCATGATGAATTAGAGAATAATTTAAAGCAATTTATTAGTAGTTTAACTGTGGTAAGTGAACGTTTGGTTGGTGTGAAAGCAACATTAGATAACGCAAGATTTATCAGTAGTTTTAGTTTAAATACAGCAATGGATTTAATCTCCAAAGGTTATTTGAACGAACAAAATATGGATTTTCTGGATTCCATTCAAAATGAGGGGGATGCTAAAGTTCTTAAGGTTATTTTAGGAGAACATGGATATAGCGCTCCAACAGGATTTTTTACAGCATTGGGGAGTGTAGATACGACAAAAGTTAGCCATGCGATGATGGATATTGTTTATAACCGAGTTAATAAAGAATTTTCAAATGTGGAAAAAGATAAGAGTCCTGCAATGGAAAATCTTCGTACTTATATTCAAGCAATTTCTAATCAAGACCAAGAAAAAGCAAAAGCCTATTTTGAGAATTTAGTCTTGGCTGGAGATAGGTATGCTCAAACAATAACTGAATTGGCAAAGGCTCTAGTTCCTGATTTTCCTAAAACAAATGATAGTGAAAGTAAATTTAAGAATTATGAAGCGGAGAAACTTAAAATCCAACCTCAACTTGAAGGATTTAATGAACACATAAAACGTGCTGGAGTTTTAACAAGTTTATTTGAATCACTGTACGCAGTTGGCATTGGAAAGTCAAAGAAGGTTTATCCTTATATGGGCCATATGTCACTTGATACATCTATTGTTTTAAGTGGATTAACATTTAATGGGAAAAACGGTTTTGAATTTAATGTATCAGCACCTGATTCTGTGGGGATTCGTAGAGATAAAAGTTATTCAACAGAATTTTTCAATACAGGGGATGGAGTTCAAGATGCTGAAGCGATATCTGAAATTCGTGAGTTAAGAGAAAAACGGGATAAAGAGGCGGCTTTATTTGCAGTTGATTTAGCAAAAATGGCTTTAGGTTCTTTTATTCCTGGTTCGGATAAAATACTGGATTTAATTTCTTCCGGCGTTAAAATTGATAATAATCTAAGTTCAAGTCTAAATTTTGGCGATAAAGCAGGAGCTGTAACTTTTTCAGATCTTTACAAGAAAAAAGTTGGAGAAAAAATATCAGATTCTTCAACGCTTTCAGATCATTTAGAAAAATATTATGAGTATGATCAAAGAATAACAAAACGTGAGCAATATTTAGCTGGCAGTATCTTTGGTACAGGGGGACGTCGGCTATCAGGTGATTCTAAAGATGAATTTGTAAAATATGATCTAACTTATGACTTGCAAGCAGATATGAAGATTTACGATTTAGAAAAGAATGGATTAAAAACATTTGTATACCACAATACAGATGGTGAACTTTCATCTAAAATAAATTCGGTAAAAAACTATGATAAAATAATGAAAAATATTGCTTCTGAGAATAAAATTGATAATTCAGATGATAAAAAACATTATAGAATATTAACTAAAAATACTTATAATTTGTTTATCAATGGAGATGATACACGAGTATCTGAAATTCCTTCTTCAAATATTTATCAAGGATTAAGGAAGTTAGATAAAGAGTTTGAAAATAGAGATAAATCTAAAATATTTCAGAGCCAAAAATACCACAAGTGGGATCCGTCTGGTTTAAGCTCGAGTGATTCTGATTTTGGAACCGAATAGGAGAAAATAATAATGAAAAACAAAAAGGCCAGCATAATAATAGCTATCATAATGCTTATTGTTGGTGGTATAATTTTTATGAGACTTAAAAAATCATCTGAGAAGATATATATAGATGATATGCCGTCTAAAATTAGAAAAATACAATTATTTGATAACGATAAATTTGTTTTTGTTGCCGTAAATAATTATTTGGATGGTGTTGTTTTATATGGAGAAAATTATGTTACAACTGTTTCTTCGCATACACTTTATACAGGCAATTTGGAGAAGATTCCTCCGATTGGAAATGAAGAATATTATCAAATTATTAGTTATGATATACAAAGTGATAAAGAAAAAATTATTAAATTTGACTTATATAAATTACTTGGGAAAAATAATTTGTACCGTGCACCAAATAATGCTCCTCAAACCTATTTACAAAACGGAGACGATTATCTTACACTTAATTTGGAAAAATTAAGTGATCACGACTTGATGGGTGATAATATTAGACCTATCCTGTTTTTAGCTAATGGGGGAGGATATAATGACATTTCTGAAAAAGAGATGCAGAAGATCAACCAAAAGCAACAACAATATTTTAAAAACAAATATGATTGGTATAGGGGTGGGATCTCTGAACAGATCGACGCGAATCTAGCAAAGTATAATCTTTCAAGAAACGAAAATTCACTTTATCCAATGAATTATAAACCGTCTCAAATAAATGTCTCTGGTTCTAACTTTTCTAAATTATATCCAGAATTAGAAAAAAATATAAAATATCTAAATGCATTATATTTCCGTCCGAAACAATACAATGAGCGCGAATGGTTTGATAAAATCATTCATTGGTTTGCGCCAGCAGGTCAAGAAGTCATGGAACTGTATGCTACAGACGAAACAACTGGAGAGAAAACACAAATTCACTCTTATGACGAGTTTGTAGCCTGGATAAAGGCCCATCCAAAACAGGAGGAGGAAAATGAGTAAAAAGAATATTAAACCTGAAAATATAAAAGGTGTTAAGGCTAAATTTGATGCTGCATTTATCAATTTTGGATCTGGGATTGGACTGGTTGTTGAAGATGATTCTAAAGCGAAATTAGAAGAATGTTTCAATGGATTTAAAGAAACTGCTGGCACTATTCAAGAGACAATTGTAAGTTTTAACGACTATTTAGATCAAGTAGCTACAGCATTTGAAGATACAGATTCATTCTTAGCATCAAGAATTGAAGGAAAAGGTGATGTAAAAGACTATAGAGAAGGACAAAATTTTAGGTCAAAAATGAGTGACGAAGTTCGTAAGAATATTTTCTATGGTCAGATTTAATTTTACTGCATCCTATACTCAAAGAATAGCTAGCCAAATTAAACTCTTAAATGAGCTGACTGAAAAAGAAGGGAAGTAAAAAGAAATAAGCTCTTTCTCAACTGTGTTGGTTGATAAAAGTTACAATTTGGAGAGGACCAAAATAGGTTCTCTTTTTTAATATTCTAAGCAATAAAACTTATCCCCTACTTACAAGTTTCCCCTTAAAATAAAGTGTATTTTAAGAGAAAACATTATAAATGAGAAGGAAGGTCTGTGATAAATTTCAAAGTACTGTATACTGACCTTAGTTTATCCAAATTGCCTTTTGACCATGTTATGAAACGAAGTCTCCTCCGGTTTTTTATAATTAGTGATTAACTTGATCTTTAAAGTAAATTCCGATATGATAGTAGTATTTAATGGAGTTTTTATCACTTCCAGATGACTATGACAAGGAGAGTACCTCACGTGGCCTTGCCTCACTAAACTGTCTCCCGCAAGCGCAAAAGCAAGAAGCTGTCGCCATCGATCTGTCAAAAGATGGGAATATCCTCCTTTACGGAAGTCCAGGTACAGGAAAGACCACTTTCCTCCAGACAGCCGCAATGGATCTGGCTCGCAAGTAGAGTCCAGAAAATCTGACCATATACCTGCTGGATTTCGGAACAAACTCAATTGCCACATGTGGCAGATAGCCTCTTGCTGGATCAGACGGAGAAAATCCAGAAATTCATCCGGATCATCAACCGCTAGTTAGATCGCAGGAAGAAGCTCCTCTCCGAGCATGGTGTCGGCACCATGGCCCTCTACCGTGAAGTGACCGGCAAGCAAGAGCCAACCATGGTCATCCTGATGGATAGCTATGAGTCTATGAAGGACGAGCCTTATGAGACAGACCTCTTCAAGCTCTTCATCAGGAATGGTTTTGGAATCTTTTATATAATAACAGAAAAATGGATGATATTTTTTTCGCTGTTATAAGCTCCCCTGAAGCTGCAAAAAAAGCTCCAGCAAAAATTGCTGAAAAATTGTATAATAGCGATTGGTTCTTCGATGCATTAGGGAAAGTAATGGCTTCAGTCTAAAGTTTTTAGATGCTATGGTTGCAGCAGAAGATGAAACTTTTTGGTCAAAATTGATTAAAAGTCCTTTAGCTAAGAAATTATTTGCAAATGTTCCTAAGTTGGAATGGTTTGGAGAAAGGAGTTAGAAAATGAAGCTATTTAATTATTCATTTGAACAAAGTCAGTCCTTTGTAAATGAAGATATTGTAAACAAATTAAATCAAAAAGGGAATTGGAAACGTTACATAGGCTTATTGATCACCTCAGTTGTTCTTTACTTTTTTTTGGTTGCTATTCCGATGTTTGTAAGTGGGCATACAGTGGATCAAGCTCCTAATTATAGATGGCTACAGTGGCCTGTAATCTTTTTGTTCCTAATCATGTATTTGGTATATCTTTTCTTTTCAATCAAGTATAGAAATAGCCCCATGAAATTAAAATTTTGTACTTATTTTTATATGGTGATTTTGCTTTCAATGTTTACAGTGTGTTCTGGAATTATGATGATGACACGTCGTAATATGGCTAGTATAGTAGCGGGTGTCACGTTTGGTCTTGCAATTTTTTACTTGGTTCGAACGGTACCTCGTAAGATGAAAGAAGCTGTTTGTAATCGGACTGAATTTAGTCCGATGTCATCTATACTGACAGATAGAATTTCAGATGGTTTGATTTTTTTAGGTGGAACAGGGATTACAGCTGGTCTAGTTCTATTTGATCGCTCAACTGGAAGTAATACGAGAGGTGGTATTGATGCAGTTTTGATGCCTTTAATGCCTGCAATATTTGTGTTTGCCACTTATGTATTTTCGATTGATTTGTTAAGGGGATATTATCTCTTCAAATACTCAGAGGAGTATCGAGAGCAATTTGGTTATTCGTCCAAGGCTTGGTATGGTGAAAAGTCAAAGGAATATAGACAATCACTGAATAAGGAAACAATTTAATCGTTCAGATACATACATAGAGCCAACGATATGAATTGAGATATCAATTTAGCTATAATAGAGAAAAAGTTGAACGTTACTTTTTAGATAATGATAGAATGCCATTCAGGATAGATAAGAAATAATGTTTGATAAAAATAATTTAATATCCTAAGATATACGTTTTGGTAACGATTCTTAATAGCCAACGATTAATGGTTGATTTTGTAATGTACTTGATTATTTTCTTTAAGGTTGTTTGAATAATTCTATTTATCTGGTAACTAATTAATAAAAACAATGGCTCTTTGTCAACTGTATTGGGTTGATGAAAAGTTATAACTTAGAGAGAATCGCCTGGTTCTCTCTTTTTCATTTTCTCAACTCTCTCCACCCAGCGTCTAATTTGCTATTCATAGTAAATTCCGGTATGATAGTAAGGAATAAATTTTGAAACTACTCGATTATAAAAGGAGGGAACAATACATGAAAAAAAGCATGGTATTGCTGGTGAGTGTGCTTGTTTTAACAGCCTGTGCTCAGCCTAAAAAAGAAGCCAAGGAATCAACAGAAAACAAAACGGAGCAAAGTACAAAAGCTTCCTCATCTGCTAAAGAGGAGAAGGGCTTGAAATTTGTAGTCGCACCTCAGAATGAAGGAAAGACATCGGACTTGATTGAACTGGGTAAGAAGTTAGTTACGGAACATCCGGAAATCGGCGCTCAAGGAGAGATTACTGTGTATTTTACAGGTGGTACCTATACTTTTAAACAACAGGAATATGCAGTTTTTATGTTGGTCAACAAAACTACAACGAATCTTGATCGTGATGCCACCTTTAAAATTAGTTGGAGTTATGATGGCCACTCTATTTATCAAGATCAAGTGGTCCAGTATAGTCTATCTAATAACCCTAAGTTACCGACACAATCAGCGACACTTTTACTGCTCCCTTTGACGAGTGAACAGAGCTCGATCGTAGAAACAATGGCTGATGAAACGAAGATGAGTCTAAGTATCACAGATGTTTTAATGAATTAGGTGTAGCCGATATCTAAAGAAACGTATTTACAAGTAAAATAAGAGTTTTAAATGCGTTTTATTTTTAATGTGGGGATTAAGGTGATCGGTCTTGTGTTATTGATCATTATGCGCCTCAAACAATCGCGTTATATTCCCTACTTGATCGTGGTCATCGGGCCTTTCTTTGCCATATTCCGTCCAACCCTCCAAGCGTAAAAAGAACAAGAGGAGAAAGTGGAAATCCGGCAGAAGTTGCAGTCTGTCATGGAGGATATCCAAAAGCAAGAACAAAGCTTGAGAGAAACCGTCTAGTTACAGATGAAGGATCTACTTTGGACACCGCGTTCAAGCTCAGTGACGGATACGACGGGACAATGATCAGGATTGCCTGCTGTTGGCCAATCATCGAGAAATCACCTCTAGTCCGGTGATTTTTTTGTCTTCACTTCTCTCTCGAATTAATCCTTAAATTGTGATAAAATAAAAGTTACGAATGTTTTTGACTGGTCTGTTTTTGCTTAGAAGCGGGCCACTCAAAAGCGAGCAAAAGAATCAAGATCAAGGGAGAAACAATGTCCAACACCTTTGAAATTTTAATGGATCAGCTGGATATGCCGCTGGAAATGCGATCTTCCAGTGCCTTTTTGCATGCGGAGATTCAAGAAGTCGTGGTGCACAAGGTCAGTCGGGTCTGGGAGTTCCGCTTTGATTTTGCGGAAATCTTGCCCATTACTTTGTTTAAGGAATTGCGCCAGCGCTTGAAGGACGAATTTTCAAAGACAGGAAACCAGGCGACCTTTACCATCCAAGTGTCCAATCAGGATTTTTCTGCTGATTTATTGCGGGCCTACTACCGGGAGGTCTTTGAGGAAGGACCTTGTGCTAGTCAAGGCTTTAAGGGACTTTACCAAGACTTGCAGGTGCGAGCAGAAGGACAGGAATTGATCATCTCTGGTCCTTCTTCGGTTGATACGGAGCATTTTCGTAAGAACCATTTGCCCAACCTTGCTAAGCAGTTGGAAGCCTTTGGTTTTCCGCACTTCACCTGTCGGGTGGAGTCTGATGAGGAATTGACAGAGCAAGAAGTGGCGCGCTTTGAGGAGGAAAATGAAAAGATTTTCCAAGCAGCCAATGAAGAGACCTTGCGGGCTATGGAATCCTTGGCTCAGATGGCTCCGCCACCAGCAGATGAAGAAAAACCTGCCTTTGATTTCAAGGCTAAGAAGGCTGTGGCTAAGCCCAAGCTAGACAAGGCCGAGATCACTCCGATGATCGAGATTACGACAGAAGAGAATCGGATTGTCTTTGAGGGTGTGGTCTTTGACGTGGAGCACAAGGTGACACGGACCGGTCGCGTCTTGATCAGCTTTAAGATGACTGACTATACCTCGAGTTTTTCCCTTCAGAAATGGGTTAAAAATGAGGAAGAAGCTCAGAAGTTTGACATGATCAAGAAAAACAGCTGGCTCCTGGTGCGGGGAAATATCGAAATGAACAATTTCACGCGCGACTTAACCATGAATGTCCAAGACATCCAGGAAGTCGTGCACTACGCCCGCAAGGACCTGATGCCAGAAGGTGAGCGCCGGGTGGAGTTCCACGCGCATACCAATATGTCGACTATGGATGCTCTGCCGGAAGTCGAAGAGCTGATCGCTAAGGCAGCTGAGTGGGGGCATAAGGCTGTGGCCATCACCGACCATGGCAATGTGCAGAGCTTCCCGCATGGCTTTAAAGCAGCCAAGAAGGCTGGAATTCAGCTGATCTATGGGATGGAAGCCAATATCGTAGAGGACAAGGTGCCCATCACCTATAACGAGGTGGATCTGGACCTCAATGAAGCGACTTATGTGGTCTTTGACGTGGAAACAACGGGACTTTCAGCCATCTACAATGACTTGATTCAGGTCGCTGCTTCTAAGATGTACAAGGGCAATGTCATTGAGGAGTTTGATGAGTTTATCAATCCGGGCCATCCTCTGTCCTCCTTTACGACCCAATTGACAGGGATCACCAATGAGCATGTCCGGGGGGCTAAGCCTTTGGTACAGGTCTTGAAGGAGTTTCAGGCCTTCTGTGAGGGGACCGTTCTTGTCGCCCACAACGCTACCTTTGACGTGGGCTTCATGAATGCTAACTATGAGCGCCATGGCCTTCCCAAGATCACCCAGCCAGTCATCGATACCCTGGAATTTGCCCGCAACCTCTATCCAGATTTTAAACGGCATGGCTTGGGGCCATTGACCAAGCGCTTTGGGGTAGGCTTGGAGCATCACCACATGGCCAACTACGATGCGGAAGCGACGGGGCGCCTGCTCTTTATCTTCATCAAAGATGTCGCTGAAAAGCATGGGGTGACCAATCTCAAGGACCTGAATATCGATTTGATCGATGAGAATTCTTATAAGAAGGCGCGGGTCAAGCATGCGACCCTCTATGTCAAGAATCAGACCGGCCTTAAGAATATGTTTAAACTAGTCTCACTTTCTGGGACCAAGTATTTCGAAGGAGTTCCACGGATTCCTAAGACCGTGCTGGACGCCCACCGCGAGGGCTTGATCCTCGGATCGGCCTGCTCAGAAGGGGAAGTTTTTGATGCGGTCATGTCGCAAGGTGTGGATGCGGCGGTCGAAGTGGCCAAGTACTACGACTTTATCGAGGTTATGCCACCGGCTATCTACGCACCTCTCATTGCCAAGGAGCAGGTCAAGGACATGGAGGAGCTACAGACTATTATCAAGAGCTTGATTGAAGTGGGAGATCGCCTCGGCAAGCCTGTTCTTGCGACAGGTAATGTCCACTATCTGGAGCCGGAAGATGAGATCTATCGGGAGATCATTGTCCGTAGTCTCGGTCAAGGGGCCATGATCAACCGGACCATAGGGCACGGAGAAGATGCCCAGCCAGCGCCACTGCCAAAAGCGCATTTTAGAACCACCAATGAGATGCTGGATGAATTTGCCTTTTTGGGAGAAGACTTGGCACGCAAGATTGTTATTGAAAACACCAATGCGCTCGCAGAGACCTTTGAGCCGGTCGAAGTGGTCAAGGGTGACCTCTATACGCCATTTATCGACAAGGCCGAAGAAACGGTTGCGGAATTGACCTATAAGCGGGCCTTTGAGATCTACGGTAATCCGCTTCCTGATATTGTCGATCTGCGAATTGAAAAAGAATTGACCTCCATCTTGGGGAATGGCTTTGCCGTGATTTATCTGGCTTCACAGATGCTGGTGCACCGTTCCAATGAGCGGGGCTATCTGGTTGGATCGCGTGGATCTGTCGGATCCAGCTTTGTCGCGACCATGATTGGGATCACCGAGGTCAATCCTCTTTCGCCTCACTATGTTTGCAGCCAGTGCCAGTATAGTGAATTCATCACAGACGGTTCTTATGGATCTGGTTTTGATATGCCGGACAAGGATTGTCCAAACTGTGGCCACAAGCTCAGTAAAAATGGACAGGACATTCCCTTTGAAACCTTCCTTGGTTTCGATGGGGACAAGGTACCCGATATCGATTTGAACTTCTCTGGGGAAGATCAGCCAAGCGCCCACTTGGATGTCCGCGATATCTTTGGGGAAGAATACGCCTTCCGGGCAGGAACAGTAGGTACAGTTGCGGCCAAGACTGCCTATGGGTTTGTGAAAGGCTATGAGCGAGACTACGGCAAGTATTACCGGGATGCAGAGGTGGAGCGCTTGGCTCTTGGTGCAGCCGGGGTCAAACGGACGACCGGTCAACACCCGGGAGGAATCGTTGTTATTCCAAACTATATGGATGTCTATGATTTTACTCCGGTCCAGTATCCGGCAGATGATGTGACAGCTGAATGGCAGACCACTCACTTTAACTTCCACGATATCGATGAGAACGTCCTCAAGCTCGATGTCCTTGGTCATGATGATCCGACCATGATTCGCAAGCTCCAAGATTTGTCAGGTATTGATCCGAACGATATCCCTATGGATGATCCAGGGGTCATGGCCCTCTTTTCTGGGACAGAAGTGCTAGGGGTGACAGCCGAGCAGATCGGAACGCCGACAGGAATGTTGGGGATTCCAGAGTTTGGGACCAACTTTGTTCGGGGCATGGTCGAAGAGACTCATCCGACGACCTTCGCAGAGTTACTTCAGCTCTCTGGTCTGTCTCACGGTACCGACGTGTGGTTGGGAAATGCCCAAGACTTGATCAAGGCGGGCATTGCCGATCTATCGACCGTTATCGGGTGTCGGGACGACATCATGGTTTACCTCATGCACGCGGGTCTCAAGCCTAAGATGGCCTTTACCATTATGGAGCGCGTGCGGAAAGGCATGTGGCTCAAGATCTCAGAAGAAGAGCGCAATGGCTACATCCAAGCCATGAAGGAAAACAATGTCCCTGAATGGTACATTGAGTCCTGTGGGAAGATCAAGTACATGTTCCCTAAAGCCCATGCGACGGCCTATGTTATGATGGCCCTTCGTGTGGCCTACTTTAAGGTGCATCATCCTCTCTATTACTACTGTGCTTACTTCTCGATTCGGGCCAAGGCTTTTGACATCAAAACCATGGGGGCAGGCCTTGAAGCCGTGAAAGCGCGGATGAAAGAAATCGCTGAGAAACGCAAGAACAACGAAGCTTCTAACGTAGAGATTGATCTCTACACCACCCTTGAGATTGTTAATGAAATGTGGGAGCGGGGCTTCAAGTTTGGCAAGCTAGACCTCTATCGCAGTCAGGCGACAGAATTCTTGATCGATGGGGACACCTTGATTCCACCATTTGTCGCTATGGATGGTCTGGGAGAGAACGTTGCCAAGCAAATCGTGCGGGCGCGTGAAGAAGGAGAATTCCTCTCTAAGACTGAGCTCCGGAAGCGTGGCGGGGTTTCGTCTACCCTGGTTGAAAAGATGGATGAGATGGGCATTCTTGGCAATATGCCAGAGGATAACCAGTTGAGCCTCTTTGATGATTTGTTTTGATGGAGAGAATCCATTCATAAAAGTTGATGCAGTTTCATCTAATGAAAAATGAATACCAATTAGAAGGCTATTGTATATCCAATGGATTTACAACAGCCTTCTTTTTTGTTACAATAAAAGCTAGAAAGAAGGTGAGAAGATGTCAAAGACGAGCATGAGTATCCGTTTGGATAGCGAGGTTAAGGAGCAGGCCCAACTGGTGTTCAATCATTTGGGAATGGATATGACAACAGCTATCAACATTTTTCTTCGTCAGGCTATTCAATATCAGGGCTTACCTTTTGATGTTCGATTAGACGATCATGGGAAGTTGCTTCAAGTAGTAACGGATGTAGAGCAAAATCGGAATATGAGTCAACCCTTTGAATCAGTCTCAGACTTGATGGAGGACTTGCGTGCTTAAGATTCGTTATCATAAACAGTTTAAAAAAGATTTTAAGTTAGCAATGAAGCGAGGTTTGAAGGCAGACTTGTTAGAAGAAGTCTTGAATTTTCTGGTTCAAGAAAAAGAACTTCCTGTCAGATATCGTGACCATCAATTGACCAATTCCAAGCATTTCCAAGGTGTTCGGGAGTGTCATATCCAGCCGGATTGGCTTTTGGTTTACAAAGTAGATAAGGACGAATTGATTTTAAACTTGCTGAGGACGGGAAGTCACAGTGATTTGTTCTAGAAACAAAGGAGGAGAACATGAAGTTAGAAATTTTTGCAGAAGACAAACCAGCTGAAAAAGTCTTTGAGTACAAGCTAGAGGTGGCAGACAATGTGCTGCTCCTTTCCACCGCCCTGCTCTCAGGAGCAATTGCTCTAGCCAGCTTATTTTCAGCCTTGAAAGATTAACTGACAGCCTCTATTTTTCTTTTGAAAATAGAGGTTTTTCAGTCCTTTCAGATCTGATAAGTGTTTTCTTTGGCACTGGATTGTGTTACAATTTTTAGTAACGATTGTTTGTGACAAGGAAATAGAATAGATGAAACAAAGGAGAAGAGCGTGGCAAGATATTTAGTAGGCCCTTACAATAATAGTTGGAACTTTATGGATGCGGTTGAAAAAGCGCAGGATGGAGATACCATCGAGTTTGAAAATGGGTATGTGTTTCAATGGCCGACAGATGAGGTGATTGTAATCAACAAGAGCCTTCATTTTGTGGGGCATGTAGTTCCAAATCCAAATGGTAATGGGCGCATGTTTAACAACACGATTGAGGCTTCTTTCCGATTTGTAGAGGGAGCTCAGGTGACATTTGAAGATCTGTGGTTTAAAGTTGGTGGGAACTATACTGCCTTGACCTTATGGAATGAGTCAGCTATCACCTGTAAACAGGTCTATTTTGAAATCACCACTCCGACAAATAGTGAATTTTTTATCTATATGGATACGCATTCGAAAATGACATTGGATGGAGTTGGGATGAAGGTTCCAGAAAAACACCAAAGTGTCATCGGAATGTCAGCATCAGAATTGTCCATTCAAAATTCAACGATCTTTTCTAAGATAGATCTGTCAGAAGGCTCCAAGTTGACCTTAGAAAATGTCTATATTGAAAAATTTGGGAATAATACGATCCATGCCAAGGACTCAGAAGTGATCGCAAAAAATTCAACGATTACAGGCGGGGATCTGGAAAAGGACTTTCCACCAGTTTGGTTGAGGAATGTCATTTGGGAGTCCGAAAACTGTAAAATTGAGCTGCCTACTGGAACTGGAGTCTGTCTTGACAACAATGTTCAATTCAATTCGGATTCGGATCGTATGACCTCCATCAATTCATTTAATAGTATGATCCGAGCTCACCAGGCTACATTCACAGAGTTTTTATGCGTCTATGAAGAGTCCTTTGCTTCCCTGACTGGGGAAACGACCTTCTTGAATGAGAATGCCCAAACCATTTCATTTGGCGTTTTTGATGATGGTGTACTGATGGCTGAGCATATGATTTGTCATAAGATTGCGGATCCTAATATACGGCTTCAAGGTGGAGCTTTTGTGAAGGTGGACACCATGACCTATAGGCAGGGGGATGCGCGTGATCTGACCAAGAAAATCGAGGATGACTGTAACTATCTTGTTGGCAGAGAAGTGGCGAAGGGCAATGCGCAAGTAGTTTCTACGGGACAGGCGACAGATGCAACGGTGGCTCCAACTACCGCAAGAGACTCTGGACCAGAGAAGAAACAAGATGCTCTTCAAGAACTCAATAGCCTGATTGGTCTTGAAAAAGTCAAACATGAGATCAAGAAAATGATCAACATGGTGGAATTTAACAAGAAACGAATCGCTAGTGGCAAGGCTCCTGAAAAGCAAACCTTGCATGCTGCCTTTATGGGAAATCCTGGTACAGGGAAAACGACTGTAGCCCGTCTGTTGGGACAAGTGCTCTTTGATGCAGGTGTTCTCTCAGGGGAAGAATTCCGTTTTGTGGAAGCAACGGAGTCCGATCTGATCTCTTCGAATATTGGAGGAACAGCTGAACAGACCCAAGCCCTGCTTGAAAAAGCGCGAGGAGGCATCCTCTTTATTGATGAAGCCTATAGCTTGGATAAAAAAGACAGCGGTGCGGACTTTGGGATCGAGGCGATCAATACCATCCTCAAATTTATGGAGGACAATCGCGACGACATCATGATTATCTTTGCTGGCTATACCAAGGAAATGGAGGAGTTCTTAAAGACCAATCCAGGCCTTCGTTCTCGGGTGCCAAATAATTTCATCTTTGAAGATTTCACAGGAGATGAGATTGTCCAACTAGGTGAAATGATCCTAAGCAAAGGGGACTACAAACTCGAAGACCGGGATTACTATGCGCGGCACGTTAAGCGGGCTTATGATGGCTCGCTAGATAAGAGCAATGGTCGCTGGATTCGTAACCTGGATGAGCAATTGACCAAGACCATGGCAGATCGGGTGGTGGCCCAAGGTTCCGATGATATTGAGACCATCCTCAATAGCGATATCGATGCTGTCCTTAACCAAGGTAAGTATCAAGCAGGAGCCGACAAGGAAGAAGATGGGATGGCTGCCCTCAACCGTTTGGTTGGAATTGCTAAGGTGAAAGAGCAAGTCGAACAATTCGTGGCCATGGCTGAGTTCAATCAAAAACGGGCTGAACAAGGTGGCATCGTCGAAGACACGACCTTGCACTCTCTCTTTCTTGGAAATCCTGGTACAGGGAAGACCACCGTGGCCCGCATTTTGGGCAATATCCTCTTCCAAAAGGGGGTTATCAAGCAGAAGAAATTCATCGAAGTATCCCGGAGCAATCTGGTTGGAGGCTACCAAGGTCAAACAGCCTTGAAGACGCGCGAAGTCCTAGAAAGTGCACTGGGTGGAGTCCTCTTTATCGATGAGGCCTACACGCTCTATACCGGTTTAAATGATGATTTTGGGAAGGAAGCCTTGGATGAAGTCCTCAAATTTATGGAGGACCACCGTCGCGATATCGTCATTATCTTTGCCGGTTACACGAAAGAGATGCACGACTTCTTGCAGGTCAATTCAGGTCTGCAAAGCCGAATCCCAACTACATTTGATTTTGAAGACTACAGCCCAGATGAGATCGTGGAGATCGGTCTGTTAGGATTGCGTAAGCAAGGTTACCAAGTCAATGAAGCCCTTTATGGAGAGATTGTGAAAGGAAATTATATGCGTGCCAATGACCATAGTAATGGTCGCTGGGTTCGCAATCTCAATGAAAAACTCTTGCGCCAAGTATCAACTCGGGTAACCCGTGAAGGTAGTACAGACTACAATTCCATTTTGGATCAAGATTTGGAAGCTTTGAGAGAGAATAGAAGTTCTGAACAACCTCATACCGTGGATGATCAAGGCTATGTTCTTCCTTAAGTTGAAGACAAAGTCTTCTTAGAAACTTTCCTTAGGTGAGTACGGACGTCAGCGAACTTCTACGAAGTTCCATGACTAAATCAAGATACAAAGGGCGTCTGCGGATAAAGTCAAAATAGGAAGTTTGACGCAGAATCTTTCGATTCTAGGAAAACTTATCTTTTTGACACAATCCGCAGCCCGTGTTCAATTCGTATTGAGCCCCTTTGCTCTTTAATTTCTTGGCTCAGGCTAAAACAGTTTCCCAAACTGTTTTACTCTCAATAATTCCGAGTGCCTGAAACTATTAAGTTTCAGGCACTTTTCTCACAGCAGAAAGTTTCGGTATTTCTTGATTCGTTCTAAAAAGAACTCATTTTTATTTCTTTTCAGAATCACTTAACCTATTTTATATTAAAAAAGGTTGTTTACGTTCAAAAAGAATTCTACATGGACTTATGGTATACTAGGAGAAGATTATTCACTTATGAAGGAGAATGCAATGGTTTTACCAAATTTTAAAGAAAATCTCGAAAAATACGCTAAATTGTTAGTGGCGAACGGTATCAACGTGCAACCTGGCCATACCTTGGTCTTGAACATCGATGTGGAACAAAGAGAATTGGCCCACTTGATCGTGAAGGAAGCCTATGCTTTGGGCGCGCACGAAGTGATTGTCCAATGGGCAGATGATTTCACTACCCGGGAAAAATTCCTCCATGCACCGATGGATCGTTTGGACAATGTGCCAGACTACAAGATTGCGGAGATGAACTACCTCTTGGACCACAAGGCTAGTCGCTTGGGTGTGCGCTCGTCTGATCCAGGTGCCTTAAATGGTGTTGATGCAGAGAAGCTTTCTGCCTCGGCTAAGGCTTTGGGCATGGCCATGAAACCAATGCGTATCGCTACTCAATCCAACAAGGTCAGCTGGACGGTTGCTGCTGCAGCAGGTTTAGAATGGGCGAAAAAAGTCTTTCCAAATGCGGCAAGCGACGAAGAAGCAGTGGACCTCCTTTGGGACCAAATCTTCAAGACTTGCCGTGTCTACGAAGAAGATCCCGTCAAGGCTTGGGAAGAGCATGCAGCTATTCTCAAGAGCAAGGCAGAAATGCTCAACAAAGAGCAATTTTCAGCTCTTCACTACACAGCGCCTGGAACGGACTTGACACTTGGCTTGCCGAAGAACCACGTCTGGGAATCTGCCGGAGCCATCAATGCCCAAGGCGAAAACTTCCTGCCAAACATGCCGACAGAAGAGGTCTTCACAGCTCCTGACTTCCGCCGTGCAGAAGGTTATGTCACCTCTACAAAACCGCTTAGCTACAATGGGAACATCATCGAAGGGATCAAAGTGACCTTTGAAAATGGAGAAATCGTAGACATCACAGCAGCAAAAGGCGATCAAGTCATGAAAGATTTGGTCTTCAAAAACAAGGGAGCGCGTGCCTTGGGTGAATGTGCTCTTGTTCCAGATCCAAGCCCGATTTCCCAATCAGGCATTACCTTCTTTAACACTCTATTTGACGAAAATGCTTCTAACCACTTGGCCATCGGGGCAGCCTATGCAACCAGTGTAGAAGGTGGCGCAGAGTTCACAGAAGAAGAACTCGAAGCAGCCGGCCTCAACCGCTCAGACGTCCACGTCGACTTCATGATCGGCTCAAGCCAAATGGATATCGACGGCATTCGAGAAGACGGCACCCGCGTCCCAGTCTTCCGTAACGGAGATTGGGCAATATAGGGAGCA